>JAZSOL010000013.1:0-2129 GCA_045536915.1 Clostridia bacterium
GTAGCCGCACTGTACTGATGCTATTGCGTTTGACTGTGCCGTTACTGCTCCATCTGTTCTGAAATGAGGATTCGGATTGGCTCCGTGGGAAATAGGCTCGCCTGCTCCTCTGCCATTTGGAGTAGCTCCCACTGCGGCACCATATTCTATGCTTCTTGACCACGAGAACCATCCGGGCACAAGCTGTCTGCCTTTTGGCATTTTGCAGCTTCTGATATTTTTAACCCACGAATCCGTAAGTATTTTTGCCCATTTATCGGAGGCGGTGTTGCCTCCGCAGTATTTGGGTGCAGAGCTTAGTATGCTCTTTGTTCTTTTATTTTCAAAATTGCTTTCAAGCGCATCATACACATCATTCCAGCCAAGAACCTTTTCTTCTTCCACTCTTACCTCCAGAGCACCGAGCGAATCTGCCACCACCGCCAGCCCTGCTCCGTCAACTCCTATGGTATACAGCTCAGCACACCGAGAGATGTCGAGTCCTTTTTCAAGAGTGTTTTTCATCATAAGATTCATAACAAGCTCCGGAGTAACCTCCCATGCATGATCTATGTGAAGGTTTATGCCGGCGGCTGTTATTTCTATTGCTTTTCTGAGATGGGTTTCATACAGCTCAAAAAGACGGGTGGTGCTCATTTCGCTTTCGGACTTCATATCCTTAAGAGCTTCCTCAAACACTTTTGCAATGTTTATTTTCACCGTATCATTCATAGGGAATTCCCTGCCCGGCACGCTCATCCAGTTGCACCCCACCGCAATTCTTGCACGGGCGGTCTTTTTATCGGCTCCGTTTTTCATATAACCCTCGCAAAGGGCTTTGTCGTTGCAAAACCTCGGCCATCCGTTTTTGTTTTTCACAAGATAATATACTGCCCTGTCAAAAAACTCCTTATCACAGTTTTCATGACAGCGAACGGTAAGATTGCATGAAATATTAATGCTGTCTGCCGCCTCTAAAATCAGATAGGAAAGATGGTTTGTGATATCACGGTCGTTTTCGTCCACTCCGGAAATCTGATAGTAATGAGGGTCTGTAAGCAAAAGATTTGCAATCAGGAATTTTGCCGTTTCATCATCAAGAATACCTTCTTTTACATCTTTTTCATAAAACGGATAAAGCAGGGTATCGAGCTGAAAGCCTGCACCGTCACGGGTGTAGATACGTGATGCACAGTTAAAAAACGCCGTCCACTGGCAAGCCTCACGGAAGGTCCGGGGCGGATTCAGCCTTACGGCACGGCAGGTGGCGAGCATATTTTCAAGATTCTCCCGGATTTCGGGTTCGGAAGTATCTTCAAGCATGCTCTCTATTTTTTCTATGTGTCTGTCGATAAAACGGATTATGGCAAGCACAACCTTTTCTTCGGCTATGTAGAAATCCTCTTTTTCCGGATTGATTTTGCGGTATTTGTTTATTTTTTCAAGAAATCCGCCAAAACCAAGCTCAAAGCCAATGGAATAGTCACAGGCAAAGTGAGCATCGGCATCTATGCCTGTGGTAATATTATATTTTTTCTGCCACGGCTTCAGGTGGTCATAAGGGAAACGCTGTTCGTCCCATCTTTTGCTCCATTGATTTGTTGCACCGTTTTTTACAAATTCAAGATTTTTGAGGTTATCCTTCAGCCAGTCGGGCATATAATGCAAATCTCCGCGGTAGTTAACGAGCATGTCTCTCCATCTGCCACAGAGCATTTCCATCGGGTCTACATAGGGCTCATGCGCATCAATAACACGGCAGAAATTTTCGCTCATTCCGTCATAGCCGTAGAAGCTCCCGTTTGAGCTGTTGTACCATGGAATCACCCTGTAGCCTTCAGAAATGGGAACGGTGCCGAAATCATCAAGGTCGGTGTAGCCGTTCTGCTTTCTCTTTTCAAGGGTATGGCGTATTTTGGTTTCTCTCATATGTTTTAATCTGTCAGCGTATGAAAGCATATTTTTCCAGCTCCTTCATATATTCTTTGGATGGTACTGTAAATTGAGTTATTTCTGCTCCGAGAGCCTTGCTCTTGGTCTGCCCGAGAGGATGATAAGGTAAAAGCTCATATTGTCTTACGTTTTCAAGCTTTTTAAGAAAACCGGAAATCTTATCAATTTCCTGATTTATATCAGGTATAACCGGTGTT
>JAZSOL010000205.1:0-3029 GCA_045536915.1 Clostridia bacterium
TGATGCATTCGACGGCGACCGCTGAAAAGAGGATTTTTAATGCGTTTGATCCGTTCATTAGCATCGGAGAGGCATATTTCTTTTGACGGAACTCCATTCTTTCGCTTTTATTTGCACATTAAAATTGTTCTACGTGGAACATCACAATCATTTCTCCCATATGCTTTGCGGATTGTCATACACCGAACTCATAACAAGCGCAATAGCACCTTTGAGCACACTTCTCTTTCCTAAATGCGAATATTTCACCGTGCATTCATTCCCCGTTGCGCCGAGAGATTCTTCCTTTGCACACTTTGAAAGTTCTTCTGTTGTTGCAATATCAAAATCCTTGATATCGGTGTTGAGAACAATAAGCTCCGGATTAATCATATTAATAATGGTTGAGATTCCCGTTTTCAAATGCTTGATTTCATTTTCAATGACAATCGTTGCCGCTTTGTCGTTCTGATTAAGATATGCATCCACAATGTCTGCACAATCAGACGATTCATTCAGAATGTCTGTGAGATGCAGATTTTCTTTAAGATTTTCAAGCATTGCTTTTTCATTGGTGAGAGCCTGCAAACAGCCCTTTTTCCCGCATTCGCAAACAGGCCCTGCCGGGTCAATCATACAATGCCCTATTTCTCCCGCACTTTCAGTGAATCCTCTTAAAACCTTTCCGCCTATAACAACTGCGCTTCCAACACCCCGGCTTATATATAGGAGCACAAAGCTTTCATCATATCTTGCCGTACCAAACCACATCTCCGCAAGAGCCATAAGACGTACATCATTGTCGGTCAAAACAGGAATGTTGGTTTTTTCTTCAAGAAGCTCTCTGAAATGCACGTTTTTCCAGTTTAAATTCGGTGCATTTATCACCGTTCCCTCGCCTGAATTCACTATTCCGTGAAGTGCCACTCCAAGACCGATAATCTTTTTGTTTTCTTTGTTTTCAAACTTGCCGAGAGAATTAACAATGTAATCAACGCATTCATCAGGCGTAACTGCATCTGTTATGGAACGGTGCTTGTAGAAAATGATGTTTGCGCCAAAATCAGCAACCGCAACCTCCACCTTGTCGGGACTCACATATGCCGATGCAATAAAAAAAGCATCTGAATTTATGCGAAGCAAAATAGGTTTTCTGCCACCGGTGGAAATTCCGGTTGTGAATTCTGTTACAAGCCCGTTATCAATCAGCTCTGCCGTTATGTTGGTAACTGTTGCGGCAGTAAGTCCTGTTTCGGAGGCAAGCTGAGTTCGTGATATAGTTCCCTTTTCGCGTATGATATTCAGTATTAATGCTGTGTTCATTCTTTTCATCAGAGAAAAGCTACCTGCTCTGCGCTTCATTTGCATCTGTCCCCCCTGTCAACAACTATTTCGTACCCAATATTTTCCATACTTGCCTTAAGGATTTCAAGTCCCTCTGCCGCCTCTTTTCCCAGATGAGCCTTGTTTTCATAGAGTGCATAATGCTTTCTCACATCCTGCGGGCTAAGATTCGGCATAACAACATTAGCGCCTGCCTTAATTCCTCTTTCCCTGCCGTCGGCACATATGCTTCCGAGAGCCGTTGTTGCCGGAATGAGCGCTTTTGGGAACATAAGCCTCAAAATTGCAATGAGCCTTAAAGTAAGAGCTGCACTTCCATCATCAAAAGAAGCAAACGGAGTGTCTGAATGATGAATAAAAGGTCCTATTCCTATCATATCCGGCTCTAAATCCTGCAAAAAGCGCAAATCTGCAATAATATTTTCCGTTGTCTGATACGGCGAACCCACCATAAAACCGCTTCCGACCTGATATCCGATTTTTTTCAGGTCAAAAAGACATCTTTTGCGTTCTTCAGATTTAAGCTTTTCGGGATGCAGACGCGAATAATGGTTTGCATCGGCTGTTTCGTGCCTTAAAAGATACCTGTCGGCACCGCAGCTGTAAAATGCCTTATAACTTTCATAGCTTTTTTCCCCGAGAGAAAGAGTAACGGCACAATCCGGATGGTTTTTCTTTATTTTATCCACAATACTGCAAACTTTATCATCACTAAAATGCGCATCCTCTCCCCCCTGCAAAACAAAGGTCCTGAATCCGAGAGCATAACCCGTATCGCAACAGATGAGAATATCATCCTCTGAAAGGCGATAGCGCACTGCTTTTTTGTTTGATGCTCTTATGCCGCAATAAAGGCAGTCGTTCTTACAATAATTGGTAATTTCAATAAGGCCTCTTATGAAAACCTTGTTGCCGTAGTGTTTTTTTCTTGTTATTTCCGCTTTTTCAAAAAGCAGACTATCGTTTTCCAAACAGGAAATAAGCTCATATAAATCTGCGTCGCTTAAATTTCCTGTCTGATACAACTTCCGGATAATTTCTTTCATTTATAGCTCCTGACAACATAGTGAATGGATATTGGTAAATAGTGAATATGAGTTATGCATTGTTTAATGCATATATTCATTATTTTGATTACGGTTCACTGTGTGATTTAATGATTTTTTATTTAATTATAATACCTTATATGAAAAATGTCAATTGTGTTGAATTTTTGAGTTTTTCCATTTTTTTGAATCAATCGCAAAATTGGGATTTATCGGGGTGATGAAGCTAAATTTTGAGCTACGCTCAAAGCGAAATTATCAAACTACGTTTGATAGCTAAATTGTTTTTTCAAAACAGCTAAATTAAATTCGCCGAAAGCTGCCCGTAGGGCAATTTAGTTGACCGTCAGGTCAATTTAGCTACGAAGTAATTTAGCTCGCCGTAAGGCGAATTTAGCTGTTTTGATTTATCCACATTGTAATTTTCAATTCAAAAAGAGGCTGTAGCAAAATGAAAAATAACGGTTCGTCGAGGACGCCGAACCCTACGATAATCAAATTTTAAATGTTATAAAGTAGTAGGGGCAATTCACGAATTGCCCGCATAGTTTTGCACATTCCGGTCGATTCGTGAATCGACCCTACGGCACACAAATGCTATTGTTTATGCGTAGGGGACGATGCCCACATCGTCCCGTTATCAGAAAACATCGTACGTCC
>JAZSOL010000143.1:0-4561 GCA_045536915.1 Clostridia bacterium
ACTGCTGTTTTGATAGCCGCAACAACGGTTCCGATAGCGGAAGCAGGAATATTCCCTTCTCCGTCAACGTGCTTTTTAATGATTTCTTCAAAGTCTGCCATAAATAAATACATCCTTTCTCGCTGTTTCGGGTGCTGCCCTAAAGATGTTGTATAAAAACCGCTTTCGCGGATTTTACCAATAAAAAAAAGAACGGTTATCCGTTCCTCATTTCATCCTCAACTATGTTTTTATAAGTTTGCGTATGATTTGCCGCCGCAGGCTTTAAATAAGGCTGTGCCCTTTGACCGTGCGTCATGTGCCAGTTTCCTTTGCTGTCTTTATATACCCAGGGTGTTTGCCTTCCTCCCGGATAATATTTTCCTGTACCAAGTTCAACATAAGCACCGTATTCTTTGTTTGTTCCGATATAAGCATCGTGATTGTGGACTTTGTGGCCTATACTGTTCCGAAGTCCGCCTGTATCGACCGGGCAAAGTTTTTTTGCAAAACCTTCTGCCGTTTGTCCGATTCTTTCAAGCGCGCGTTTATATGCCGCTTCGATTTTCTGATTTATAATTTTGCTGTTATCAATAAACTCAACGTCAGCCATCTGCGGTCACCTTCTTCCATTCTTCCCATTCTTTATAAGTCATATCGGAAACAACTTCATTTCCCGCTCGGCGTTTAACTTCTTCCGCAACAATCCCGCTCTTTTCAACGGTTATCATTGTGCATCGGCAGTTATACAGGTCGCCAGCTTTTGCGCCTTCTTTATCACCGGGATATCGCATTTCACTTCCGAGAATCGAATGGAACTTTTCGTTCCAGCCAACCGTTTGTCCGTCAAGCTCTCTGTGGCTGTGCCTTGTTCTTCCGTCAAGCGTTGCAACCCATTCTTTTCTTAAACCTTTAATGTCAAGCTTTGCCGCCGCATTATATCCGTCCTGTCTTCCCGCGTTTTCCGCCGCAGTACAAAACGTTCTTGCGTTTCTTATTGCCGAAACCCTGTTTGCGTCAGTAACGTTCATAAATCTGTCCGCAAGTTTTCCGGTGCTTTCGCCCTGCAAAATTCCGCTTGTCATTTCTGCGGTTATAAGCTGTTTGTTCCACCAAAGGTCTTTCGGAACGTTTATACTCGGTGCAGGGAGAAAATCTTTTTGCTCCGCAATAAGTTTTTTAACCATTTGCTCATCGTAAATGGTAAATCCAATGTTGCCGTATTCTTTTTCAAGACCGTATGCAAGATGATTTCTGTTAACAGCAAAAATATCTGGTGTTTCATCGTTTATATAAGCGCAGGCTATTTGATTTGCTTTTGTAAGCCTTTCCGCCGCATCGTCTCTCATAGCTTCAAAGCGTTTTCCTCTGCCTATTTGAGCAAGCCGCCATTGTTGATATTGAAGCTCGGTTATTTCCCCGCGGTTTAACGCTTCCAGTTGCTCTTTGTCGCGTTTTTCAAATTGAGTAAAATAGTTTGCCGCCTTTTGCGAAAGTTCGTCAAACGCCCGCCTGTAATGCGCTGTTATGCGCTTTTCAAGTTCGTTTATCTTTTCATCGGTGTAATCGTGAGCATAGTCACTCATTCAACCACTTCTTCCTCTTTAACCGCCGGAGCCGAAAACCTTTCAACCGCTTCCGCATCTTTTCTTTCAATGATTTCTTTTATTTCTTCAGAAGTCAGCCAGGGAAGTTTGTTAAGAACCGATTCATCGTCAAGATACTGCGCGGCCATTAAAACCATCTGTGTCGTTTCAAGCTGGTTGGTAATTTTGGAACGCTTAAAAGGTTTTGCTTCTTCGGTAATTCCGACAAGCTCAAAAAGCCTTACTATAAAATCAAAAACGCAGTATTCAAATTTATCAACTTTGTTGTCGAATGGCTGATATGCTGCGTTGATTTCCGTTGCCGTTGCACTTCCTACAATTTTCTCAACGTTGAACGCCATAAAATCTTTGTAAAGGTCGTTTTCAAGCCTTTCAAGAAGTTTTTCCCTTGCTTCATAAGGCACGTTAATTGTGTGTGCTTCCGCACCGCCGCCTTCTTCGCTGTCAACCGAAGCCGCCTTGACAGTTTTCATTCTTTCAATAAACTGTGCAAGTTCAACGTCGCCCATTCCGCCGCCGTTCTTGATGATCCAGAAGATTTCCGAAGCGTCGTCGAGGTTGTTTGCAAAACCGCTTTCGATAAGGTTATAACAATCTATCGTTTCGCGTCTTCCGCAAAGTTCGGAGCGGTGATGTTCGTTTGCCCACATGGGAATAATGGGGAAACTCGGATAATTTTCTCCGTCAAAAATTTCAACTCCGTCAGCTTCCGAAGTCTGAACGATCTGAATGTATTTTCGTTTCGGCTGCATTTCTTCAATGTTTTCGCTCTTCTCGGAATTGTAAATATATTCCGTATATCCGTCTTCTTCAAAAAGCGTGTATCTTGTGGGTTTGGAAGGGTCTATCTGCCAGAAACGAACTCCTGCCCGAAGCGCGCCGTTTTCTTCATCGTAAAGAGGTGCAAATTCAAGAATGCTGAAAACTCTTAATTTATCCTTATCAAAAAAACCAAAAGAAACCCCGTCAACAAGGGAGTTTCTTCCCATATCGACAAGGCGCATATCAAAATCCGTTCCGAGTTTTTCTTTTTTGATTTTTTCTTCGATATTAAGACCGTTTCCGAGGAGGTACTGGTTTTCCTGCGTTACAAATCTGTTAAAATGGTTGCTTGCAAGGCGATAATTGGCGTGCCAAAGGTCTTCTACTTGCTGTCCGAGCATATTTGTAATCATTCTTTTATACTGAACGATTGTCGGGTTTTCCTGCCTGTCGTAAGCCTCCGCAATAACCGCAGTTTTATAAAGTTCAGAAGATTTATGCTCATTTACAACATCACGAAGAAAATCTTTTCTTGCTCTGTCGTTATCCCCAAGCGCAAGTAAATCTTGATATGTTTTCAAAACTTTCCCACCCCATTACATCATAAATTTTGGTTTATAATCATTGTCTGTGTTTTGCTTTTTCCAAAGTTTGCGAACTATTGAAGCCGCGCTGTCCGGAGCGTCGTCGTGTTCGGCGTTTTCGTTATAATCGCAAATCTGCTCAATATATTCTTCATCTGTTCCTGCAACAAAATAAACATTCTGCCATTCTGCTTTAAGGTAACTGGTGATTTTAAGGAATTTATTTGTGCTTTCGTGATATATTCCAACTCTTTCGCCTTTCGCACGAAGCGATTTGCCAAGATATCCTTTATCGCCGTTATCTTCACAATAAATCTTTCCGGCATTGAACTCTTTCCGAAGCCTTATTATTTCATCTTCGCAATCATCAACGTGCTTTTTCCAAAGTTTGCCGAGCATATAGTATTTGCCGTCTTTTTTATTGCAGATTGTAAATGCCGTAAAGTCTTCGCCGCCGTAAGCCGCATCAATATGGCAAACGCCCTGTTCCGCAAGCGCAGGGTCTGCACCTTTTTTGGGATTATCAAAAATAACATCTTCCGCCGCAATATGCCGAAGTTCATAGTTTGCAGCAAAAAGCGAGGAAGTCATCTTGCTTTTAATTCCTGCAATTTCTTCCTCGCTCATAAGTCCTGTTGAATAACAATCCCATCTTTCCGGGTTCGGCATTAAAACAAAGGCATCGTCTTTATGCCAGGGCGTTCCTGTGTTGAAAATCCGTCCGTCTCGGTTTTTGATGTTTTGCAATTCTTGATATGCTATTTTTGTTTTATCACGCTCGGCCTTTGATGTTCTGTCCGTAACGTTGACAATGTCGTCTGTGAATATAAGGTCAAAGTGTTTACCTGTTATGGAACTTCCCATACCAATACCGACAAGCTGTGACGTACCTCTTGGGTCATTTGTAAGGTTTGTTGTTATTTCGTTTGCCGTTGCCGTTGCAAGTTCAAGATTAACGCCATAAATACATTTGACGAAATATCTCATCTGTTCGCTTAAAAGTATTTTCTTTACCTGCGAAACAATTTCCTTGATATCTGTATCGGTTTTACGCATAAACAGCGTTCTCTTGTTTGGCAAAAGAACAATAATAAGCGCAAGTGCAATTGATACGCAAGTTGTTTTGTATGAACCTCGGTGTGCTTGAAGTGTTTTATCTCCTTTCCCTCGGATCATATCAATTATCCATTTGTTGTGGAGTTCCGTCAGCTTTGTAAAGCCTACAAGATGCCCGAATTTATAAGGGTTATTTTTAAGAAAAGTAACCGCCTGTTCGCAAGTCATTCGTTAACCATTCTTTCAACCTGTGCAATAACATCCGGATCTATGTTGGAAACAACAACCTTTTCTGCAGGCTTCTGTCCGGCTGTGTCGCGTACAACTTCAAAAGCTTTCAAATCGCCTTCAAGTGCTTTTTTAAAAACCGCCACAGCCATCGCTCCTGCTCCGGTGTTTAATTCTCCGTTTGTGTCAACAATTTCTTTTTCGAGAAGTTCTTCAAGACATTCTTTGAGCATTTTTTTATTTCTTTTTGATACTCCCGAAGCGATTCCACCTTTTTTCCCATTTTGCACGGCTTCTTCGTGGCTTTGCTCGCTTGTAAAAGGTTTTAAATTTTGCTGATTTGCC
>JAZSOL010000174.1:0-4143 GCA_045536915.1 Clostridia bacterium
GGATGGTGTTCTCGACGTCCCGCATTGGCGCAAAAACGGGACGTCGAGGACGCCGTCCCCTACAACGCACTAACCTTGTTTCATCATCCCAACAAATCAAATTTTATTTGCATTACAATTTCATTTTTACAATCGTCAAAAATCAAGCATCCGCATAGGTTTCGGGGATTTTAGAGTTTCAAAATGGGAAAACTCAAATTTGTGTTTTTTAAAATTTCTCTGTTTTTCAAATTTTAACCATTTTGCATATTGACATAAAAATAAGTATTAATTATAATTTAAACTGAATGCAACTTATATTCAGGAGAAACCTACTATGTTTAAAGCAACAAATCAGATTCCTCAATTCAAACTTACACTTAATTATATCAAACTCATATTCCGTGCTTTCCTTTTATTGGCAGCAGTGTTTTTATATGTATATACTCTATTAAAATACGGCGAAGCAAATCTTTTTGGAGACTCACGGCACAAGCCGGTTATTTTATCTTGCATATGGGTAATATTTTTAGTGGAAATGATTCTGCGTTTCTTTCCGTCGAAGCTTGAAAATATGGGATGTCAGAAGCAATTTGCGCGCAATATGAAAAGCTCGGGCGAAACGGTTCCCGAAAAGCAATCGGCTTTGTCGGTGATTTTTGTGGCAATTGTATGGCTGATGCTCAATGGCGCTATCGGAGTTTTATATTACCTTGATATTATATCGTCAAATGAACTTATTCTGATTTCGCTTTTCTATTCGGTGTGTGACATCATATGCATTCTGTTTTTCTGCCCGTTTCAGGCGTGGATTATGAAAAACAAATGCTGCACAACCTGCCGTATCTATAATTGGGATTACGCTATGATGTTCACTCCTCTCGTGTTTGTTGATAACCTCTTTGCAACAACGCTTTTTATTTTCGCAATTATTCTTCTTTTGCGCTGGGAGATTGCCGCAATGATGCGCCCGGAAAGGTTTTGCGAAAACACAAATCTTAACCTGAGATGCTCAGGGTGCACAGAAAAGCTTTGCCGCCACAAGAAAAAACTCGAAAAAATATTTAAAAAGTAATTGAACGAAAAACATAATTGTGATATAATTTTGGTAAAACAGATTCAGTTATCACACAAGGAGCAGATATTTATGAGAAAATTACGAAATATACTCGCCATTATAGCTTGCCGACTCCTCATTATTGCAGGTAAGCTTGCAGGGAAAAAGAGCACCTCTCTTCCGGGTGAGATAGCAATGAAAATTTCACCTTCCATCTTAAAAGACCTTGCATCCCAGATGAAGGGTCCGGTTGTTATGGTGTGCGGAACAAACGGAAAAACCACCACAAACAATCTTCTCTACTCGCTTTTTAAATCGCAGGGGAAAAGAGTTGTGTGCAACAACGTGGGCGCAAATATGCTCCCGGGAGTTGCGTGCGCATTCATCGGATGCTCAAATATTTTCGGAAAGCTCAATGCCGACTGCGCCGCAATAGAATGCGACGAGGCAAGCCTCAGACGTGTTATACCCCACGTTACTCCCGATAAAATTGTTATAACAAATTTATTCCGTGACCAGCTTGACCGCTACGGCGAAATAGATATGACGGTGTATCTTCTTAATGAAGCTCTTCAAAAGCTTCCGGATACCGAGCTTATTTTAAACGGGGACGACCCTCTTTGCGTGGGCTTTTCAAAAGAAAGAAAATGCATATTCTACGGTATAGATGAAAACTGCAATATCAGCATGCGCGAAACAAAGGAAGGCAGATTCTGCCTTGAGTGCGGTGCAGAGCTTGAATACAGCTACTATCACTACAGCCAGCTCGGAGACTACAAATGCCCGTTATGCGGTTTCAAGCGTCCTCAGCTTGATTATGCCGCAAGGGAAGTAAATCTTTCGGGAGGTCTTGCGTTCAACGTTCATCACGGCGATTCAACGCTTCCTCTCAAACTCAACTACCGCGGTTTTTATAATATCTACAACATCCTCGCATCCCTTTGCGCTTTTATGCAGTGCGGATTTGACACTAAAGATGTAAACAAAGTATTCGACAGCTACAAACCCCAGATTGGCAGAATGGAAAGTTTTGAAATTGGCGGAAAAACCGTTATTTTAAACCTTGCCAAAAACCCCGCAGGATTTAATCAGGCTCTTTCAACCCTCGTTTCCGATAAAAGCTCAAAAGATGTTATGCTTGTTATAAACGATGGCGCCGGAGACGGAAAGGATATTTCGTGGCTCTGGGATGTTGATTTTGAAAAACTCAAAAATGCAAATCTTAAAAATCTTACCGTTTCGGGAATACGAAAATATGACCTTGCGCTCAGAATGAAATATGCCGGATTTGAAGATTTTGAAATTGCCGAAAACAGCAAAGAAACTCTCAGAAAAGCTGTTTCAGGAAACGGGGAAGTATGCTACGTGCTTATAAACTACACTGCAATGTTTGAAAGTCAGGCAAATCTCAAAGCGCTCTCTATGGAAACCGGAAAGGAGGCAAACAAATGAAAATAGCGATTGCTCATTTATATCCGGATTTACTCAATCTCTACGGAGACAACGGCAACATCACTGCTCTTACCTATCGCCTTGAAAAACGGGGAATTGACTCAGAGGTTATTGAATACGGAATTGACGATGAAATAAATTTTGAAAACACCGACATAATTTTCATTGGCGGCGGTTCCGACCGAGAGCTTAAGATTGTGTGCAAAAGAATGTGTGAATACAAATCAAAGTTAAAAGAATATGCTGAAAACGGCGGATGTATTCTCGCAGTTTGCGGTGGTTTTCAGATACTCGGAAATTACTATATGCTCGGAAACGAAAAAATTGAGGGCACTGGTGTTCTTGATATTCACGCAGAGCACTCTGCCGAGAGGTTAATCGGCGATGTGATAATAGAAAGCAAGCTTATCGGAACAAAAATAGTCGGATTTGAAAACCATGCAGGCAGAATGCACATAGGAAGTCTTGAACCTCTCGGAAAGGTGATACACGGAAACGGCAACGGCTCAAAAGACGGATTTGAAGGTGCGGTATATAAAAATGTTGTGGCAAGCTATCTGCACGGCCCTCTTTTGCCGAAAAATCCCAAACTTACGGATTTTATTATTTCAAAAGCAATTGAGAAACGTTACGGAAAATTTGAGCTTCCGGAGCTTGACGATACCCTTGAAAATATGGCCCACGACTACATTGTAGACAAATTTATAAAACTATGACAAACAATAAACTTTATGCAAAAGTAAATTCAATAGAAACCTTCGGCTCGGTTGACGGACCGGGAGTAAGATTTGTTGTCTTTTTAAAAGGCTGCCGTATGCGTTGCAAATACTGCCACAATCCCGAAACCTGGTTTGGTGATGGTGAATTCTACACACCGGAAGAGCTTTTTGAAAAAGCATGGAAATACCGCGCCTACTGGGGAAAAGATATGAAAAACGGCGGTGTTACCGTGAGCGGCGGAGAACCGCTTCTTCAGATGGATTTTCTGATTGAATTTTTCAGACTTCTGAAAGAAAACGGCGTTCATACCGCAATTGATACATCAGGTCAGAATTTTGAAAAAAGCAAAGAATATCTTGAAAAGTTTGATAAGCTTCTGGAATTTACAGACCTTGTACTCCTTGACCTTAAGATGTTTGACAGCAAGGCACATAAAGAACTTACCGGAATTGACAACCGCAACATTTTTGAAATGGCAATGTATCTTTCCAGCAAAGGTGTTCCGATGTGGATTCGTCATGTTTTGGTTCCGGGAATAACAGATTCGGAGGAAAACCTCAGAAACTTATCGGATTTTATTGCATCGCTCAAAACAGTTGAAAAAACAGAAGTTCTCCCCTACCACACACTCGGTGTTTCAAAATGGGAGAACTTAGGTCTTGAATATCCGCTGAAAGGAATTTCAGCGCCGGATAAAGACGAGATTGAAAAAGCAAGAAAAATTTTGATTTATAGGGGTGTTTGATAATGAAATCAACGTGGTAAGTCGGAGGCCAAGCGGGTCTTAGGAAGACAAACCAAATGACCAACTCCTTGGCTCACAGAACGACATGGCTACGATCCGACTTGGAATTTCAGCGCCGGATAAAGACGAGATTGAAAAAGCAAGAAAAATTTTGATTTATAGGGGTGTTTGATAATGAAATCAACGTGGT
>JAZSOL010000066.1:0-2669 GCA_045536915.1 Clostridia bacterium
ACCGCTTGGCCTCCGACTTTATAGTTGGGTATAGAGGTTCCGGCTGTGACACCTATGGTGTCAAACGCTACAAGGGATTGCATGTCCAATTCATCCGCATTTTCGATAAAGAATACATTGGAACATTTATCCGAGCAAATTCTGACAAGGTGGCGGCTGTTGGCACTGTGCTTCCCACCAACAACAACCATAGCATCGCAATTTTCCGAAAGCTGCGCTGCTTCAGCCTGACGAGTTTGCGTAGCGAAACATATTGTATCAAATATTTTTGCGTTTGTACATAACAATTTTATTAAATTTTCGCAAAAATTATAAACTTTTTTTGTCTGTGTTGTCTGAAAAACAAGAGAAATTGGCTCATCACATCGACCGGTGTCTGCGTTAAGCCAGTTTTCCAATTCTGTATTATCAGAAACAACGACATGATCTCTGCAATATGCGGAAATTCCCTTCACCTCAGGATGATTTTTGTCACCCACAATTATAAGCTTTCGGCCTTCATTCTCCGTTCTTTCCGCTATACGGTGAACAAGCTTCACTCTTCCGCAGGTTCCGTCCACAACGGTGCACCCTTTAGACCGCAGAGCATTCTCCTCTTCCCTTCCGATACCGTGAGCTCGAATTATTACCACTGAGCTATCAGGAATATCATCTATGCAGTCAATAGTTTTGAGACCGCGCTCTTCAAGTCTGGCAATCTCATCCCTGTTGTGAATAAGTTCGCCGTATGAAACTGCCTTACCATAACGGGAAAGGGTTTCCTCAGCCAGCGCAACACTTCTTTCAACACCGACACAGAAGCCTGCGCTTTCAGCTATTAAAAGCTCTTTCATATGCCTGTCTTTTCCTTTATTATTCGGTTGGCCATTTCGACGCTTTCATCAAAGCTAAGAGAGGTATTATCCAGCAAAACGGCATCGTCGGCGGCTTTCAAAGGAGCAGCCGCACGGGAAGAATCCTGAGCATCTCTATATTCGATATCTCTCAGAACTTCTTCAAAAGGAGTTGGAATACCTTTCTGCTGAAGTTCGAGGAACCGTCTCTGTGCTCTTGCCTTGGCTTCAGCAGTTAAAAAAATCTTTACATCCGCATTGGGAAGAACAACAGTACCGATATCCCGTCCATCCATGATTACGGAGTATTTTTTTGCCATATCTCTCTGCATGTCCATCAGAAAAGAACGAACTTCAGGAATTGCAGAAACATCAGAAGCATAAATGGAGCTAAGAGGAGTGCGAATTTCTGCAGAAACATCCTTCCCGCCAAGAAACATACGCTGCACGCCCTCATCATCATAACGCATCTCTATTTTTACATCGGGAAGAATTGCAATAATTCCTTCCTTATCTTTGGAATCAACCTTGGCATACTGGGCAGCAAGACCGACAGTACGGTAAATGGCGCCGGTATCCACATATATGAACTTGTGTTTTGCTGCTATTGCTCGGGCAAGTGTGCTTTTACCTGCGCCGGAAGGTCCGTCAATAGCCACAGAAATATTATTCATAGTTTCCTCCTATCAAACACTTTGTCCTGCAACATAACCTGTAGACCAGGCTATTTGCAGATTAAATCCACCGGTATATGCATCCAAGTCAAGAACTTCACCGGCAAAATAAAGCCCAGAGACAATTTTGCTTTCCATTGTTCTTGGGTCAACCTCCTTAACAGAGACACCGCCGGCAGTAACAATCGCCTCGCTTAAAGGTCTTGTTCCGGAAATACTGACCGGAAAAGCCTTGAAAATGGAAAGAAGTTTTTTTCTCTGTTCCTTGGTGATTGAGTTGACCCTCGTTTCCGGGGCAATGCCCGAAAGGGCTATAATAACGGGTATCATCGTTCTCCCTGCAAGCTCTGAGAGAGAGTTGGCAAACTCTCTGTTTTTAAATTTTTCAAAATCACGGAGAATTCTTGCATCAAGTTTCTTTTCATCAAGGGCTGGCTTCAAATCAATTTCAAGCCGGTATTTTTCATGCTCAAAATCACGCATATGGGCACTTGCTGACAAAACAAGAGGTCCGGTTACCCCAAAGTGAGTAAACATCATTTCACCGAGCTCGGAAAAAATCAGCTTGTCCGCACTGTTAAACACCTTCAAAGTAACATTTTTAAGGGAAAAGCCCTGCATCTCGGCGCAGTAGCCATCATCGCTCTCCAAAGGCACAAGACTGGGGCGAAGATCCGTTACGGTGTGTCCAAGCGCTTTTGCCATACGGTGTCCATCACCCGTTGAACCGGTTAAAGGATAACTAACTCCTCCTGTGCATATTGCGGCAGCAGCGCACTTAATCAGCCCTTTATCTGTCCTCACAGCAGAGACACTTCCGTCCTCTGTAAGTATTTCCTGAGCTCTTGCATACACAATTTTTACACCGCTGCGTAACATACGTTTTTCAAGAGCCTTTGCCACATCATGGGCATTATCGCTCACAGGAAAAACTCTGTTTCCTCTCTCGGTTTTCATCGGTACGCCGAGAGACTCAAACATGGCAATAGTGTCTGCCGTGGAAAATCTATTCAGAGCACTGAAAAGAAACTTGGCATTTCCCGGAACATTCTGCATAAAAGGCTTGATTTCACAGTTATTGGTAACATTACATCTGCCCTTACCTGTTATTCTAAGCTTACGTCCGCAAAATTTCTGCCACTCCAGCAAGACAACGCTTCTT
>JAZSOL010000272.1:0-2486 GCA_045536915.1 Clostridia bacterium
AAACACATTAAACTGAAAATACTTATACCCCGACCAGTCATTTGCGGCTGGCAATGTGATATTGAGGTCAAAATCAGATTTATCCCAGTAAAGACTGCATGATGCTTCATAAGTCTGCGCAGTATTTACCGAAAGTCCGGAAATTTTCGAAGCCCTCAGATTTTCCACATTTACCACGCAAATACGATTGGCGGATTCTCCCTCTGCAAAAACCGGGATTGTAAATACAATTGATATCACAAGCAACAGCGAAATTATTTTTTTTGCCATTTATATTCCCTCCTCTTACAGATTTTTATATACAACAACCATTCTGCACAAGCCATAGCGTGTGTAGATGTGGATAATATCATCCGGATACAGCTCATCTGCAGTTATTGTGTCCACAGTACAAAGACGGGCATCAAATCTTACAATTCCGCCGGACAGCTTATCTACCATGGTAACACCTGCCTCAACATCACTTCCGTCCTGTGATATGAATTCCACAAATCCCGAGCCTGAGCGAACAACTTTTCCAACTATTATATCGGAGGAAGAATTCAGGATTTCAGAAGAAGTTGACGGATGTATGTTTATTCGAGAGGCTCCGTCATACACAAGACGCAAGCGTTCAATTCTTCCGGAAGAGTTAAGCTGTGCTGCAATGATATCACCTTTTGCTATGCCGGATTTGCCGGAAGGAATGGTTGCACCTGCTTCTCCCTCGCTTTTGGATTCATTAATCAGAGCTTCTCGCTCCAGAAGGTTTTCGTCGGCAACATAATAATCCGAAACATTTCCGTTGCGGTTTGAAAGCTTAAGCCTGGTGACTGCATCATGGTTTTCGTCCAGAATCTGCGACACTCCGAGCACCAGATACGGTTGGAGATTATATCCCCCATCGGTTCTTGAGGTCCGTGAATCCACAGGACTTACAAGGCAGTCCACATTTATGCCGTCACCGGTTGTGCTGTAGGCATCAAAATTTTCCACATAGGCTGAAGGAGTTGTCTGCAAAGGAGTCCACACCCATGAATACACATCCGAATCCGAGTATTCTCCGGTTGAATTAAGAGGAACTATCATTTCGTGTGCACCTGATACAAGGGGCATAAAATATCCGAAAACACCGTTTTTATAGTAGACTCTGTTTTTATCCGCGGAAGGAACGTATGTAAGAAAGCTCTGCGGCCACACGGATGCATCCGAATAGTAGCTGAGCCTCAAAAGCGGATAACCGGTGGAAAGTCCGTCTGCCATATCTCTGGAGATAACATCATATGCAATCACAATTTCGCAAATCCTGCCGTTTAAATCGGTGCAGAATTTCACAAGCTGACGGTTCGCCCTGCCGTTATCTGAATTAAGACGACTGAAAGCCTCTTCGCTTTTAAGTCTTGCTGTGTTTGCCGGATAGGTTATGTAGTTCACTTTGTCGGCAAGCTCATATTCTTCAATGCCGCCTGTTTTGGAAAGGCCCTTTACCATGTATTTTCTGTCAAGACCTTTTGTAGCATTTGTATCCATAATATACAGGGTTTCATGCTCCCAGCTTACAGATGCATACACTACCTCATTGTGATGATTCAAAAAGAAGCTATAGGTATTGCCCGGTCTGAGCAGTTCTTCGGATGTTCTGAAATCCGAAGCGATTCTGTATCTGGCATCTCCGGATATCATGATATTTTCGTGAAAATCTATGCTTTCAAGCTTTGCCGGAGCTGATTTTTCTGAAATATATGCCTCGGCATCCTTTCCGTCGGCACTTTCGTATAGTGTGAGAACAGAATCTTTTTTTAGGGAAGAAAGAGATACCTGTTCGTATTTTTCGTTATATATAACGTATTTTTCATATAAAGAAAAATCCACGTCACGTTCCCTGCTGAAAGCATCAAATACTCTTTCGGATTCTGCATCGCAGGAGCCTGTAATCAGATTTGTATATTCCTTTACAATACATACCTCATATTTACCGTCTGAATCGTTATCTATAAGCTTAATCTGTCCGGATTCGGGAAGCATTTTGTTTTTATCAAAATGAGGCTTGCCATTGTAGGAAACCATAGTTTCAAGCTCCATTTTAAAGACTTTGCTTTTGCCGCCTATTTCGGAAGTATAGCTGTTGGCACGGTAGTCATAGGTTGTATTTTCCGTTCCGAGAATAACCTGAGTGTTTTCAAGCTTTTGAGCATAAAGAAGCTTATTCCGGCTACCTTCTTCACAATAGTAAATTCTGAGGCTGAGTCCAACCAGATTGCGTGTGTCGATGTTATCGGAAATGTAGGTGCCGGAGGTAAACACTACCATGCCTGCATCTGCTTTTTCACCATATACAGATGTGAATTCATCTGAAAGCATAACATCATCGAGAACCTCGGTTTTAAAATACACACTCAGAAAATTACGCTCATTTCGCGGATCAAGAATAACTTCTTTACCAGATACCGTTACTGCTTCCATTACGGGAACATCAAGCGCGTTATACAAAAGCTTTATGGCATCAG
>JAZSOL010000064.1:0-5013 GCA_045536915.1 Clostridia bacterium
GGACGAAGATTTTACATATATGGTTTTGTTGCAGAGATTAAACAATCAAAACAAATTTACCATATTTATTTCAGCAGAACGATGTGTTATAATGTATTTATAATGTGAGATAAGGAGATCTTTCTATGACAAACAGAGAGCGTGCGATGAACATTCTTCATTATAAAGATGCCGACCGCTTGCCTGCCGTTCATTTCGGTTATTGGGGCGAATTGCTTGTTGAATGGGCAGAGCAGGGCAAAATCCCCAAGGAGCTTGCCCACGGCAATTGGGACGGCAACGAAAAGGACAGAATCCTTGATGAACTCATCGGCTGGGACTTCAACTGGTCTTGCACAAGAGGTGCAAACAACGGTCTTTACCCGAGATTTGAAGAAAAGGTGCTTGAAGTTTTACCCGACGGCACAAAAAGAGTGCTCAACAGCGTGGGTGTTATTGAAAGAATCAAACCGGGCATCACTTCAATTCCGTCCGAGGATGACTACACTCTCAAAGACAGAGAAGCGTTTGAAACTCTTTACAGACCCAAAATGCAGTTTGCTCCCGACAGAGTTGATTTTGAATATTTCAGAAATTTTAACGAAACAAGAGATAAGGAAAGACCAATCGGTCTGAATCTCGGCAGCGTGCTGGGCAACATCCGTGATATGACATCGGTTGTCGGCATGAGTTATCTAATGTATGACGAAGATGAAGAATTGTTTGCTGATATTGTTGATACATATGCTGAAATGCAGTATCAGTGTGCAAAGTCAATCCTTGAAACAGGTGCAAAATTTGATTTTGCACATTACTGGGAGGATATCTGCTTCAAAAATGGTCCTCTGCTTTCGCCCGAAATCTTTGATGAGCTTTGTGCTAAGCACTATAAAAAGAGAAATGATCTTTGCCACCAGTACGGCATTGATATTATTTCTCTCGACTGCGACGGCGTAACAGAGAAACTGCTCCCCACATGGTTTGAAAACGGCGTCAACACAATGTTCCCCATTGAAATCGGTGTATGGGGCGACCAGTTTGAACCTGCAAGGAAGAAATACGGCAAGGGAATGCTGGGCGTTGGCGGAATGGATAAAACCGCACTCCGCAAGGACAAAGCAGCGGTTGATGCTGAAATTGAAAGAATCAAGCGTCTTGCATCAATGGGCGGATTTATTCCTTGCCCCGACCACAGACTGATGCCCGGCACAAAATTTGAGCTTGTTCAGTATTACGCAGAAGAAATAAAGAAAATCAGATTTTAATTGTTAAATAACCCTTGTTTTTCACAGTACAAAAGTATAAAATAAAACTAAAAAATACATAATCAGGAGAAATCGTTATGAGTATCTATCTTGAAATATCCGAAAACCTTCAGAAAGGAAAGGCAAAAATTGTTAAAGAGCTTGTTCAGAAAGCTGTTGATGACGGGCTGCCTGCAGCACAGATTCTTAATGAAGGTTTAATTTCCGGCATGACCGTTATCGGCGAAAAGTTCAAGAATAATGAAGTTTATGTTCCCGAAGTTCTTATTGCGGCAAGAGCAATGAATATGGGCGTGCAGATTCTCAAGCCTTTGCTTATTGAAGATGGTGTTCAGTCAACGGGTAAAGTGTGTTTAGGCACCGTTCAGGGCGATATGCACGATATCGGCAAAAACCTTGTTAAGATGATGATGGAGGGCAAGGGCATTGAGGTTGTTGACCTTGGCACCGATGTTGCCCCCGAAACCTTTGTAAACACCGCAATTGAGCAGAATTGTCAGATTATCTGCTGCTCGGCACTGCTCACAACAACAATGGAAGTTATGGCTGATGTTGTTAAGTGTGCCGAAAACGCAGGCATAAGAGATAAGGTCAAAATTATGGTCGGCGGAGCACCCGTTACGGAAGATTTCTGCAATCAAATAGGTGCGGATAAATACACCTCCGATGCCGCAAGTGCAGCTGATGCCGCCGTTGAGCTTTGCAGCTGATATGAATATAGAAAAATATTTAAATAAACCCGAAATCTTTCAGTATAAACTGATTGAAACAAGCGATATTCCGTTTTCGCAGGCAGTTGTTGATATGTGCAAGGCTAACCGCTGCGGAAAATACGGCACCTGCTGGACCTGCCCGCCCGGCGTAGGCAATCTTGATGAGCTTGAGAGAAAAATCAAAAGCTATAAAACCGCCTGCGTTTTTACCTGCAAATATGACCTTGAGGACAGCTTTGACTTTGAGGGTATGATTGAAGGTCAGAAAAGCGCAAAGCAGGTTTTGCGGAGTATAACGGAAAGCCTTCGTACAGACGGTGAAAAATTCATGGCTCTCGGCTGCGAGGGCTGCGGACTCTGCGAAAAATGCACTTATCCCGATGCACCCTGCAGTTTTCCCGAAAAGGCTGTGCCGTCGGTTGAGGCCTGCGGAATCAATGTTGCCCGGCTTGCGAAAAAATCGGGGATTAACTATAACAACGGTTCAAACACCGTAACATATTTTTGCGTGATACTTTTCG
The DNA here is from genome assembly GCA_045536915.1 of Clostridia bacterium. Lineage (GTDB taxonomy): Bacteria > Bacillota > Clostridia > UMGS1810 > UMGS1810 > RGIG1828. The sequence goes on from JAZSOL010000064.1 coordinate 2,479, forward strand.
GGTGATTATATGAAGAAAAAAGTAATTGAATTATTAAAACATAAAAACAAAACTGTTCCAATTTTGTCATTTCCTTCAACCCAGCTTCTCGGAATAAGCGTAAACGAGCTTATTTCGTCGGCTGAAATGCAACTTCGGGGAATGCAGGCTATTGCAGAAAAATTCAGCGTCGGGGCGTCACTCAATATGATGGATTTATCCGTTGAGGCTGAGGCATTCGGCGCAAAAATCCGTTTTTATGACGATGATATTCCTGCAGTTGAAAAGGGCATAATTGATGATATTGCCGATGCTGAAAATATCGTTGTTCCCGAAGTGGGAGCAGGCAGAACAACCATCTGCATTGACGGAGTAAAAAAAGCAAAAGAAAAAATAACCGATATTCCTGTTTTCTGCGGAGTTATCGGCCCTTATTCCCTTGCAGGCAGAATTTTTGATATGACCGAGCTTATGATGGAATGCTTCGACAGCCCCGATGAGGTCAGAATTCTGCTCTCAAAAGCAACGGAATTTACAATCAGATATATTAAAGCATTCAAAGAAATCGGTGCAGACGGCGTTATTATGGCTGAGCCTGCGGCGGGCCTGCTTTCGCCTGCGCTTGCAGAAGAATTTTCGTTTCCTTTTGTTCAGCAGATATTCAACGAAATAAACAGCGATGATTTTATCGTATGCTATCACAACTGCGGCAATGCGGCAGGAGATATGCTTGATATGATAGGTGAACTTAACGCAGATATAATCCATTTAGGTAATGCAATCAACATAAAAAAAGCTCTTGAAGAGTTACCGAAAGATAAAATTGTTATGGGTAACGTCAACCCTGTTCTGTTCAGAACGGGAACACCCGATGATATCACAGCCGATGTGCAGAGGGTGTTTGACGAATGTTCAATGCACGAAAATTTTATGATTTCAACGGGATGCGATGTTCCCGCCGCATCAAAATGGGAAAACATCGAAGCATATTTCAAAAAGGTAAATGAGCTTTATGCATAAGGTAATAATCAACGGCGAAACTAAATATGCAAAAGACGGAACGCTTTTGTCCGATTTGTTGATTAAATCGGGTAAAGGTGTTGACCACCTTTGCGGCGGCAGAGGAACGTGCAGAAAATGTGTTATTACCGTCAACGGCAAAGAAGAACTTTCGTGCCAATACATAATCAAATCCGATATTTCCGTTGTGATTCCCAAAAACGGCGAAATCGTTTCCGAAACGGGAGCAATTGAAACGGGAAAATTAACGGAAAATCTTTGCTTTTCTCTCGATATAGGCACAACAACTCTTGCGCTTGCTCTTGTTTCCCTTGATGAGGGAAAAATAATAAAAGTCATAACACACACAAATCCTCAATGTACATTCGGTGCTGATGTTATGACAAGGATTGATTATTGCTGTAAAAACGGTGTTGATAAACTTCAGAAAGCCGTTATATCCGAAATCAATTCGATGATATCCGAATTCAATCTGCAAAGCATTGAAAAGCTTTATGTATCGGGCAATGCAACGATGCTTCATTTCTTTTTCGGCATTGATTGCTCGTCAATGGGTGTTGCACCGTATACTCCCGAGTTTCTCGAAAGCAAAACCGAAAAAGCTGAAAATCTCGGCATAATCGGCATTGAAACGGTTGAAAGTCTGCCGTCAATCGCTGCTTTTGTGGGTGCTGATATTGTTGCAGGTCTCAATTTTGTCGGTATGCCCGAAAGCAATAAACACAACTTACTCATTGACCTTGGCACAAATGCCGAAATCGTTTTGTTTTCTAAAAAATCGGCTCTTTGCACCGCCGCTGCGGCAGGTCCGTGCTTTGAGGGTGCAAATATTTCGTGCGGAATGAGTGCAACAAGCGGCGCAGTTTATTCATATTCCGAAGATAAAATCAAAACAATTTCCGACGCACCCGCAAAAGGTATATGCGGCACGGGTCTTGTTGATATCATTGCATATCTTCTCGTCAAAGAAATTATCGATGAAACGGGATATATGGAAGATGATTTTGAAATTGCAGAGGGCGTAAGCATAAATCAGGAAGATATAAGGCAGTATCAGCTTGCAAAATCGGCTGTTTATTCTGCAATTATCACTTTACTGCAAATGAAAAATATCACTTTTGATGATATCGATAAAATGTATATTTCGGGCGGTTTCTCGGCGAAAATCAATATTGAAAATGCCGTAAAAACAGGACTTCTCCCGAAAGAATTAAAAAACAAATGCATTGCAATAAAAAACAGCAGTCTGCTCGGCACTGTAAAATATGCCTGCGAGAAAAATGACCTTGCAATTTATATTGATAACTCAACCTATGTTGATTTGTCTGCAAATCCGACTTTTTCAGATTTGTTTATCGAAAATATGATGTTTGAGGTGTAATAATGACAGAGCGTGAACGATTTACAAAAGCACTCAAAAGAGAGCCGATTGAAGGACATTGTCCCACCTTCGAGCTTGTATTTTTTCTGACTCTTGAAGCAATCGGAAAAATTCATCCCTCACAGCAGCGTTTTGACCAATGGAATCAGATGAGC
>JAZSOL010000005.1:0-2301 GCA_045536915.1 Clostridia bacterium
CTGCAACCCGATGCCGTGACTGATCCGGAATATACAAATATGATTCCAAAAGCCCCTAACATAGAAATCGGATTATGGCTGGAGCTTAACCGTACTTTGGTGCTTGAAGCCGGGGGAAACTGGCTTGCCGGTGATAAAGAATGGCAATGGTATTCGGGGATAGATCTGATGTGTGGTTATGAACCTGAAATCAGGAAAAAAATAATAGATATTGCCATGCGTGATTTTAAAAAAGTTTTCGGCTTTTATCCAAAAACAGTGGGTTCGTGGTCTGTTGATTGCGTCAGCCTTGAATATATGGAAAAGACCTACAGCGTGACCGGAAGTCTCAACTGCAAGGAACAATGGGGGACAGACAGCTATACCCTGTGGGGCGGATATATAAATCAGGCGTATTACCCGAGTCGGAAAAATGCTTTCACACCTGCATCAGAAAAAGAAAATCAGATTAATATCCCCGTGTTCAGAATGCTTGGATGTGATATGGCGGATCAGTATGATCAGGATGTTACGGATAACGGTCAGATGGTTCTTACGTTAGAGCCTGTTCCTCCCGGTGCAGGTTCGGATAAAAAATGGGTTGAATGGTTTTTTGAACAAATGATTGAAAATCCCCCGCTTTCATTCGGATACACACAGGTCGGTCAGGAAAATGCGTTCGGATGGTCGGCAATGAAAAAAGGCTATGAACTTCAGATAGAATATATCGCAGAGCTTGAAGCTCAGGGAAAAATAAATATTATGACTGTTGAAGATGCTGCAGCTTATTACAAGGGCAGATATGACAAAACACCGCCGTCTGCAAATATTGCCAGAAAGGGTGACAAGGATGCAGTGTGGATTTCGACTTCTGATTACCGTTTTGGATTTTATGCAGATTCTGATGTTATGTATATAAGAGACATTCAGATTTTTGACGATGATTACTGCGAAAGATATTTAAATGATGTGTGTGAGCTGAAAAGCTCTGTGTATGATAACATACCGCTTGTTGACGGATTTATATGGTGCGGATGCAAAAGCACCAAAAACTGCGGTTTGTTTTTTGAAAAAGACGGTAAAATTCTGAGCGGTAAAGCTGATGTGACATTTGAAGAAACTGCTGTTGGAGATTGCATTTCACAAATCAATATAAAATGTGACGATGAAAATATATGCGTTGAATTTTGTGAAAATAAAATAGTTTTTTATACAGAGTGTTCTCTGAAATGGGTTTATGATGAAAAAAATTCCCGCGCTGTGCTTGATTTTAAAGATTATGGAATTGACATAGTGCACAACGGATTCGAACGCAACGTTGGGATTTGCGGCAAGATAAATACTACAGACAAATCAATTTCACCGCTCAACGGAAAAATAGAGATTAACATATAACAGAAGGAGTGCAAACATATATGAAAAAACTTCGTCCGCCTGCAGTGCCACTGATGACAATAGATCCGTATTTCAGTATATGGTCATTTGATGATACGTTATACGGGGATTCTACCCGTCATTGGTCCGGAATCAGGAATAATATTTTAGGACTCATACAGATAGACGGAAATACTTACCGGTTTATGGGAGAGGCAATTCCCGATAAAACATACCCTGATGAGATTTATCCGCCTATAGAGCAAAAGGAGCTCACAATAACTCCGATGCAGACCGTTTACACCTTTGCAAATGAGGCTGTTGAATTAAAGCTTACTTTCACAGTACCGTTTTTCACGGATGATTTTGATGTAATGTCGCGACCGGTTACGTATATTGACTACAGTGTATCTTCTGTCGACGGAAACGAACACAACATCATGCTGGCAATTCTCCCGTTTTGTGAAATAGCGGTTTCTTCACCGGAGCAGAAAGTGAAGATAATAAAACGTTCTGATTCGCATATAGCTTTCGGAAGAGGGGAAGATGGACTTCTCGGTGAGGAAGGTGACGTTTGTACCTGCAGTTGGGGATGGTATGAACTGTTTGCGCCGGGAGGAACGGAAAATCTTATTTTGAAATCATCGGACTTTAAATATTATGATTCCTGGGAAAATAAAGATGATTTTGAAAATATGAATTCAGAAAATCCCTATGTGGTTGAGGCGTGTCTGGGATATTGCGTTGGTCTGAAGAAGGATTTTAAAATAGATTCTCAAAATAGTTTCAGTGATTTTATGGCTATGGGGTTTGATGATATTCATTCGGTTGAATATATGAATATGCCGATAGATGCCTACTACAAACGAAACGGTGACTCTTTTGCCGATATATGCAAGTCGGATCGTAGCCATGTCGTTCTGTGAGCCAAGGAGTTGATCATTTGGT
>JAZSOL010000065.1:0-4386 GCA_045536915.1 Clostridia bacterium
TCAGACCTCGATGCACCACCGCTTGATGTTGTACCTCCTGAGCAGTTGAAAAAGATTACAGCACAGCTCAAAGCAGATGCTCGAAAAAAGATTGATGCATATGTTGAAAAGTATGGCGAGCTTGAAAAAGGTTCTAAGCCTGCAAGGGATGTGACATTACCGAAGAAAACAAGCGACAAAAGTTTTGTAAGACGTAATACAAGGACTATTGCCGAGGCGGAAGCCATTACGGACGAAAAGGCGGCGGTACTTATAGAAGAAGTTGCAAACGATGCGGACTGGACTACTTATGAGAGATTCGGTGATAAACGGGCAATTGATGCGGCGGTTACGGAATTTGAACGCATTGGTTATGATGCGGCTCTTACACGTTGGAGAGCGATATATGAGAGTGGCAAGAGGATTACAAAGCAAGACATTGCGGATGTGCATCTGCTTATAAAAGAAGCGTCGGCAAGGGGTGACACAAAAACCTTTGTGGAGCTCGTGAGTAATTCTGCCGAAATCGGCACGATGTCGGGTCAGGTTACGCAGGCAATGTTCCTTATAAAACGTATGGGTCCTGCGGTACAAATTAATGCTCTTGAAAGGAATATCAAAAATGCCGAGGAAGAGATAAACAAACGACACGGCAGAAATGATTTTAAATTTGATGTTCCTCAGGATCTGATTGACGAATATACAGAGGCTTTACTTGAAGAAGAACGTGAGGCTAAAGAATCTGAAAAAGAAGGTCGGGAAATCGACAAAGCAAAGAAAAAGAAATCGGACAGAATTCTCGACGAGATTTATAGCCATATGTCTGAACAAGCACCAAAGACTCTTGCAGACCGCATTAATACATGGAGATATTTTGCAATGCTCGGAAATCTGAGAACACATATCAGAAACATTAAGGGTAATGCAGTATTTATGCCGGTTGTAATGTTCAAAAATCTAACTGCAGCACTCGGAGAAGATGCGGTATCATTTATTGCTTCGGTTTCCGGGAAAAATATGGAGAGGACAAAGAGCCTTAGGAGTATTCCGAAAGTATCGAAGTATTGGAAGTTTTCCGGTCAGGATGCGAAAGAGATTGAAGATGTGCTAAGAGGCGAAGCTAAATACGGTGAAACCAAAAAGAGCATGATTCAACCAAAGCAGTTTAAGCTCGCGGAGATTAACGGAAAGGTTTTGGAATTTGAGGACTGGATATTTCTTAAGCCTCATTATCAGATTGCGCTTACAATGTATATGGGAGCAAACAAAATTAATCCCGACACAATGAGTCAGGCAGAGCTCGACAAAGCAAGAACATATGCTATTAAAGAGGCGCAGAAGGCTACATTCAGAGAGGCATCAAAGCTGGTTGAGGCTCTTGGTGTTGCCGGGCATTCACATCCGGCAATCGGCTTTTTGCTTGACGCGGCATTACCGTTTAAGAAAACACCGGTTAATATTTTGAAACGTGGTGTGGAATACAGTCCGGCAGGTCTTTTGTGGCAATTCAAAAAAGGGTTTGTGGATCTGAAAAAAGGAAAAATAAATGCTGCCGAACTTATTGACGGCATAGCTGCAGGCACAACCGGAACAGGAATTCTTGCACTTGGTATATATTGGGCGGCACAGGGAATACTGCACGGTGGAAGTGACGATGATGAAAAGGCTATCAACGAGCTTCTGGGTGTGCAGGATTATTCTCTGACAATTGGTGATAAGAACTACACCATTGACTGGCTTGCTCCGTCTGCTATGCCATTGTTTGTGGGATATGAGATGTACAGAGCTTATCAGAGCAACAAAGAAAAAGGACAGCCATGGCATTATATGTTTTCGGACTTTGCGGATGTATTGCCGGCAATAACGGAGCCTTTATTTGAGATGTCGATGCTTGAAGGTTTGTCAAACATTGTAGAAGCAGGAGCATATGAAGAAACCACAGCGGGCAAGCTCGGAACTGCGGCTCTCGGAATACCGATGAGCTATCTGGGACAGTTTGTACCGACTTTGTTTGGTCAGGTAGCGCGAACTGTGGACAATACACAGTATCAGACGTTTGCAGACAAGAACAACGCCATTCCTGATGTGTTGGAAAGATTTGCTGTTCAACAGCTTAAAAAACTTCCGTGGGCAAATAAAATACCGGGTATATCAGCTATGCTTGAGCCTTCAATTGACAAAAAAGGTGAAGTGCGCACCAATTCCGAGGGCGGTAATATATTTACAAGAGCTTTGGAAAACTTTTTGTCACCTGCGTACATCAACAAAATTAAGTCGAGTATGGTTGATGAAGAAATTCAAAGGTTGTATAATGTGCTTGGCGAAGGTGCAAGAGGGGTTCTGCCGAAGTCGCTCGATAAATACATTACTGCAGGAGGCAAGAGGAAAGAACTTAATGCCGAGGAATATTCTAAATATCAGAGCGTATTCGGTCAGACATATTACAGCAAGCTTAAGGATATCATCGGCACGGATTATTACAACGGATTATCTAACGACAACAAGGTCAAGCTTCTTGAAAAAGTTAGAGAATACGCAACCGAAAAGGCGAAATCCGAGGTTTATTCAAAATTCAAAGCCGATACGTGGCTTAAGATTGCAATGGAAACTCCGGGCATATATCAGTATGTTATTGATACCGATGCGAAAGAGGGTTTTGGTGTGGATGATCTGAACGAAAATCAGCACACGGGCTTTAGTGTTGACAGGTCGGACATAGCAAGAAACATATTGGAGCAATACACTCCCGATGATGCAAACTATGATTTTGCCGACAAGTTTTACGATTATCTGAGTAGCTTTTCAAAGGCGGTTGCGCTTGAAAAGAATTCGGACGGTGAGTATGAAATTGACACCAAGTGGATAAACGCGGCGAAAGAAATGAATTCAAAAAAACAAGCTGAGTTTATTTATGGAAAAGCATTGATTTCAGATGCAGAAGATGTAGATTCTACATCCGAGCTTATAAACAATGACGATTTTATTTCTGCTGAAGTGAAGATGCATCTGATAAGCGACACAACGATTATCGTCAAGAGTCCTTCCAAGATGTATGACGAGCACAAGCTTAAGGATGTAAACATATCGTCTGAAACGTGGCTTGATGTATACAACCGATATAACGATATCAAGGAATATGTTGGTGCAGACGGCAAAAAGGTATCGAAGAAAAAGCAAGTTTGTCAGATGATTGGAGAACAACCTATTTCAGATAGTGCCAAGAGTAAGCTTTATCGAATTTGGTACAAGGACAAAACAACAAAGGGTAAATCGAATATTAAAGAAGTCACATGGAATTACGTTTGGGAATGATGTACTGACATTGCACATCCTCTCTATGCTATAATTAAGCAAAAAGAGGGGATGTGTTTTTTATGGATATTTCAATGATATTCGGAATGTTAACTGTGCTGGCTTTTGTTGTAAACATTTTGGTGCAGGTTTTGAAAGGGATGGTGCCGATTCCTACAAAGGTGTTGTGCTTGATTGTTGCTTTAGCGGTCAACATTGCTTCACTTATTATTTTTGAATCAGAGGGTTATATTGCTTTTGATTTGACAAATATTGTTGTTGCTGTTATGGGTTCGCCGGTTATTGCATTTATATCTATGTATGGATTTGACACATTTAAGGAATTATGGGAACGTTTTAAAAACGGAGAAGATATTGACGAGGGGTGAATTTTATGAACATTATTGAAAAAAGCTACAAGTGGAACGGAAATCTTTCCAAGAGAAAGAAAACCGATTACATTATTATTCATCATGCATCTGCAAAAGTTGCAAGTCCCGATGCTGTTCATTCGTGGCATCTTAATAACGGATGGACGGGAATTGGGTATCACTTTGTGGTGAGAAAAGACGGCTCTGTATATCGTGGCAGACCTATTGATACTGTGGGTGCACATACTGCGAATTATAATTCTGTGGGTGTGGGTATTTGCTTCGAGGGGAATTTTGAAACAGAGACTATGAGCGAGGCTCAGAAGATTGCGGGTATGGAGCTTATTTCTTATCTGAAAAAGCTTTATCCGAATGCAAAAGTTAAAAAACACATGGATTTTAACGCAACTGATTGTCCGGGAAAGAATTTCCCATTTGACACGATTGCCGCAGGGGTTGTGGAAAAGAAAGAGCTTGAAACCGTTAATGACATTGTTTGGGAGCTTAACCACAGAGGGATTATAACCGATACGAACAAGTGGCTCAAAAAACTTGCTGAGGATACGGATTCATATTGGCTTGCAAGAAAAACTGCCAATATGACAATTAATAAATGATAAAAACGCACATTGAAAGAGCCTTAAATTATCTTTTAATGTGCGTTTTCTCATTTTGCATGAAAAAAATTGTCATTTTGCGCGCGGGGTTACACTTTTAAAGTTTACAGAAGTCGGAGGCCAAGCGG
>JAZSOL010000242.1:0-2157 GCA_045536915.1 Clostridia bacterium
TTTATAGTCAAATTTTTTTCTTAGCTGATTTTCTTTCTCCATCTGTCAGAATACACCTCTGCAACTTATAGCGAAAAAAGCTCTTTAAGTTCTTTTTCATTCGGCTTTCTGCCATATTCAGAAAGCTGAAAAGCCTCAGCAAAACGAACCTTTGAGCCTTTATCCGTGCCGTAACGTTCAATAAGCTTTTCTCTGAAGCGTGCGGCAGTTTTGGCAAAACGAACTGCATAGCCTCTTTGGGCATTTATTACCTCTTCATCGGTTGTGCTTTGGGTTATGTTCATGCCTTTAAGCCATTCGAAACGTTCCTTTTCGTCTGAAGGAACTTCATTTTCCTGCTCATAGGTATAGGGAAGCCACTCATACACCTGTGATTCGTTAAGATGGCATGACCAGAGCTTTTCTTCTATTACATCGTCTATTGAAAAAATAAAATCTGCCTTGAACTCGGGATAGCTGAATTTGTCTTCACAATATATTATAACCGGCATTTTCCTCATAGCCGGCACATCGGGGCAGGTGTGGGGCACAGTGAGAATATATGATGCATCCTGCACCAAAAGAGCCACAGCTCTGTGGTCTGCGTGGTAGTCGTTGGTACGGTGAGTTATGATTACATCCGGATTGAATGTGCGGATATAGCGGATAAGTCTTTCACGGGTGGGCATGTCTGCCGTAATGGTGCAGTCGTCTATATCCCATATATCATATTTTACTCCCAGATACTCTGCCACAGCCGCCGATTCCCTTGCACGGCGCGCGCTGGTTTCTTTCGGAGTCATAATATGATGACCGCCGCAACCGTTGCACATACTGAGAAACTGAACCTCGTGTCCCATTCTAACATATTTTAAGGCTGTGCCTCCGAATCTGAACTCATTGTCATCCTGATGAGCACCTATTGCTAAAATTTTCATAATCAAGCTCCTTTGTTTTTTCGAAAATTATATCATCATGGTAAATTTGCGTCAATGACTTTTTATATTAATTTCGCCTTTTCTTTTTCAAGAAGCGCAATTTTAACGGAAAGTGCCGACGCTTCCGGAGGATTGATTTTACTGTTTTCGCCGTTTCTTATGCAACACACAAAATCAACAAGTTCTTCAAGAGTTACATTTGTGGGCGGTAATTTTACTTCCTCTTTTGAATCATCGGTATAGAGAATTGCTTTTCCTCCGCCGGATTCAAAGGTTGCATTTTCAAACTTAATCAAAAATCCGGAACGGAACCGGTAGGTGTTGTTAAATCCCCATGAACCGCGTGCTGTGGCAAACATACCGTCATCAAAATCATATGTTGTAAAAAGTCCGTCGTTTTTGATTTCGCCGGAAACCCTTCTGGCGCTTATAGATTTGGGTTCACCAAACAGATAGCATATGAGGTCAACGTCATGAATGTGCAAATCAAGTGCTGCACCGCCGCTTTTTTCTTCGTCGAGCATCCACTTTTTCCATGTCCAGACCGGAGGTCCGCTGAAACGCTCAAAATTGGCATATAAAACCCTGCCGTATTTTCCGGATTCAACCAGTTCCTTTGCAAAGGCCACAGCCGAGCTGTAGCGCACGCACTGACCTATCATAAGTCTTACGTTATTTTCTCTTGAAGCCTTAAGCATATTTTCACATTCTTTTTCATTTAGTGCCATGGGCTTTTCGGAAAACACGTGGATTTTTCTTTCCATTGCCATAACTGCTATTTTTTCGTGAATGGAAGTGGGCAGAGCTGCGATAACAAAATCAAGCTTTTCATTTTCAAAAAGCTCATTGACGTCTGTATACAGCCTGTAAGCCGAAAGATCAAGGTTTGTTGCCTCGGTTGATATGTTGGTATCTGTCTGAGTATTAAAAGCAGATTCTTCTATATCACAAATCGCTGTAAGCTTCACATCTCCGACCCTTTCGCAGAGCTCTTTGGTGTTACGGAAATGCTTTTTGCCCAGACCGCCAAAGCCTATTATTGCATAACTGAGCATATTTTCATATCCTTTCATAAATTCTCCTGTCTTTTATTTATTGCGGACTTCTTGAGCCAAGCTCAATATTCAGCGGCGAAGGGTAAAAATATGCCCTATGCTGATAAAACGGATCTCTTATGCGGGAGTTAAATATACGGTAAGTGTATTCTTTTTTCTTACAGGACAGCACCGCATTAAAGTCG
>JAZSOL010000060.1:0-8087 GCA_045536915.1 Clostridia bacterium
AATTTTTTTGGGAAAGAATGTTTCACAGATGAGCAGCAGAAGGGGCAGCCTTGCGCTGCATGGTATGAACATCAATGCGGAAAGGGTGCGGTTCGCATCGTTAAAGGACCCACTTGACTTTGCGGCATAAGCCGCAGGAACAGTGCAGCCAAAACCGAGCACCAAAGGTATGGCTGCCTTACCCGAAAGGCCGAGCTTTTTAAAAACATAATCCGTAAGAAACGCAAACCTTGCCATAAAACCGCAGTCTTCGAGGAAAGAAAGAAGAAAGAAAACAGCAAAAAGTTCCGGAACAAATAACAGTAACGAATGCGTTCCGGGAAGCAAACCTTCGGAAAGAAGAGATATGAGCATGGCGGAAACACCGATTTTTGACATCAATGCAGAGGAAAGACCAATGACGTGCTCAAAAAATACGTTGACAGAAGATTTGAGCACAGAAACCAGAGGAACGGATAAAAGCAATACCGCAACAAGGAAAAGCAAAGAAAAAATGTATGAAGCAGTATTCCTTTTGATGTTCTCCTTTTTAATGAAGCCTTTTTCTGCAAGAAAGGCCGCCTTTTTTCTATAAGTTTCTACCGGCATGGATGAGATTTTTTGAGGCCCATTTTTGATTTGGTTAATTGCGGAAGAAAAGAGGCTATGGACATTCTCACCGGTTTTGGCGCTGAAAAGGAAAACAGGGACGGAAAACTCCTCTTTGAGCAAGGCAATATCAACAGAAATATTTTGAGCACGAAGAAGGTCACAATAATTTATTCCGATTACAGCAGGAACACCGGACGAAAGAATGTTGAGCGCAAGATAAATACCTTGTTCCGGTTTTGTGCCGTCAATAACAATAATTACCGAATCGGCTTTTTTGCTTTTGATATAATTCCCGGCAATTTTTTCTTCTTTACTTCCGGATTCAAGAGAATATGTTCCGGGAAGGTCGATAAGTTCTGTTTTTGATTGGTATTTAAGAGGTGCGGATATTTTTTTTGCTGTTACGCCGGGCCAGTTTCCGGTTTTCCTCCGGCGGCCGGTAACAAAATTGAACAGCGTTGTTTTTCCGCAGTTAGGTACGCCAGCAAGGGCAATTTTAATACTCATAGTTTCACCTTTTTTGGAAAGAATTATATTGAAAAAGTAATTTAAATGCGGTAAAATATATATGAAAAAATTTTGAAGAAATTTGCAAAAAAATATAAAAAAACCTATTGACAATTAGAAAATAATGCGTTATAATAATCAAGCTGTTGAAAATCACATATGAGCCATTAGCTCAGCTGGCAGAGCACTTGACTTTTAATCAAGGTGCCCGGGGTTCGAATCCCCGATGGCTCACCACGAAGAACGCTTCGCAACGAATGTTGTGGAGCGTCGTTTTGTGTTCGTAAAAATATCTTGAATATTTGCAGTTATGGCAAGAATTGAATATCCAATACATTTCACCGCTTTTGAAACATAAAATAATATAAAGTATTATTTAAAAACTGTTAACTATTTAATGTGAAACTGTTGACGATTTCAACACAAAGGTATATAATTTATTAAGAGATGTTAAAATATAACATTTATTTTTAACATTTTATATCAAAAACTGTTATTTTTGATTTAATTTAATGTTAAATTATTATTCTGGAGGTGGGTTTGTGGACGAGATTAAAAAACAAGGCGATCTTTCGCCGGAAACTATTGAAAAAATAAAAGAGATTGCTTTGCCCTGGAAAGGACGCGAAGACATGCTTATCGAAGTTCTTCGCGCCGTTCAGCCTTTTGCGGGGAACTGCATAACCGAAGAAGCTGCCTCAATAATTGCTGATTGCATGGATATTCCCCGCGCAAAAATTTACGGAGTTTCCACTTTCTATGCTTTCTTTTCACAGAAAGCCAGAGGCATACATATAATCAGAATGTGCCGCAGCGCGCCTTGTCACGTTAAAGGCGCAAAAGCTGTTATTACTGCTTTTGAAGAAGCTCTTGGAATCAAAGTCGGCGAAACCACCGAAGACGGACTTTTTACTCTTGAATACTGCGAATGTCTTGGAATGTGCGACGGTTCTCCGAATATTATGGTCGATGATGATGTTATCACAAACGTAAGTCCTCACCAGGTTCCGAACATTCTTGCAAAATACAGAATAAGATAAGGAGGAGCCGAATAATGCAGGAAACAAGAATGATGCTCCGTAATATCGGAAAAATAAATCCTATCAGTTCCATGGAATACGCAAAGCTCGGCGGATACGCCTCTCTTCGCCTTGCCCTCAGTTTCCCAAACGGTATTGTAGGTATGCTTAAAGACTCCGGACTTCGCGGAAGGGGCGGAGCGGGCTTTCCCGTAGGTCTTAAATGGGCTTTCGTAAGAGATACCGAAGCTCCTCAAAAATACGTAATCTGCAATGCGGACGAAGGCGAACCCGGAACCAACAAAGACCGAATTCTTATAATGGGAAATCCCCATGCGGTTCTTGAAGGAATGGCTATCGCCGGAAGAGCGGTCGGCGCAAGCAAAGGCTATATTTATATCCGCGCGGAATATCCCTATGTAAGGGAGCTTATTGAAAAAGCCATTGCCGATGCGGAAGAACACAACTTCCTCGGAAAAGGAATTCTCGGCAGTGATTTTGATTTTGATATAGAAATAAGAATGGGAGCCGGCGCATATATCTGCGGCGAAGAAACGGCGCTTATGCAATCCATCGAAGGCCAGCGCGGTGAACCGAGATTTAAACCGCCTTTCCCTGCGCAAAAAGGCCTTTTCGGAATGCCGACCGTTGTAAACAACGTTGAAACTTTTGCGAACGTTCCGCTTGTTCTTTCCCTCGGTTCTGAAAACTTCAGGACAATAGGCGCACCGAAAACTTCCGGTACAAAACTTTTTACACTCAGCGGAAATATTTGCCGTCCCGGTGTTTATGAATTCCAGACAGGCATAACTATTCGCGAACTTTTTGAAGAAGTGGGCGGCGGTTGCCCAAACGGAAAAAAACTTCAGGCTATTCAGACCGGAGGTGCCTCCGGCGCAATTATCAGCCCGGATCTTCTTGACACTCCGATGGATATCGAATCCTGCGCGGCGGTTGGCGCAACTTTCGGCGCAGGTGACCTTATGTTCATTGACGAGGACCAGGATCTTATTGAAGTCTGCGCAAGCCTTGCGGGATTTTTTGTTGACGAATCCTGCGGAAAATGCACGCCCTGCAGGGAAGGCAATAAACGTCTTCTCGAACTTATTATGAAGTTCCGCCATCATACCGCAACTCCTAAAGACATTGATACAATAAATGACCTTGCTTCCACAATGATGGATGCTTCCCTTTGCGGATTGGGTCAGACTTCGCCGACTCCGATAGTCACCGCAGTTAAAAACTTCCCCGAAGTATTTGAAAGAGCAATGGCAAGGAGGGACGAAAAATGATTAAAGTTACAATCGACGGTATTGTTGCCGAAGTTGAAAGCGGAACCACAATACTTAAAGCCGCCCAGCAGATAGGAATCAAAATTCCGACTCTTTGCTATCATCCGGACCAGGAGGTTAAAGCAAACTGCCGCATCTGCGTTGTTGAGGTTGAAGGACAGCGCCTTCTTGTTCCTTCCTGTGCATTTCCGTGTACAGACGGAATGGTTGTACATACCAACACTCCGAGAGTCAGAAGAGCAAGAACAAATATTCTTGAGCTTATTCTTGCAAGACATACTCAGGACTGCCTCCATTGCCACAGAAGCGGAACCTGCGAACTTCAGCAGATTGCCGCAGACCTTAACTTTACCAGAAAACCGCGTTATATCCAAAGTCCCCGTTCCGAATTCCGCGATTTTTCAAGTCCCTCCGTAGTACGCGATCCTTCAAAATGCATTGCATGCGGAAGATGCGCCTGGGTTTGCACCAATTTCCAGTCCGTAAATGCTCTTACAAAAGAAAACCGAGGATTTGAAACCGTTTATACCACCGAATTCAACCGGCCGCTTGCTGAAACCGCCTGTGTAAACTGCGGACAGTGCATTCAGGCCTGCCCAACCGGCGCTCTTACCATTAAAGACGATACAGCAAAGGCCTGGAAAGCGATTTTTGACCCGAATCTTACCGTTGTTGCTCAGGTTGCTCCGGCTGTCAGGGTAAACATAGCAGAAGCTCTTGGCGAGCCGGTCGGCACAATCAGTACGGGAAGACTTATCACTGCTTTGCGTATGCTCGGCGTTGACGCTGTTTTTGATACCGACTTTACTGCAGACCTTACAATCATGGAAGAGGGCACCGAGCTTATCAACAGAATCCAAAATGGCGGAACCCTTCCGCTTATCACTTCATGCAGTCCCGCATGGGTAAAATTCTGCGAAACATGGTACCCGGACCAGCTTGATCATCTTTCCACCGCAAAATCTCCTCAGGGAATGTTCGGCGCAATCATCAAAACTTACTATGCGGAAAAACTCGGAAAGAAACCGCAGGAAATCTACAGCCTTTCCATTATGCCCTGCACCGCAAAAAAATATGAAGCAACCAGACCGGAACTCGGTCGCGACGGATATCAGGATATCGACTGCGTTATCACAGTTCAGGAGCTTGCGAGAATGATTCGCGAGGCGAACATTGATTTCGGAAGACTTCCGGAAGGCGAATTTGACCTTCCTTTCGGACTTGGTTCCGGCGCGGGAATTATCTTCGGCGCAACCGGCGGCGTTACCGAAGCGGCGCTTCGCACGGTTTATGAAATTCTTACCGGCCACGAACTCAAGAACATCAATTTTACCGCAGTACGAGGATTCAAGGATACTCGCGAAGCAACGGTTAATATCGGAAAACTTCCCGTTAAAGTCTGCATAACTTCCGGACTTGCCAATGCAAGAAAAATTATGGAAATGGTAAAAGCGGGTACCGCTGATTATCATTTTATCGAAATAATGGCATGCCCCGGAGGCTGCGTGGGCGGCGGAGGAAACGCTTACCGCAACTGGAAAAAGGTCGAGGAGCGCAATAAAGCAACCTATCTTGTTGACGCAAAACAATGCCCCGTTCGTCAAAGTCATAAAAATCCGGCGATTTCCGAATTTTATAAGGAACTCGGAGTTGCTCCCGGCGAAGGAATTGCACACGAACTTTTCCATACGAAATACAGCGACAGAAGCAGTCTTCCAAAATAAAATATTCCCAACTTTCTCTTTTCTATTTTCAAAGGGAGCACGGCAATCGGCTGTGCTCCTTTTGAATTTGCGGTATAAGTTATATCTCGTTGATTAAACAAACAAAAAATGCTATATTATAGTGGAAACGAAACGCTTGCCTGAATATCAAAATACGATTGAACGGAGGAAAACAAAATGTTCAAAAAGTATTCGGAAAAGAATGCCGGCGGTCTTACTCTGAAGCATAAAATAGGCTATGGCCTTGGAGATGCGGGCGGCTGTATGACCTTTGCAATTATGGGAAGCACCTTTGCGATGTATTGCACCGATGCGCTTAAAATTGATACGGTTCTTCTTGGAATCCTTCTTGCAGTATGGAATATATGGGACTTTATCAATGACCCCATTATGGGAGCACTGCTTGACAAATCTTTTGCAAAAAACCATAATCCGAAAGGAAAGTTCCGCCCATGGCTTCTTCGAAGTGCGCCTCTTGTATGTGTAAGTTTTACTGCACTTTGGTCCGTTCCCTCTTTTTTTGAAGGAGTTTCTCTTATCTTCGTGCTTTTTGGACTTAAAATCCTTTACGAGGGTTGTTATACCATGTTTAATATTCCCATGGGCTCAATGCTTTCAGCAATGGCAAACGACGACCGGGAAAGGGCATCGCTTTCTTCCGCAAGAGGTTTTGGTTCCGCAGTAGGAAATATGATTCCGGTTATGCTGATGCCGATGCTGATAAAAGCCTTTGGTCAGACAAACCCTGCGGGTTATGCAATAGGCGCTTCGATTTGCGCGGTTATAGGCCTTGGAATGTGTCTTGCGCATTATGCACTTACTGAAGAACGAAATATTGCGGAAACTTCCGAAGAAAAAGCCGGAAATATTAAAATTACGGATATTCTTAATGTTTTCAAAGTGAACCGCCCATTCCTTGCCCTTTGCGTACACGGTTTGTGTATCTGCACAATGCAATATGTCGGAAACACGCTTACAAACTATATGTTCTCTATTGTTTATGATGATCTTGCTCTTGTTACTTACGGTTCCATAATTTCCGCTCCGTTTATGGTTGTGACTCTTGTTTTCGGACCGATGCTCGCAAAAAAATTCGGTCTTGAAAAATTTATCCGATGGGGACTTCTTGTGGGTTCCGTGATGTATATTTCCCTTTTCGCGGTTCATACAATAACTTTTGTAAATCCGTATATCCATATAATAATCAGCAACGTTGCGATGGGCCTTGCTTGTATGTCGATTTATATGCAATGGGGTCTTGTGGGCGAAGCCATTGACTATAATGAAATGATTACGGGAAAACGCACCGAAGGTTCCATTTACGGAACTTTTAACCTTTCAAGAAGAGTCGGGCAGACTATAGGAAATTCTTCCGCGGTTATAATGCTCGGCTGGATCGGATATGATTCGGAGCTTGCGGTTCAAAGCGTCGGAACGGTTTTTGGAATAAAAGTTCTTTGCGTTCTTCTTCCGGGAATTTTTGTTCTCGGTTCCTGGGCTGCATTCAGATTCCTTTGGAATATGAACCCCGAAACCAGAGCGAAACTTGCGGAATTTAAATTATCAAAAAAAGCAGAACAGTAATCTGTTTCCGGAGGTACCGTAAATGGAAAAAATAATTGAAACACCATGCGGAAAAATAAAAGGATATAACTGCAGAATTCCGGGAGTAACTGCCTTTAAAGGAATTAGGTTTGCTGTGGCAGAAAGATGGAAGTATCCGGAAGAAATTACCGGTTGGGAAGGAATTTATGACGCATCTTCTTATGGAAATTGCTGCTTTCAGCCTCGTTCTTTTTATAACGAAGAGGAAAACCTTAAAAAGGTTTTTTATTATAACGAATTCCGTAAGGGCGAAACGTATAATTACAGCGAAGACTGCCTTTTTCTGAATATATGGGCGCCGGATGATGCTGACGAAAAAAGCAGACTTCCGGTTCTCGTTTATATACATGGCGGCGGATATAAAGGCGGCTGCGGACATGAAAAACCTTTTGATGACCCAATCTGGCCGAAAAAAGGGGTTGTTGCGGTTACCATAAACTATCGTCTTGGACCTTTTGGTTTTGCGTGTCTTCCGGAACTTGAAAAAGAAGCGGGACATTGCGGAAACTATGGACTTTATGACCAGCTTACGGCTTTGAAATGGATAAATCATAATATTTCGGCATTCGGAGGAAATCCGGAGCAAGTCACAATTATGGGGCAAAGCGCCGGCGCGATGAGCGTTCAGCATCTTTGCCAGAGCCCCCTTTCCGAAGGACTTTTCAGAAGTGCGGTGATGTCAAGCGGCGGAGGAGCGGGTCATATTCTTACCGGAAAAGCGGAAAAGAATTTTGGTTTCTGGTCAGAAGTGATGAAACTTTGCGGATGCAAAAATCTTGATGAATTCAGAAAAGTTCCTGCGGAAAAACTTTTTGAAAACTGGCAGAAAGCTCAAAAAGAAGTTAAAGGCGGAACGATGGCCGCAACTCCGGTGAAGGATAATATTTTTATTACTGAAAAACCGGAGCCTTTGGATATTCATTATATGATGGGTTCCACAAGTCACGATATGATGGCGCCGATTCTTTATTCCATGGCGAAAAAATGGGGAATAAAAAACAATCTTAAAAATTACGTCTGGTTTTTCGAAAGAATGCTTCCGGGAGATAAAAACGGCGCATGGCACAGCAGCGACCTTTGGTATTGGTTCGGAACGCTTCCGAATTGCTGGCGCCCGATGGAGAAAGAAGACTATGTTCTTTCGGAAAAGATGTCGGAATATCTCTGCAATTTTGTAAAAAACGGGAATCCCAACGGTGGAAATCTTCCGGAATGGAAACCCTGTACAAAAGATAATAAAAAGGTGCTTAAATTGGGAAAAGAAAAAACCGGAATGGGAAAAGCAAATATGGCGAAACTTTTTTATACAATGCTCACAACAAAATCAGTCGGAGAATAAACAAAAAACT
>JAZSOL010000184.1:0-5410 GCA_045536915.1 Clostridia bacterium
GAACAAATGATTTCTATGGTCCAGGTGCATCGGCTTCAAAGGTAGCGCTCAATATTAAAAAGATATGCACAACCATTCACAAGTTGTATCCCGAAACAAAAATCTACTACTTCGCTATAACACAGCGCGTGGATACCACCACAACATATCCGGAGCGTGTGGACGATGCAAATGCTGCAATCAAATCCTGGTGTCAAACCACCGATTATGCAACCTTTGTAGATACTGATATTACAACCGATATGCTTAAATCTGACGGCATCCATATGACTTCCGAGGGCTATGACGTATTTGTTGAAGCACTTGAAGAAGCAGGATGTGAAATTGAATAGTTAAATTATTTAGAGGTATAATTATGAGTAAAAACAGCAATTTTATAGTCACCGATATTACCAATATCGGTGACCCTCAGATACTGCTTTATGAGGATACTTACTATTGCTACGCCACATCGTTTATCAATGGCTTTCATGTGCGCACAAGTACCGATTTGGTTCATTGGAGCGAGCCGGAGGTGTGCTTCGACGGTGAAAACACATGGGGAAAAGCCAATTTCTGGGCACCGGAGGTTGTTTATCATAACGGCAGATTTGTGATGCACTATTCGGCAGCTAATGATGATTATAATTATCGGTACAGAATAGGTGTTGCGGTAAGTGACAGCCCGAAAGGTCCTTTTACGGATGTATACGGCAAGCCAATGTTTGACTACGGATATGCGGCTATAGACCCTTCTGTTCTTATTACCGATAAACACAATTATCTTTATTATTCCAAAGATGGCTACGGAAATGTGATAAATGGTATTAATACAAGTCAGGTTTACTGTGCGGAGCTTGATGAAACTCTCACAAAATTCATAAGCGAACCCAGGCTTATGACAACACCTGAGCATGATTACGAACTGATATCCACACCCGTGGGGCAGATTTGGAACGAAGGGCCAAATGTAATAGAGTATAACGGCAAATATGTGATGAACTATTCTGCAAATCACTATCGCACAAACTTCTATTCCATTTGCATGGCAATAGCTGATGACCCCCTTGGTCCATGGCACAAACCGGAGAGTAACCCTGTGTTTACAAATAATGGTGCTCTTTTTGGTGCAGGTCACAATGCATTCTTTAAAGGAAAAGACGGTAAGCTTTATACCTCGTTCCATGTTCAGACAAATCCGGAAAATCCCGGCCCGGACAGACGGGTTGTTATAGGAGCCGTAGAGTTTGGGGAGGATAGCACCCAAACTTTGAAGCAGGTCATAGTGGGTTGCTCCTGATAATTTTAAAGATACTTTGAGGTACGTTGTCGCTTAAAATAGCAATATTTTAAGCGACATGCGTGCCTGATAAAAACGATGACAGTAATTATAGAGCAGAAAAAATTTTATTTCTCTGTTGTATAATTACTATTATCAACTGTACTGTTTCGAAGAAAGGAATATATATGAAAAAGCGTATAACTGCAATTATATTAATCACAATTACAACTGCACTTTTATCCGGCATGGCTGTTTATGCAAATGATGATACTGCGGCATTGTCTGCCACGATGACGGTTCGGGAAAGCAATGTCATAAAGCCTGCCAACAAATCCATGCTCGGCTTCAACAATGACGCTTCCTGGTATCGGGATGCTGCTTATGCATACGGCACCTCATCTGCTGCAAGACCGGAATTTAAGTCAATGCTGGATGAATATGGCTTCGAGGTACCCATGCTCAGAGCCTTTATCCATTATCGTGATTTGGACTGGAAAACTCTGATAGGTCCTGAGGTTAGCCGTACGGGTTCGGGCTATTCCCATATATACACCTATGGTCTGGCAGAATGGATTATGTCCATGCAGGAGGCAAGCCCGGATATTGACTTTACCTTTACAATCAATATTCATGATGAAGCCGAAGACCTTGCAGACCTGGTACGCTTCCTCACTCTTATGCCGGACGACCCTAATGCAGTAGGCTCCGACGGCGTCAACTGGGCGGCAAAAAGAATTGAATGCGGTATCATAAATCCGGTGCCGGTATGTTGTCTTGAGCTTGGCAATGAATATGACAATGAGTGCTATGTGGGGGGCAATGCCTCAAGAGACGGCATAATAGACTACGAAAAAATGCAGTATTATATAGACCGCTGCAATGACATAATTCCTGCACTGCGTGCTGTCAATCCGGAGGTTAAGCTTGCCGTTTCTGCTTGCAGTCAGCCCAAAAACGGAGGCATCAATGAGGATGTATCCAAGGTCAACTGGAAGCAGTGGAACGGTACCGTTATACCGGAGCTTGGACCCAAGGCTGATTACATAGTCCTCCACTACTATACAAGCACCAACAATAATTTCGGCTACTTCTGGGATTACGAAAATATAGATGTCTATGTTAATACATATGTAAATAAGCTCCCGCCGGACCAAAGGCCGCAGGTGTTTGTATCGGAGTATGCTGTCTGGCGAGATTTAGATGATGTAAAAGATGTATCCCTCCGCGACAAATGGACTGACCTCAAGGCTACCCTCGCCATGGGCGAGCTTGTAAACAGATTTTTCAATATGGCAGAGGTTGGCATAGCTTCCCACCATGTTTTTATGGCAGGTGCATCCACACCATCTTCCTACGGAGGTACCGGCTGGGGAGTAATTCGCCCCTTTGACGGCGGAAATTATGTGCTGACGGCTCTGGGTGAATACTATCAACTGGCAACCCGCGTTGCCGGAGGCGATGTGGTTTATTCCGCACTCGGCGGCAATACATATGCTATGTGGAGCAAAAAGTATGAGAACAGAACAAACCAAATGATTACCTCCACTGCTTTTCTGGAGGAGGACGGATATCTTAATATATTGCTTGTAAACCGAAATGAGACCTATGCTCAGCAGATTGAATTTGATGCTGAGGGTTCATATATTCTTGAGAGTGAATCTGTTATTACCAATACAGATTTAAACGCTGCAAATAATCCGGATAACGAAAACCTTGTCTATAGCGAAACCCGGTTGCACCGGAGCACGGATTTATTTACGGAATATGTTGCCGCACCACAGAGCGTGATTGTGTTGAGACTTCGTCCCGCAGACATCACTTATGCTGTACCTGCCAATATTGAGCTTAGTATAGACAGAAAATATGTTAAGAACTCAGCCGCATGTGTTACTGCCCGAAAGCCGTTTACCGTTTACTGCACATTTGCACAAAACGGCGCTTTGGCGCAGGCTTCCAATCTCACCGTGTATATTTTGAATGAAAGCGGAAAGCTCTGCTACTATGATCAGCAAGATGACATTGTGCGTGCAAGAACAGCTTTCAACGCTTCTCTGCCTGCAGAAGGTACATACACCATGTATATCGGCAGCGGAAACATCACAGAGAAAATTACCCTTGAGTGCAAATCAGAGAACTCTGTTCAGGTGGATATTACATCTGTAACCACAGACCCCGTCAGCAAAAAAGGTGTGTTCAGCCTGATAGTATATGATGAATCCCTCTACGGCAAACCTGCAGTTATGGAAATTAAAAGCAAATCTGCAGGGGAACTGAGCTGGTGGGAAAGCTGCACGCTGGATGCATATATAACCCGAGAATTTACCATGCCTTATTGGTCACCCTCCGGTGAATATGAGCTTATCATCACATGGGATTACGGCACCGCTTCCCGAAGCTTTACACACAACAAGCAGGATGAAGCTGTACGCATAACTTCCCTGCCCACCATAGAAGGAAGCCTTGCTAATGTTGAGTCCATGGCTTCGCCGTCTGTCGCAGAGCTCACGCTCAGAAGTCTTACCGGTGAAACTGTGTCCGCCAAGGTGCTTCTGGCTTTTTATGATGATAAATCCAATCTTGTCAGGTGCTTTGTAAGCGATGTTGCGGAGGTGACTCCCGACGGAACCGCTGTGGCTGTGGAAATATCCGGCTTGAACGGGGATGAGATTCATGCTAAACTATATGTGTGGGAAAATAATATCCTGACCCCTCTTACAGATGCCTACATACTCCAGCAAAAGGAGGGAGACAGATGAATAAGCTTTTGAAAATATCATGGTTTACGTTGCTTACCTTTTGTATGCTGAGCGTAAGTGCCACAGCCGTCGGGTATGATACAATAAATTACGGTTCACTTATAGGAGCACCGGTAACAGGTGATTCGGATATGGGTATTTCACATAACATAACGGTTCACAACAACGGTGGCTATAAATACGGCAAAACCACAGAAAAAGCATACGGCGGCAATGCGTCATATTATGTTGATTATACCTCAGCTACCGGTGGTTTTCAAATTCTGAACACGGGAAACGGCATTGAATATCACCCCATCATGAAAAGCAATCCCGTTTATGCAGAAATGTATATTAATGGAGTGGATTTTTCGGCGGGGAGTGTTGCTCCGCAGTTGTTTTTTGTGAATAGCCGGGGTGAAAATGTTGGCGGAAAAGCCCAATGGAGCTATGATGCCCCCGATGAAAACGGATGGGTCAGGTGTTATTCCCACCTGCATACATCGGCGGAGTACACAAGTGTTTATTTGGGCTTATATATAAATCGCAAGGATACCACCGATGTGTCTATGGATAGAATTTACATTGACAACATTCAGCTTATACTCATACCAAACAGCATAGAAACAGGCAATATCCACTGCGAAGAGTCGCGCTTTGACCTTGATAAGTTGCGAATATTCGGTAAAAATATTTACGGCACACGCAAAGAGATTTTTGCTGAAGATAAGGTTAAATACAAAGTGCTATCCACAAATGCCTACATAGATGACCGCAATGTGCTCATTGCCCGGTCAGCCGGCAGGGTATACCTTGAGGCGGATTTCTACGGTAAGACCGCAGAGTTATATGTGGATTTCGATTGTGGTGAGGGCGGCATATGGGCAAGCTCTCCGGAGATTGTTGGCGGTGTATGCAGAGCCATGATATCCAATGAGGGCGATGCCCCTGAAAATGTACGGCTTCAGGTAGTGCTTACGGATGGCGGCAGATTGGTTAAAATCATAAGGACTGATATGCAGATTATGCCCGGAGAGGCTTCGGAGATATCTGCCGATGTGTCACGTGTTCCCTTCTATGTGCAGGATGCGCAGTATATATGCACAGTGCTTACAAATAAAAACGGTGTATGGTTGCCGGTTCATTAATTATCGGGCATAAGCAGTTGCGTCAGTATCCGAACTCGCCTAAAGCTTTCAAAAAGCGGCTTTTTCTTCGTTGTCGGGCTCAAAATACGCCAGTATTACTTCGCCCTGCCGTCTCGAAAAATCTTGTTTTTTGAAAGTTTTAGGTCCGAAGGATTTTTTTCTCTGATTTTTTCGTCAGTATGCGGCGAAAACGCAGCGAATGCTGACGCATTTGCGAGTATTTCAACAAAATAATGGCGGAAAAATCAGTGAAAAAAACGTGTTCG
>JAZSOL010000253.1:0-8390 GCA_045536915.1 Clostridia bacterium
GAACAAAATTGACTTCGTCAATTAACTGTTCGCTTCGCTCACAATTTTATAAGGAAAATTTTGTTGTTACAAGCAATTGCTGAGGCAATTTCCTATGTAATAAAAAATTATAACATATTATATTAATTAAATCAACATTTACTATTGAAATTCAGCATTTTAGCTCATTTCATCCAAAAACAGATTTTAAGTATTGAAATTCTGCAAACAAAATGCTAATATAATACGGTTGGAATTTATTGGAGGAAGGAAGAGGTTTTATGAACGGAATGTGGGTTCTACTCGTACTTATATACAGCATCCTTAAAGGCAGCCGCGACGGAATGAAAAAAGCCGCACTCAAAATGAGCAGTTCAGATGAAATACTTTTCTTCTATTCGCTCATAGGCTTTCTGCTCATAATCCCCTTTTCACAAAACGCATTTTCAACGCCGCCGGTATTTATTTTATACAGTTTTATCAAGGCATTCGTTGTGTGCACGGCGTGGATATGTGCATTTGTTGCGTTAAAAAATATGACTGTGAGCCTTTACGGAATAATGGATCTTTCGAGAATGCTGTTTTCCACTTTGCTCGGCGTATTCGTATTAAATGAGGATATGACTTTGGGAAAAACAGCAGGGCTTATTCTTGTTGGCACGGGCTTAATTCTTTCAAATCTCAAAAGAGACTCTGTTGGCGACAAAGTAACACCTCTGATTCTTTTAGCGGCTCTTGCCAACTGTTTTCTCAATTCGGTTTCGGCAACACTCGACAAAGCACTGACCAAATCAATGGAGCCTGATGCACTTCAGTTCTGGTTTATGTTTTTTCTTCTTGTTTGCTATGCCGGAGTTCTTGTTGCAAAAAAAGAAAGGATACATTTATCCACTCTCAGGAAAAACTACTGGATACCAATAATGAGTATAAGTCTGGTTATAGGCGACAGAATACTCTTTATTGCGAATTCAGATCCGGCAAGTATGGTAACGGTTATGACGGTTATAAAGCAGTCTTCCGTTATAGTCACAATACTCACCGGTTGGATTTTCTTTAAGGAAAAACATATTATTTATAAGACCGTGTGTGCCGCAATAATACTTTGCGGAATATGCACATCGGTGTTCCTTGGTTAATATTATTACATATACTTTCATATAAATATATCAAATATTTAAAAAATTTTCAAAAAACTATTGACGTTTTCCAAGTTATGTAATATATTATATATATATTTTTAAGAAAGAGGTATAAAAAATGGTATTTGAGAAAGTAAAAAATATTGTTGTTGAGCAGTTAGGTGTTGAAGAAGCTGATGTTACAGTTGAAGCAAGATTCATTGAAGATCTCGGCGCTGACTCGCTTGACGTTGTGGAGCTTATAATGGCTATGGAAGATGAATTCGACCTTGAATTCCCTGAAGAAGAAGCTGAAAACATAAGCACAATTGGTGATGTTGTTGACTATATCAAAGCTAATTCGGACAACATATAAACATAACGGATTATTAAATCCGGAAGAATAAATGTAATGGAGGTATGAAAATGGCTGATTTAAAAGCCCTCCAGGCTTCATTGGGCTACAAATTCAAAAATATTTCATACTTAAAAACTGCTTTGACTCACACTTCATATATCAACGAACATAAAGAAACAAAAGCGAAATCCAATGAGCGAATGGAATTTCTCGGAGATTCCATTCTCGGTCTTTCAATAAGCGAATTCCTTTATTCGCGCTATAAGAGAAGACCCGAAGGTGAGCTTTCGAAAATCAGAGCTTCCGTAGTGTGTGAAGAATCACTTGCAAAGCTTGCTCAAAAGCTTAAACTCAGCGATTATCTTCTGATGGGAAAAGGAGAGCTTATGTGCAAAGGAAACGAAAGACCTTCCGTCACATCGGATGCAATGGAATCTGTTATAGCGGCAATATATCTCGACAGTGATTTTGCAACAGTCAAGAAAATGATTCTCGACTGGCTGAACGGAGAAATTGTTGAAGCAGCAGAACACGGTGGACGCGAAACTGATTTCAAATCCGTCTTGCAGGAGTATTGCCAAAGCAATGGCTCCGTTCCCGAATATAGTGTTGTTAATGAAACCGGTCCGGATCACAACAAAACTTTTGAAATTAAAGTTTCTCTGGCAAACGGCAAGGAAGCAACAGGCAAAGGAACAAACAAGAAAAAAGCTCAGCAAAACGCTGCCCATGCAATGCTTGGTATATTAAAAATAAAAGTTTGAAGCTTTTTAAGTTGAAACAAAAAAACAGTTGTACAATCCTTAAAATTCTATTTCACGGATTATACAACTGCTTTTTTATTGTTTGAAAAATCAGTTTTTCTTTTCAGTAAGATTCATAAAGCCTATTGCCGAAAACATTATAACAATACCGGCAATTTTCCAAAACGTCAGAGTATCGCCAAAGAATGCAACGCTGATAACTGTTGCCACAAGAGGTTCTACCATAGCAAGCGTGGAAGCGCGCCCGTTTTCTGTTTGTTCAAGACCTTTCGTGTAGAAAATATAAGGAAGAGTACAGCATACAACCCCGATAAACAAACTGTAAAACACACCATCGGCACTCACAATGCATGGCACACCCTCATCAAAATTTGCAAAACAAGCACTCCCGAGCGCCGCAAACAAAAAAGTATAAAGAGAAATCGAAGCGCTTGAATATCCCCTTTCCAATGCAAAACGGCTGAAAATACTATACATTGCATATCCGATTCCGGAACCGAGCCCGAAAATTATTCCGGCAAGAGAAAAATCTGCCTTTTCATCCAGCACACCCGTTACCAAAACACACCCTGCAAACATCATCAGAAGCGAAATAATTTTCACGGATGTTATTTTTTCTTTAAATAAAACCGCAGAAATCATAACCACAAATGCCGGCGCCGTATAAAGCAATACCGCCGCAACAGCAAGAGATGTATGCTTCATAGCGCTGAAATAACAAAGATTAAAAAACATCAGGCTGACAATTCCCGTACCCAAAAAGCACCACAAATGCCTGAGTTTTATTCTGAACGCCGCCCTGTTTTTTATAAGAAGATACACACCAAGCGACAAAAAAGCAACAGACGAGCGCACAAAAACAATATCCATTCTTGAAAGACCGATGTTTGTGAGCGCTGTAACGCTTATACCTATCATTCCCCATAGCACTGCGGCAATAATTATGTGTATCTCCGATAAAATTTTCCTGTTCATCACTCAATCCTCAATTTTAAAGAGGCTGTAGCAAAATGATTTTTCCGGTTTTGTCCGGGAGGCCGTCCCCTACATATATTGTGTGCATAGTATATATGCATAGTAATTTGTAGGGTTCGGCGTCCTCGACGAACCGTTATTTTTCATTTTGCTACAGCCTTTGGTCTTGAATTCACTTTTTCACAAGATATTTTCTCATATCTATTGCACACGCAATCAGAATTATAAGACCTTTTATAACATACTGCATATTTGCATCAATTCCGAGAAATGTCAGACCAACAAATATGATTCTAAGGAGCACAACACCAATTATAACACCGCGTATCTTTCCGATACCGCCCACAAACGATACTCCGCCGATAACGCACGCTGCAATTGCATCAAGCTCGTAGTTTAATCCTGTTGCGGCACTGTTTGAACCAATTCGTGCAGCTTCAATAAATCCGGTTACTCCGTAAAGTATGCCCGCAAGAGTGAAAACAGCAATTATTGTAAGCGTAACGTTAACACCTGATACGTTTGCCGCTTCCTGATTAGACCCCACTGCAAACATGTTTTTACCGAATGTTGTTTTGTTCCACACAAACCACATTATTGCGGTTATCACTATAGAATACCACACGAAGTTTGGTATTGTGGTTGTGCCTATTGAAAGGATGCTTCCGGTAATAAGAGAAGTGTATGAACTGTCAAGACCCGATATCGACTGCCCGTTGTTGTTGCCGCTCATAAGATACATAAGCAGAAGTCCATATACTATAAGCTGGGTTGAAAGTGTAACAATAAACGGATGAAGCTTGAATTTTGCTGTGCAAAATCCGTTTACAAACCCAACAATCCCCCCGATGGCCAGAGCAATCAGAATAACAATATAAACAGGGAGTGTACCTATTTGCGGAAACATTTTGTTTGCATATCCCTCGGATTGAAGAAGAGATGCGCAAACGCACGCAACAACACCAACAATTCTTCCGGCTGAAAGGTCAGTTCCCGTGAGAATAATGCATCCGGCTATTCCGAGTGCAATCGGAAGATTTGCCGCTGAAAGAGATATGATATTGATAATTGACGGCACCGAAAGAAATTTCGGACTCATAATCTGAATAATAACTATTGCCGCTATCATAAAGATGTATAGCGAATTATTAATCAGAAATTCTTTAGTTGCGTTAACCTTGTCGGCTTTCGGCATTTGTGTGAAATTATTTATTTTTGAAAACACTTATTTCACCGCCTATGCATATTTTGCCGCAAGAGCCATAATGTCTTCCTGAGTAGCCTTGTCGGCATCAATTGTTCCGGCTGTTTTTCCACCCGACATAACAAGTATTCTGTCGCATACTCCGAGTAATTCCGGCATTTCGG
Source organism: Clostridia bacterium (assembly GCA_045536915.1). GTDB lineage: Bacteria > Bacillota > Clostridia > UMGS1810 > UMGS1810 > RGIG1828. The sequence continues at coordinate 4,563 of JAZSOL010000253.1, forward strand.
AAGACACCATTATTACTCCTTTACCCTTTGATGCAAGCTCTATAATTAACTGATAAATTTCATATTTTGCCCCAACATCTATCCCTCTTGTCGGTTCGTCAAGAAGAAGAATTTCCGGATTTGTGAGAAGCCATCTTCCGAAAATAACCTTTTGCTGATTTCCGCCGGAAAGAGTTCGTATTTGAGTTGATTGCGAAGGTGTTTTTATCCGCATGGCTTTAATTGACCATTGTGTATCTTTGCGCATTCTTTTTTTGCTCAGATATATATTTTTTATCTTATAGCTTTTTAAGTTTGATATTGCGGTATTTTCAAGAATACTCAAAATTGCAAATATTCCGTTGGCACGACGTTCTTCGGTAACGAGTGCAACGCCGTTTCTTATTGCTTCGCGCGGATTTTTGTTTTTCACTTCTTTTCCGTGAATAAATATTTTGCCGCCTTTTCTTGCTGATATTCCGAAAATGTTTTCGAGTATCTCGGTTCTTCCGGCGCCGGCAAGTCCGGCAATTCCCAGAATTTCACCGCTTTTAAGTTCAAATGACACATCCGAGAGAATGTTATATTGAGACGAAAGATTTTCAACTCTCATTATAACATCGCCGGGAGAGTTTGTTTTTTCGGGAAATCTTGTTGTCAGTTCTCTTCCAACCATCAGCTTTATAATTTTATCCATATCAAGCTCGGATGCGGGGTGCGTTGCAATGTGCTTACCGTCACGCATAACCGTCACTTCGTCGGAAATTTTAAGAATTTCTTCCATTTTGTGAGATATATAAATTATTCCGCAGCCTTGCTTTTTTAACATTTCAATAATTTTGAAAAGATGTTCAACCTCCTGGTCGGCAAGGGAAGATGTTGGTTCGTCAAAAACAATAATTTTGGCGTTGTAGGAAACTGCTTTTGCAATTTCCACCATCTGCCTTTGTGCCACGGGCATAGTGCTCATTATGGTTTTTGGATTAATGTTGATATTTAATTTTCTGAAGATTTCCATAGTATCTTTATACATTTTCTTTTCATTGGCAACAAAATTAATATGGGCAGGATAACGTCCGAGCCATAAATTGTCCATAACACTTCTTTTGAGTGCCTGATTTAGTTCCTGATGAACCATAGCCACGCCGTTTTCAAGAGCATCCTTAGGGCTTTTGAACGAGATTTCTTCGCCGTTTAAACTGATGGTTCCGCTGTCTTTTATATATATTCCGAAAAGACACTTCATAAGAGTGGATTTTCCGGCACCGTTTTCGCCCATTAAAGCATGAACAGAACCGCTCTTAACATTAAGAGAAACATTGTCGAGAGCTTTCACACCGGGAAAAGTCTTGGTAATATTTTTCATCTCCAGAAGAGGTTTTTGCACTTATGTTGCCTCCGTTCAAGATTGTTCTTCGCCAAGATAGGTTGAATAGGGGATTCTTACCTTTCTGCTCGACTCGTCTATATGCAGGTCGCTTGTGTCGGTGAGTAAATCTTTGTTTTCAAGAGCATTTTTTCCAATTCTTGCAATAGTCTTAGCCATTGCTTCGGCATCCTGTTTGATTGTACCGGTCATTTTGTTTTCTTTAATTAATTCTCTGGCGGCATCTGTGGCATCAACTCCGAATACGGGGATTTTCTTGTCGCCGCCCGTGTTGAAGCCTGCAGCTCCGAGAGCTGTTATTGCGCCTTCTGCCATACCGTCGTTGTTGCATATAACAAGCTCAATCATATTGTTGTTTGATTCATTGAAGGATGTCAGCGCTGTTGTCATATATTCGTTTGCACTTGCGGCAGACCACTGACCGTTTTTGTCTACAAGATATTTGTTTGGATTTGATTTATCGTAAAACACGAGTTTGTTTTTTCCTGCCTGTTCGAGCTTTTTGTCGGCATTTTCAACGGAGTAGTTCGTTCTGTATATAGCTTCGTTGTTGCCTTCTTCTCCTTTGAAGAGAATATATGAAATGTTACCGTCTTTATTTAAATCAACACTGTCAAAATTATTGACAACATAATCGCCAATCATATCTCCTTGCATATATCCTGCTTCTTTTGCATCTGTTCCAATGAATACGCATTTGTCATAACTGTTCACAACTTCATCAGAAACCTCGCGGTTGAAAAATATCAGCGGTACGTTTGCGTTTTTTGCAAGAGTAATAATTCCCTGTGCCGCATCGTCTGAACCTGTGTTTACAATGTTCACAACGAGAAGCTTTGCGCCTTTTGTTATTGCAGTTTGCACCTGTTCTGTCTGGGTTGTCTGGTTTCCGTTACTATCGTAATCCTGATAGCTTACAGATGCATTCTTAAGTGCATTCCCGAGTGCGGAACGTACCGATGAAATGTATGTGTCGCTGTAGGTATAATAAAACACATGTACATCTCCAACGTTTTCTCTTTCGCCTGAGCATCCGGCAAAGGAGCATATCATTGTTAAAATGAGTGTAAATAAAAATAATTTTTTCATTAATAAGTCCTCCTGACTGTATTTATTCAAGGTTATTATTACACTGTTTCTTTAAAAAATTCATAAACCTCTTGATTTTTTGATGAGATTAAACTATAATATATAATATTAATTTTAAAGGAACTGAAACTATGATAAAAAAATATAAAAAAACCATTGCAGAAACCTTTCTTCTGCAGCTTATTTTTTCTGCACTTGCATTTTTCTTTACGCCGTGGTTCTCGTGGCTTCATGATAAAATGTATCTGTTTAGTATCATAACTGCCTGGCTTTATCTTGGAGCACTTCATTCCACGTTCTGGCAGCTTGGAAGAAAAGATATGAAAAATATTGTGATTGCCAATAATCACGTTGCCGAAGGCGAAGAGCTTTCAAAACCCAAATTATATACCGGTGCCGTTTTAGGACTCTTTCTTTTGATATTCAATATCATTCTTGTTGTTATGGCATCTTTCAATTTTGATGTTGTGAAATATAACCCTGCAACGGATTCGCAAATTTTCAGCCCGTCGCTGATTTTTATGGTGCACCGCTTTCTTATTTCACCATTTATGGGATTCCTCCCTGCAAGTTACGGCGGTGAATATGTTTTAAGATGCATAATTATCTGTTTTATAATGTATATTCCGTGTGTTGTTGCATATATAACAGGAACATATGATTTCAGCCTTCTCGATAAATATTTTCATAAGATTATTTATAAGCAAAAGAAATAATTTAATGCGGAATATAGCAAATTCGTTTCAAATATACATATTTATATATTTGAAACGGAGTTGATATAATGTTAATTTATATTAAAAAACAAAATTTATACAATCTGATTTTTTGCATAGCACTCATTTTTGCTTGTTCCTTTTTCATATCAGGCTATCGGGAATTAGCATTTGTTTCGGCAACTCCGGTAACCGGAATGGTGGTTGTTATAGACCCCGGCCACGGTTCACCCGACGGCGGTGCCTTGGGAGTTAGCGGAATGCTTGAAAAAGATTTTAATCTTTCAATAGCAAAGAGAATCGGAAATCTTCTTCAGCAAAGCGGTGCTTATGTTGTGTATACCCGTGAGGATGATAATTCAATAGCAGATAATCTGAACGAAAAAATACGTTCGGTTAAAATAAACGATATGAAAAAACGCAAGCAAATCCGTGATGAAAGCGGCGCTGATTTGTTTTTGAGTATCCATATGAATTCCGGCGATAATTCTGCCTATAGCGGTGCACAGGTTTTTTATCAGAGTAACTCGGATGAAAGCAAAAAGCTTGCCGAATGTATTCAGACTTCACTGAAAAACATTGCCGATAAAACAAACACAAGGGATGCAAAAGACAGCAAAAATTCTATTTTTATATTAAAAGACAGTAAAATACCAT
>JAZSOL010000090.1:0-3460 GCA_045536915.1 Clostridia bacterium
GTGGTGCCGGATTTATTGGAAGTAATTTTGTTTACTATATGCTTAAAAATCATCCCGACTATGAAATAGTGTGTCTTGACGCACTCACATATGCGGGAAATCTTGAAACGCTCGATGAAGCAATGAAAAATCCTCAATTTACTTTTGTTAAGGGTGATATAACCGACAGGGAATTTGTGTTTGAGCTTTTTGAAAAAGAAAAATTTGATAAGGTTGTGAACTTTGCGGCAGAAAGTCATGTTGACAGAAGCATTGAAAATCCGGAGGTCTTTTTGAAAACAAATATTCTCGGAACTCAGGTTCTGATGGATGCAAGCCTTAAATTCTCTGTGGAACGATATCATCAGGTTTCAACAGATGAAGTATACGGTGATTTGCCGCTCGACAGACCGGATTTAATGTTTACTGAAGAAACTCCGATTCATACTTCGAGTCCCTACAGTGCAAGTAAGGCAAGTGCTGACCTTTTGGTTCAGGCATACACGAGAACTTTCGGACTCCCTGCCACGATTTCCAGATGTTCCAATAACTATGGTCCCTATCATTTTCCGGAAAAGCTTATTCCGCTTATGATTGCAAATGCTCTTGCTGATAAACCGTTGCCTGTTTATGGCGAGGGACTTAACGTTCGTGACTGGCTTTATGTTGAAGACCACTGCGAGGCTATAGATATAATTATTCACAACGGCAGAGTGGGCGAAGTTTATAATATAGGCGGTCATAACGAAAAAACGAATATATATATCGTGAAAACAATTCTTAAGCTTCTTGATAAACCTGAAAGTCTTATTACATACGTTACCGACAGAAAAGGTCATGACCTTCGTTATGCAATAGACCCAACAAAGCTCAAAAATGAACTTGGCTGGGAACCGCACACAAAATTTGACGACGGAATAAAGCTTACCGTAAAATGGTATCTTGATAACAAGAACTGGTGGCAGAATATTATCAGCGGAGAATATCAGGATTACTATGAAAAAATGTATGGAAACAGATAAAATGAATTGAGCCGGAGAAGTGATATTGATGAAAAAAATAGCGGGACTTGATTATATAAGATCAATAAGTGCTATCCTGATAATGTTATATCATTATACTACACGATATTTTGGGAGAGGAAGCGAAGATAGTAAAATCGGATTATGGTGGGGTTGTTGGGCTGTATCTGTATTTTTTATATTGAGTGGCTTTCTTACCGTATATAATTTGAAAGATAACATGAAAGTTTCGGAATTCTTGAAAAAAAGGTTTATACGGTTATATCCAGGATATTTTTTCTGTGTTATTATTACAACACTGTTTACGCTTGCTTTTGCAGCAGAAAAATTTATTGGGTTTTTCCCGACTTTGATGAATTTTACTATTATTCAGTCTGTTTTTGGATTTGAAAGTGTAGATGGTGCATATTGGACGTTATTACGTGAAATTGTGTTTTACTTTATCATTGCATTTGTACTATTTATTCGTTACGAAAGGTATCTCGACATATTTTGCACAGTGTGGCTTGCAGTTACGATAGTCTATGTTGTTTCTAATAAATTTGTTGCCTTTCAGCCTGTTGTAAAAGCTTTATTTGCAGTTTTTGTGCTTGAGGAACATGCTCATACATTTATTATAGGTGTTTCATTGTGTTATCTTCTTAAATCAGGGGAAAGAAAGATATTTTCTTATATTAATCTTATTGTTGGAATGTGTGTTCACTTTGTAAGATACGGTTTGATGAATGCTTTGTTTATAACGGTGTGTGTTTTGATGATAGTATTATCAGTGAAGACCGGATTTTCATTTAAATATGACAAACCACTAGTTTTTCTGGCAGGTATATCATTTCCCTTATATCTTCTTCATCAGAATATAGGATATATAATCATTGAATATATAAGTCGGATTGGTTTTAGTTATGTAACAGGGGTGATAGTGGCAATAATTTTCAGTATTCTTATTGCATCAGTGACTCAATACCACTTTGCAAATACGTTTGGTGGATTTTTGAAAAGAAGGATTTTGAAATAATTAATATGATGTAGAACGATACGTTATGACGAAATTTATTCAAATTGTCAGATTGTAGTATTTTAATAATCACGTAAACTTTTGGAATGCTATATAGGTATAAAACGGATTTAACAATACAGTATAGTCCGCTGAAATAGAGGCTTAGACAGGACTTTTCATTTTCCCCCCAAAACATATTTTAATATGATATAATATATATGTGCAGGGGAAAGGAGAATAAAAATATGAATTGTTTAAAAGATTATGTGGAGTGGAAACTTGCGCATAGTGATAAGCTTGCATTTTCAGCGGGATATCCGCTTGTGTTTGAAAATTGCAGGACGAACAGATTTTTGAAAGAGTTAAAAGTGTATGGGCATAATCTCATTCGGGATAGCAGAAGCGCATCAAAAGAATCTGTTGTTTTTAAAACTGAGGGTTCTAAAGTTGTTTTGAACGGAATTTGCTCTTCTAACGTTGGATTGAATTATAGTGCAAGCTACGCAGTGTTGCTTAAAGCCAATGTTAAATATACATTTTCTATTCACTATCTGTCCGGCGAATTTGTATCGGGTAAGAATGGTATTATTATTGGATTGAGAAATACGCAAAATGAGTGGATTGTGGCACCGACCAGATATGTTGGCACTTACCGGAATGAGTACTCGAAATCGGTAACAGTTAATGAGGACACTTATGTTAGCCTTTCTGTGTTGGGATGGGGTGAATTTGCAGATTTGACCTTTGGGGTTCAGCTTGTGGAAGGAGAAAGTTCTGGCGGCTATATGGAATATGTTGGCGAATACGTTGAGGATGAAACTGATGTTAATTTTGGAAGATACAAAATACACTTGTTGCAGAGAGGGGAAAATTTGTTTCATACTAATAAATTTTCCAGTTCAAGTGGAGCTAAATTTCTTGAATATGGGTTTACTCCTTCAGGAAATGATTACGCTGTTATTAAAGGTCCGGTAAATCTTAACACAGAGAATCAGAATATGGCATCTCAAGGATGGTACAACCCTAACCAGGGTACTTCAAAAATGGTTTTGAAATATGGTCAGACGGTTACTGTATCTGCCGATATCACTGCCTTGGAAAAACATGATAACAGATGTGAAAATTATATGCTTATATATCTGATGGATAATGCACGGAGTACAACACTTGCAAGTAATTCTAAAAAATGGTATGAATTAGGGGTAAAGAAACGAGTTTCGCAAACGTATACAATTGATGATCCAAACTATGATAACTGCGCATGGTATCCGGTTTTTACGCTTAATTCACACACTATGAGAATTGAAAATATTATGATTGAAGTGGGTGCGGTTGCAACAGAATATGAACCGTATGCCGAACCGGTGCATCATAACATATATATTAATTCACCGCTTTCGGGAAATGAGTATATTGATTTCAAAGAAAAAAGAGTATTCAGAACAAACGGAGTGGAGAATAT
>JAZSOL010000286.1:0-10420 GCA_045536915.1 Clostridia bacterium
AAAAAGACCTACCTTTGCTCTATAAACAAAGATAGGTCTTTTATTGTCATATAGTCGGTTTTCAATTTTTAAAAATGGGTAAAATGTGGGTAAATTTTGGTTTGTGTTACCCGCAAACCCTTGAAAACACGGTGCTTTATTTATCCAACGGCTTCATTGTTGGGAACAAGAGCACATCTCTGATTGCGGCAGAATCTGTGAGGAGCATACACATTCTGTCGATACCAAAGCCTATGCCGCCTGTGGGAGCCATACCGATTTCGAGAGCGTGCATAAAGTCTTCGTCGGTTGTGTTGGCTTCTTCGTCACCGAGAGCGAGGAGCTCTTCCTGAGCTTTGAAACGTTCTCTCTGGTCGATGGGGTCATTAAGCTCGGAGTATGCGTTTGCCATTTCCCAGCCGTTCATAAAGAATTCAAAACGTTCAACGTAGTCGGGATTTCCGGGTTTCTTCTTGGTAAGCGGAGAAATTTCAACCGGATGGTCCATAATGAATGTGGGCTGAACGAGGTGTTCTTCAACAAATTCTTCAAAGAAGAGGTTTAAGATGTCACCCTTTTTGTGGTGTTCTTCATATTCAACGTGGTGTTCATCGGCTGCTTTTCTTGCTTCTTCAACCGAGTTTATTTCGTTGAAGTCAACACCGGAATATTTCTTAACGGCATCGAGCATAGTGATTCTTTCAAAAGGCTTGCCCAGATCCATTTCGATTCCGTTATATGTGATTTTGGTTGTTCCGAGAACTTCTAAAGCAACGTGACGGTAGAGATTTTCGGTTAAATCCATCATACCGTGATAGTCGGTGTATGCCTGATAAAGCTCCATAAGGGTAAACTCGGGGTTATGACGTGTGTCGAGACCTTCATTACGGAAAACTCTTCCTATTTCATACACTCTTTCAAGACCGCCAACAATAAGACGTTTTAAGTAGAGCTCAAGAGAAATTCTGAGTTTGAAATCTTCGTCGAGAGCATTAAAGTGGGTTTCGAAAGGTCTTGCAGCCGCACCGCCCGCATTTGAAACGAGCATCGGGGTTTCAACTTCTAAAAATCCCTGACCGTCGAGGTATCTTCTTATGGAAGATATTATTCTTGAACGTTTGATGAATGTGTCTTTAACATCGGCATTCATAATAAGGTCAACATATCTCTGACGGTAGCGGAGATCAGTGTTGGTCATTCCGTGGAATTTTTCGGGGAGAGGCTGGAGTGATTTTGAAAGGAGAGTAACTTTATTTACTCTGATTGAAATTTCGCCTGTCTGAGTGGTGAAAACTTCACCTTCACCGCCAACGATATCGCCGATATCGAGCTTTTTGAAACGGTTGTATTCATCTTCGCCGAGAACGTCTTTTTTAACAAAGAGCTGAATCTGACCTTCAATGTCGGCAATGTGAAGAAAACCAACTTTACCCATTCCGCGTTTGGACATAATACGTCCTGCCACAACAACATTCTGACCGTCGAGCGCAGAAATTTTTGCAATGATGGTTTCTGTTTCATCGCTTCCGCGTTTGGTGATTTCTCTTTCTTCCTCGGTGTAGTTGTTTTTAATCTGACCGGTGGTGTGGGTTCTTTCGAATTTGGTAATTTCAAAAGGATCCATTCCGGCTTCCTGAAGCTCTTTAAGCTTGTCTCTGCGGACCTGAAGTATTTCGTTAAGTTCTTCAGATGCAACATTGTGATTTTGCTGTTCGCTCATAAGATGATTCCTCCCGTAAATTAGTAGCTTTAAAGTATAGTAAAATTATTTGCTGATTTCAAGAATTTTGAATTCAACTGTTCCGCCCGGTGTTTCAACACTGACGATGTCATCAACCTTTTTGCCGATAAGAGCCTGACCAATCGGAGATTCGTCGGAAATTTTGTTGGCATCGGGGTCTGCTTCGGTGGAGCCAACGATGGTGAATGTTTCTTCTTCGTCGAATTCAACATCGAGAACCTTTACCTTCGACAATATGCTCACAACATCTGTGCCAACATTTGCAACGTCAACAACCGTAGCGTTTTTGAGCATTTCTTCTATTTTTGCAATTCGTTCTTCCATAGTTGCCTGAGCATCTTTTGCAGCGTCATATTCGGCATTTTCCGATAAGTCGCCGAAACCTCTTGCTATTTTGATTTTTTCTGCAATTTCAGCTCTGCCGGTTACCTTGAGGTATTCGAGCTCGTCTTCAAGTTTTTTGAGTCCCTCCGGAGTAAGTACAATTTGTTTTGCCATAATTATACCTTTCCTTTCTGATTATAAAAATAAATTGTGCCTTATATAATAAGACACCATAACATTTCATTATTATACTCACATTGCACCTAAATGTCAATACATTTTTTAATGTTTGGTAATATTTACCTATTCATATTTCGCGTCTTCCCTCAATAGCTTTTGCAAGAGTTACCTGGTCGGCATATTCAAGCTCACCGCCAACGGGGATTCCGTAGGCAATGCGGGTAACTTTCGCACCGAAAGGCTTTAAAAGCTTTGATATATACATTATTGTTGCTTCCCCTTCAATGCTGGGGCTTATAGCCATAATGATTTCGCTTATTTCATCTTCTGCAACTCTTTTTAAAAGCTCTTTGATGCGTATGTCATCCGGGCCTATGCCGTCCATTGGAGAAATGCAACCGTGCAAAACGTGGTAGGTGCCGTAGTATTCCCTTGTTTTTTCAAGAGCCACAACGTCTTTGGGCTGTTCCACAACGCATATAACAGAACCGTCGCGCTTGGGGTTAGAGCAGATTTCGCATGGGTCTTGCTCTGTGGTACTCTGACACACACTGCAATAGCATATTTTTTCTTTTGCATTTCTGATGATTTCAAGCATTTCAGCCACTTCATCATCGCTCATTCCCACAACGTGATATGCCATCCTGACAGCACTCTTGCTGCCCACACCCGGCATTTTGCGGAACATATCTATAAGTTTTGAAAAACTATGCGTGTATAACATTATTTCTACCTCACAGTATTTTATGTTTGAAACGCTACTATTATAATATAAATATTTGGTTTTGTCAATGTGGGAATGGTTTGTTTGAGTTTCCTCATTTTTTTGAATCAATCGCAAAATTTTGATTTGTCGGGATGATGAAACAAGGTTTGTGCGTTGTAGGGGGCGTCGTCCTCTTTCGTCCCGTTTTATCGGGATTTCGGGACGTCGAGGACGCCGTCCCCTACAACACATCCACGTTGATTTTATTATCAAACACCCCCACAAATCAAAATTAATCAGCACTACAAATTCATTTTTATAATTGTTTAAAATTCTATATTTAAGTGATTTTTGGAGATTTCAACTTTTCAAAAGGGGGGAACCTCAAAAAGGATGTGCTTTGGGGTTTTCTGTTTTCATTATTTCGGATAGCCTGACAGGAGTTATCCGAACCTGCCTGAAAACAAGTATTTTCGGTATCTTTCGGTTTGTCGTCCTCGAAAGGCACAAAGCCTTACTTCGTCCTCCGTACCGAAATCTATCACAAAATACATAGTTTTCAGGTCGAAGAATTTTTAGCAAAAAGATTTTTAATTGAACAAGGCAAAAGCGCAATGAATCCTGTCGGATTTATGAGCATTTTAACGAAGTTCAGGTGAAAATCTTCCGCTATAAAATCAGGTTCGGATGACTCCTGTCAGGCTAAATTATGCTAAAAATTCGTTGAATTTTGCTTTTTTCTTTTCACGTGTTGACTTTACGCTTTAATATATGTATAATAATCTTATCTATGCACATTTTCGGAAGGGATGAAAGGGTATGACATTAACAAATGATAATTCATTACTTGAAGGTTCACTTTTCAGAAAAATTCTTCGGTTTTCACTTCCTCTTGTTCTCACCAACATTCTGCAGCTGATGTATAATGCGGCGGATATGATGGTTGTGGGGCAGTGGAGCGGACCGGAGGCGCTGGCGGCAGTGAGCTCAACCGGTTCAATTACTGCGCTTATGGTAAATGTTTTTTGCGGTCTTGCCGTGGGTGCAAATGTTATTTTGTCGAGGTATATAGGAGCCGACAGCCGTGAGGATATAACGCAAACAGTTCATACGGCAATTTCTATGAGCGCCATACTCGGCGTTGTGCTGATGTTTGCAAGTCTTTTCTTTGTTGACCCGCTTTTGCGTGCGATGTCGTGTCCGGATGATGTGTTGCCGCTTGCTTCAATATATTTGAAGATATATTTCTTCGGTTCTCCGGCAATACTTGTGTATAACTACGGAGCCAACATTTTAAGAACCGAGGGCGACACAAAAAGTCCGCTTTATTTTCTTCTTGGTTCGGGACTTATAAACGTTGTGTTAAACATCATCCTTGTTGCTGTGTTTCATCTCGACACGGTCGGCGTTGGTGTTGCAACGCTCGTGTCGCAGTATGTTTCGGCTGTGCTTGTTGTGGCAACGCTTTTAAGGCGCACATCCTATACCCGCCTTGAAATCAAAAAGCTCAGAATTCACCGCTCAAAACTTGTTTCAATGATGTATTTCGGCATACCGGCAAGCCTTCAGAGTATGATGTTTTCCATCTCAAACGTATTTATTCAGACTGCGGTTAATTCCTTTGGTACAACGGCTGTGGCAGGAAGCGGTGCGGCGGCGAATATCGACGGTCTTATCTATGGAATGATGAATGCCTTTGTGCAGGCGGCACTCATCTACACAGGCTATTGCGTGGGCGCAAAGGAATACAGAAAAATAAAAAAGGTTGCAGTTTCGTGTCTGGAGCTTATAATGTGTGCGTGGTTTGTGTCAACTTTGTTTATTTATGTTTTCAAGGAACCGCTTTTAAAAATATTTATTCCCGACACTCCCGAGGCGCTTCCATATGCATACGAAAGATTGATGTATCTTGCATATCCCTACTTCCTTTGTGCAATAATGGAAACAATGTCATCACTTTTAAGAGGACTCGGAAAATCCGTTATGCCTATGGTCATAACGCTTGTTGGTGTTTGCGGAGCAAGGCTTGCGTGGATATATTTTCTTCTGCCGCTTAACCGCACTCTGGGATTTTTGTATATGTCATATCCGGTTACGTGGACAACAACCATCCTTATTTTGTTTTTATGTTTTGTTGTAGTGTATAAAGGCAAGCTGAAAGGAGCGGAAAATGAAAACGGATATTAAAACTTTTTTTTACTATAATTGGTGGAAAATACTTATCGCAGTTGTTCTCGTTGCAGGGATTTTGTTATCTGTTTCTCAGTGCAGTTCCAAAATAAAAACGGACTTTGGAATACTCTACATTTCAGAAGATGAAACAGCCGATAGCGAAAAATTCAAAAATACGGTTCTCGAATCCGGTGTGGTTGAAGATGCCGACGGCAAAGACGGAATAAACGTTTTGCTTCGAGAGATTTATATTCCCGAGTCCGCCGAGGTTATGCACCGGCAGAGAGTTCCCGAGCAGATAAGGGTTGAGCTTGTGAGCGGAGAGTGCACGCTCTATATTCTCGACAGGGAAACGCTTTATGAAAACGAGGTTATGGATGTTTTTTATGATATGAAACCGCTTGCCGAAAAACACGGAATCAGCGAAGATAAGCTGTATGTTGCAAATGACGGCACGGTGTGTGCAATAAGTCTTGAGGGCAACAGATTTTTAAATTCGGGCGGTGCGCCGTGCGATTCGTTGTATCTGGCAATCAGAAATCACACGCAGGATGATGCGGGAGTTAATATGAAAAACGCACTTGAATTTGCACAATATATACTCAAAAATCAATAGAAAGAGGTTAAAATTATGAATCAGAAAAAGAAATCAAACGAAAAGAATTTGCAAAGAATACTCACAATCTCAGTGGTTTTGTTGGCGGTTGTTGCGGTAGCTGTTATTGCGGTTTGCGCATATACGTATTTTTCGGGCAGTAAAACTCCTGCCGTGGACGATACCCCGTTTATGCTAAGTTCCAACAACGGCGAAAAGCCGAATGCCGATAATTTTCTTGACGGAATAGATACATCGGATTCTAAGGATGTTGAAATCACGATGACCGACGGTCAGAAATTTGTTATAACAGTTCTTCCCAAGGTTGCGCCCCAAACGGTTGAAAACTTCCTTTCGCTTGTTGAATCAGGGTTTTACAATGGTCTTACCTTCCACCGCATTATCGACGGCTTTATGGCTCAGGGCGGTGACCCCGAGGGCACGGGAATGGGCGGTTCCGATAATAAAATAAAAGGTGAATTTTCTTCAAACGGCTTTAATAACCCACTTTCGCATCAGAGAAGTGTTGTTTCAATGGCAAGAAGCAACGACCCGGATTCCGCTTCCTCGCAGTTCTTTATCTGCTATGAAAGCGCACCTCATCTTGACGGCGATTATGCCGCATTCGGATATGTGAGCGAGGGAATGGAAACGGTTGACAGCTTCCTTTCAGCCGGAACAGATGCAAACGACAGACCTCTTAAGGAAGTTAAAATTGAGAGCGCCGTTTTGAAATAAAATGATGATTCCCGTTGCGTAAGAGAAAATGCCCGGGCGCTCTGTGGTTTTGTGAAGTGCTTCGGATATATGGGGAATATAAAATATCTTAAAACTGCCATAGCACTTCTTGAAAATCTGACGGCAACAATGGCGAAGAAGCTCTTATGAAGCTTAAGGATTTTGCTTATTGATATTTTAAAGTATACTTTTTCTGTAGGAAACCGGCGAAAGTCCGGTTTCCTTTTTGAATGCACGGGAAAAGGTGTGGATTGAAGAATAACCGAGCATATCCGATATCTGACTTACGGAGAGGTTGTTTTCTCTGATAAGCTTTTTTGCTTCGGAAATTCTGAGTTCTGAGTAGTATTCCATAGGGCTCTGCCCCGTATTTTCTCTGAAAATTTTGCAGAGCTGAGTTTTGCCGAAAAGAAATTTTGCGCAGATTTCGCTCAGGGAAATTCCGGAGTATATGTTGTGTTTCATATACTCGCAGATAAGCTCTGCAAGTGAGTTGTTGGCTACGGTTCGTGATTTTTCGTTTGAGGGAAGTTTTTTTGCTGCCTGCTGCCCGCTTCTCACAAGACGAATCAGAAATTCCGTGAAATAGCACTCGAGCATCTGCGTGGAACCGAAAACATCAGGCAAAAAACGAAGGTCTGTTTCGCTGTTGTAGTCTCCGGGGATTTTACCGAGTGCGTTTTTTGCTTCTTCAAGAAATAACGAAAGCAATGTTTGGGAGGCTTTGTCAAGTGTAAAGGTTTTGCGCCGGAAATATTCCATTATATTGCTTCCGGATGAAAAAGCCACAACGAGCATATTGTTGGCAACCTGAGTGTCGGAAACGTGGGCATGAGCCTCGCCGGGCTCGTGAAATATTGCCTGACCCTGCTCTAAGCTAAAGCCCACTCCGTTTGCTATGGCAATAATGCGTCCGTTGTCAACGTATACCATTTCCCAAAAATCGTGTTTTTCTGGAGCATGGGTGAAATTTTTCCCGAATTCAAAGTAGAATATTCCGTTGAATCCTTTAATTTCAATTTCGTGTTTTATTTTCTGAGTTTCATACATATTTATCACCTGCGAACAAAATGCTAAAAACTGCGTAATGAATGTTAAATACAATTTTCTTAAATGATTATATAATAAAACTAACGTAAAGTCAATAACCACACAGTTTACAAGGAGGAAAAGAAATGGATTTTTTAAGCACGGTTAAAGGAAGTCTGCTTGATGGCTTCTATCCCAAAGGATGGGATCTCGAAAAAATTGATAAATGCTGCGAAAAGGGTGTTGCCTGGGAGGATTTCTGGCATAAGGATTTCACACCCGTTGAATGCGAAAATATTTATGAGTTCGACACCCTTATGGGTCACGAAATTGCTCTTAAAATAAAAGAAGCACGTGACAGGGGCGAAAAGCTTGCAATTATTCTTCCTGTGGGACCTATGGGAATGTATAGATGGGCAGTATATTTTTTGAATGCATGGAATGTATGCTGTGACCATGTCCACACTTTCAATATGGATGAATGGGCAGATGCCGAGGGAAACACTCTTTCCAACGACAACCCCGCTTCTTTTGAATACAGCATGAAAGAAGCATTCTTTGATAAACTTGGCGACAACACCGTTCCGCCCGCTCAGCGTAACTTTGCAACAAAGGAAAATCTTCCCACGTATCCTGAAAAAATTGCGGCATTAAAAGCTGAAGGTGCCAAACTCGTTCTGGTATTTGGTATTGGAAGAATGTGTCACATTGCATTCTGGGAGCCGCAGTTTGCCGATGAATTCTCATCTGTTGAAGAATGGAAAAAGCAGTGCTACCGCATAGGTGCAAAGCTTCATCCGCTCACGATTGAGCAAAATGCCATCACGAGCTTCAAGAGCCGCACAACACTCGTGCCCTGCACAGCCAACACAATAGGCCCCGGTCTCTTCCTTCAGGCAGACACCATAATCGGCGGCTGCGACGGTGCACTTTCAAGAGGTATGGGATGGCAGGGAATGAGCTTTTTAACAACTCTCCACTATGGCCCCGATATGAACATAACATCATCATTTATGCCCACTCTCCCCGGAAAGCTTTTCTATCTCAAAGAGCTTGCAGGTCCGCTTGTGGCTGAGTGTAATTAATGATTTATTCCGTATCCGATGAAAACAGATACTTTTGAAATTGTGGATAAAAATTATATATAGTCAACAATACTAAAAAGACCTGTATACACGAGACGCAATAGTTGTCCTGTGTATGCAGGTCTTTTGTTATGGTTTGATTTTGGGAAAATATTTACCTGTTGGGTATGTTTGGTTTAGTGTTTTTGATATATAATTCAGACGTTAATAAATATTTATAAAAATATCTTGAAATAAATCGGGAAATATCATATAATATGTCTGCCGGGAAAATCCGGCATAAAAAAGATAAAACATGTATTGGAGAGATTGCATCATGACACCTTTGGAATACATAGGTCAGGGCTTTGGAGTTCTGGCTGTTATATTGGGATTTATTTCGTATCAGATGAAGGAGCACAAAAAGCTTCTGTTTTTGCAGATTACGACCTGCGCTGTGTTTTGCATACACTACGGTCTTATAGGTGCCGCCGCAGGGCTTGCACTTAATATGGTGGGAGTGGTGAGAAATGTTGTGTATGCCCACAGAGACAAGAAGATTTTTTCAAGTCCCGTATACACGTATGTATTTGCAGCCTTAATGGCGGTTGCAGGTGCGTTTTCGTGGCAGGGGTGGGAGAGCATTCTTATGATATCCGGTCTTATAATCAATACTTTCGGTATGAGCTTTAAAGACCCGCAGAACATAAGAAAGAGCATACTTGTTTCGTCGCCTTTGGTGCTTTTGTATGATATTCTTGTTTTGTCAATCGGCGGAGCGGTTTATGAAAGCATTGTTATTATATCGTCGGTAATCGGGATAATAAAATTCAAAAACAGGTGAATTTTAAACAGTTCTGATGTTTGATGTCATTTTATTGTTGATTATGCTGAAAAAACAAGAAAAAACTTTGTTATTTTTGAATAATTCTACAATATCCCCCTTGAAATAATGATTAAAATATAGTATTATATATAAATATAAAACACTGAGCAAGGAGAGGATATATTATGGCATCGTTAAACACATTCAAACTCGAAACAAAGCGCAGCAATCTTTTATTGCGTGTTGCCAAAGGACATTTTGCAACAAACAACCGTCACAGCAATTATTACATTGATGTTGTGGCGCAAAAATCCAGGCTTTCGGAAGCTCAGGCTGTTGCAGAAGAACTAAGCTCATATTTTTTCCATAATACAATTGTTGATACAATTCTTTGTCTTGATGGTACTGAGGTTATAGGTGCGTGTCTGGCAAAACAGCTTACCAAATCCGATTTTGTGAGTATGAATGCTCATAAGTCGATATATGTTGTTACTCCTGAAACAACCAACTCAAGTCAGCTTTTGTTCAGGGATAATATAATTCCGATGGTTAAGGGCAAACACGTTATGGTGCTTGCAGTTTCATATTCCTCGGGCAAAACCGTTCAGGCGGCGATTGACGCTATAGGCTACTATGGCGGAAGAGTGACGGGCGTATCGGCTATTTTCTCCACCGTGGAAAAATGCAACGGAGATATTCCTGTGTATTCCTGCTTTGACCCGAAATTCATTGGTGATTATGCAAACTATTCAGCGCATGAGTGTCCTATGTGTAAGGCAGGGCAGAAGATTGATGCTCTTATCAACAGCCACGGATATTCACTGCTTAAATAATATGAAATCAGAAGGGAATGTAAAAAAAGTCCAGAACATCAAAAGCATGATTTAAGCCTGATATTAGTGATAAAGTGCCTTTTAAAATTCTGAAATTTACACTATATGTTGAAAAACATCGATTTTACGATGTTTTTCTCTTTATTACATAGGAAATTGCGTCAGCAATTGCTTGTAACAACAAAATTTTCCTTATAAAATTGTGAGCGAAGCGAACAGTTAATTGACGAAGT
>JAZSOL010000001.1:0-39089 GCA_045536915.1 Clostridia bacterium
AAAATTTCCAAGAATTGAATATCTCTCTCCGAAAGGTCGCTCCCGGAAACGGGGGCGGCTTTTTCTTTTATGTCGGTTTCGCCTTTGAGGTATTCGGGGGTTGTTCCTAAAAAATCAGCAATAAGAGCCAAACGCTCATCAGTAAGGGCTGTTTTGTTTGCATTTACATCTCTTAAATAACCGGAAGGGATATAAAGCTGTTTGTACATATAGGTTAAACTGTAACCTTTTTCTTTAGATAAAGCTTTAATTCGCTCAATAATTGCACTTTTGTTGAGAATATCCATTAAAAACACCTCTAATTTGTGCACATCTACAAATCGCATAAAATATGCGAAAACATATTGCAATCGCATAAAATATGCGATATAATATGACCGTACCCGAAAAAAGGGTACAAAAAATACAGCCATTCAAGATAGCTTTTAGTTTTTCTTTCGACGGCTTAATTATAAGCTTTCTTGATGGTTTTGTCAATATGTAAACGCATAAAACGTGCGAATTAAAAGGGGATGATTTTATTAACGTTAAGATTTTGCGAGTTAAAGCTCTTTTGAACCAGAAACAGCTTGCAGAAAAGCTTGATGTAAATCAGGGAACTGTCAGCCGTTGGGAAAATGGCGAAACAAAACCATCGAAGAAATACATCAAAAAAATGGTAGAACTTTTCGGCTGCACGGTTGACGAACTGATGGGAGATGTAGCGGATGGTACGAATTAAAAAGAATTTGAATGTTGGCGATCTGCTTTACGAACATCATTACACCCAGCGTGAGTTGGCAAAGAAGCTTGACAAAAGCATCGGTTATATCAACGCGCGATGCACCGAAGAAGAGCCCTGGACAACGGACGATATGCTTGACATTGCGGATTTGTTCGGGCTTTCGGATGATGAAATGCTTCAGTATTTTGCACACAGAAGCAAAAAGAAAGGAAAGAAAAAATGAAAGTTCTTGAAGTTGCATCTTTTACAAGTTTTATGCTTGCGGCGTCTGCAGGAGAGGAAAGCCTTGGAATTGCTGCCGTTCTTGTCGGCGTATCGTTTGTAACAGGCGGCATCGTTTATCTTCTTGAGCGAAAGGCGGCGAGAAAGTGAGTTTTGACGGGCTTTGCAACACTACACCGAAGCATTGCAAAGGGTGCGTTTATCGCGAGGGCGAAAGGACTTTAAGCATCTGCGCTTACAGTTTACATACGGGCAAATTAAGAGGCTGTTCCGTTGATGAATGCACCCATTACCGAAAAAGAAAAAGAAAGAGAAGTGAGGAAGATGTTTTCAGCCTTAAGAAGAGGCAAAGGATTCTCCTGCGTTGAGTTTGCGGAAATTTTAAAAACGGAATTTCCGAAAGCAAACGCGGCGGGCGTTAGCCTTGCGGAACGCCCGGACGAATCGGGTGTAACTTACACATCCGAAGCAAGGCGATTTATCAAAAGCCAGTTTGGAGAGCCGGAACGGCAGGACCACAGAAAAGACAAAGAGCATTTGACTTGCTGGCTGCCGGACAGAGTAAAAAGGGCTTTTGTTATTGCGAAAGAAAAACGCGGTTTTCTTACCAACCACGACTACATTATTTTTTTGATAATGCAGGACATGGCGAGGATAGAAAAGGCCGCCCGCTCCGGTGGCACGGAACAAGGCGGCAAGGAAAAATGTATCAACTCAATTATAACCGAAAGTGAGGATTTGTCAAATGATAGATGAGGGCAAAAAAATTACAGCTTTTGACGCTATGGAAGCGGCGATGGAGCTTTCAAATGTTTACCACCAAAAAGACAAAGAAAAGTTCGTGAACTTTCGTTTTTCGGGCATCTGCGAAGGCATTGTTTTTAATTTTGGACGCTTTGAGGGCAACGCCCTTAAAGACCCCGTTTACATAACGGTTTATTTTGAGGGCGACGAAGAAGAAACCTTTGCAGATGTTTTCAAAAAGATAGAGGAGGAAATGGAGCTTTATGAAACTTTATGAAATTGATGCCGCCATCGAAAGTTTAATTGATGAAGAAACCGGAGAAATTGCCGATTTTGAAGCTTTTTTGGAGCTTCACATGGAGAGAACAAGCAAAATTGAAAATATGGCTTGTTGGTATCTTGACCTTTGCGGCGATGCTTTAAAAATCAGAGAGCAGGAAAAGATTCTTGCTGAACGCAGAAAAACTCTTGAGCATCGAGCAGAAAGCTTAAAAAACTATCTTGATAAACTTTGCGGCGGGGAGAAATTCCAAACCCCAAAAGTTTCTTTAAATTACAGAAAGTCAAAACAAGTTGAGATTACAGAAGAGTTTATTGAATTTGCTAAAGCAAATTGTGGTTATCTTCTTCGCTATAAAGAACCGGAAGCGGACAAAAAAGCAATTGCAGATATGCTTAAAAATGGTGAAATTTTACCCGGAGCATGGCTTACAGAAAAAACAACGATAAGTATAAAGTGAGGAATTAAAATGGAAAATATGGAAATCTACAACAAAGTCCGCGCTGTTCCTGCTGAAGCAAAAAAAACAATATCCGCTGGACGTCTCAAAGGATTTACCGATATAAACCCAATGTGGCGAATAAAAAAATTAACCGAAATTTTTGGGCCATGTGGGATAGGTTGGTGGTATGTAATAGTGGATAAGCATTTCGAATGCGGTTACGAAAACGAAATCTGCTGTTTTGTAGAAATCCTTCTTTATTATAAAACTGACACTGGCGAAGTTTCAAAAGGTATTCCGGGAACCGGGGGTAGTTCTTTTGTTACTAAGGAGACAAAAGGCGTTTACACCTCTGACGAGTGTGTGAAAATGGCTCTTACAGATGCACTTAGCGTTGCGGCTAAGTCGCTTGGAATTGGAGCAGATGTTTATTTTGAAAAAGACAGAAGCAAATATTTTTCAAACGATACATCAGATGATGAAGATAAGAAAAACAAAACTAATGTTTTGCCGGTTACGAGCGACACAAATGTTGTTTCGCTTGTTTGTTTCGAATGTGGTAAAGCGGTAACACAGCAGGTAAGAGATTATTCGGTTAAAACTTTTGGGCGTTCTCTTTGCTACGATTGTCAAAAAAAGGCGAAAAAATGAGCACCGAGTTTGCATTTGAAAAGGCAACGATGAACTCAAACGAGCACGGCGTTTATCTTTGCATAAAACTTCCGGTAGAGAGCCGCCAGGCGGCGAGGGATTTTGTTCTTGGCATTAAGGACGGAACGAAGTATATTGCCGAACTTAAAGAAAGAAAGGCAAAAAGGACCCTCGACCAAAACGGATATTTTTGGGTTTTATGCGGACAGCTTTCTGCGGTGCTTAAAATCCGCCCGGAGGAGCTTTATCGGGAATACATAAAAGATGTAGGCGACAATTATGAAATCGTTCCTATAAGGGCTGGCGCCGTTAAACGGTGGGTTGAGATATGGGAAAAGAAAGGCATCGGATTTGTTGCGGAAGATATGGGCGAAAGCAAGATAGCCGGTTATCACAATGTCCGCAACTTCTACGGTTCCTCGACTTATGACCGGGCACAGATGGGGCGGCTTTTAGACTTAATCATCGCCGACTGTGAAGAGAACGGCATCGTGACCTTGAACAAAGAAGAAATTGAAAGGATGGAAAACAATGCTTGAAGGACTTGATGCGGCAGAAGACCGCCGCGACTGGTACGATTGTTTTGAGAGGGATTATTCCCTTTTTCCTCCGTCGAAAGACGATGACGAGGAAGAGGACGAAGAATAAAGAAAGGGGGGTGTAAAAGAATGGTCAACGAAGGTTACATAAAACTTTATCGAAAGATGATGAAATGGGGTTGGTACACCGACACCAATACCAAATGCGTTTTTTTACACCTTCTTTTTATGGCTTGCTATGAACCTTGTTTCTTCAAAGGAATATACCTTGAACCGGGACAGGTTATAACGACAGTCAAGGAAATCAGCGAGGGAACTAACATCTCAACGCGTTCGGTGAGAACTTCTCTTGAAAGGCTAAAATCGACAAACGAATTGACAATCAAAACAACCAACAAATATAGCGTAATTACGCTGAATAATTACACCGACTATCAAGGAACCGACAAAGACATCGACAAACAAACGACAAACAAACGACAAACACCCTTATAGTAAAGAAATTAAAGAAGTTAAAGAAGTTAAGAATAATAGTATGGGCACAAAGAAGTTTGTGCCACCCACACTTGAAGAACTAAAGGCTTATTGTTCTGAACGAAAGAACAGCGTTGACGCTGAACGCTTCCTTGATTATTACCAAACAAACGGGTGGGTGCAGGGAAAAGGTAAACCGATAAAGGACTGGAAAGCCTGCGTTAGGACTTGGGAGAAAGGCAATTATTCAAAACCGCAAAAACCACAGAAAGAAAGCATATCGGAACATTTTGAAAAATTGGGCAGCAGACCGGTTCCGACCAAAGAAGAAATGGAATTTTTCAAAAGAAAGGCGGCGGATAAATGACTTTTGAAGAACAACTGCAGATGATGGAAGATTATCTGAACTACAGCGATGATGTTGTGGAAGCAATCCCTCAATGGTATATCGACTGGTGGACTGAAAACCACAGAAAGGAAATCACCGATGGCTGAAAGGAAATGTTTTCTTTGCGGCTCGACACAATGGATAGAACGGCATCACGTTTTCGGCGGACCTTGCAGAAAGCTTTCGGAAAAATACGGACTTGTGGTTGACCTTTGCCATTACTGCCACAACGAACCGCCAAATGGCGTGCACTTTAACAGGGAAATCCGGGAACGGCTGCAGGCACAGTATCAGCAAGCGGCGATGGACAGATACGGATGGACCGTTGAAGATTTTATCAAAATTTTTGGGAGGAATTACCTATGAATAAAGCGACCATAATCGGCAGACTTGCCGCAGATCCCGAACTCAAACAGACCGGCAGCGGAATTGCTGTAACGAGTTTTACACTTGCTGTTGACAGACCCTATACCAAAGGGGCAGACCGACAGACCGACTGGATAGATATCGTTGCTTGGCGAAAAACGGCGGAATTTGTGTGCAAATACTTCTCGAAGGGCGACCCCATTGTTGTTGAAGGTTCTATCCAGACGAGAATGTGGGAGGACAAAGCAGGACAGAAACGAAAGGCAGTTGAAATCAACGCAGAAAACGTAGAATTTGTTCCGGCGGCAAAAGGACAAGCCGAGGGAAACGCTGTTGAACTTCCGAAAGCAGATAACATTGCGGAACTTCCCGAAGCTGAAAGTTTTGAAGTCGTGGACGATGAGGACCTGCTGTTCTGATGATTACTTTTAAAATTGACGGACAACCGCAGGGAAAGGCAAGACCGCGTTTTACAAAAAGCGGCCACACCTACACCCCCGAAAAAACAAAGGCATACGAAGAAGCGGTGGCCTGGGCGTACAAAAGCGCAGGAGGGCAACTCAACGGCGGATATGTGACCGTTAACATCGCCGCTTTTTACAAGATACCGAAATCAATAACGAAAGAAAAAAGAGGGCTTATCGAAAAAGGTTTTTTAAAGCCTTCGGTAAAGCCGGACATCGACAACGTTGTCAAGGCGGTGCTCGACGGGCTCAACGGAGTTGCTTATTGCGACGACGCTCAAGTCATACGAATATCGGCGGTGAAAGCTTACAGCACCGAACCGAGCGTTGTTGTGGAGGTTATCACAGATGAATAAACCCGACCCAAAGACAGACCCTTGCTATTACTGCACGGAAGAAACAGGGCGATGCCCACATTGTCACGGAACCTGTGAAAGATGGGCGGATGCTCAAAAATTGCGGGAGATCGATAAAAAGAAAAAGCACGATTTTGACAAAGAGCACGCCTACTTTATGACGGATGCTCAACGAGAAATCACGATAAAAAATCAGAAAAAATATAACAGTTACGGGACAAGGAGGAAATAATGGATTCTTGGCTTAAAAGAGTTTTGGTTAACATTTTGACGATAACGATGGTTTTGGGAATATGCTGGGGCATTCTTTGCATTTGCGTTTCCTGCGGAGTTAAAGCCTTTGCGGCGGAACTTCCGAGCCTTACAGAACCTTGCGAAATGAGCACCGAAGAACTTGCATCGGTGCTCAAAGGAAACTTAAAACCCTACGCACAGGAATTTTTAAACGCGGAAGAGGATTATCAAATCAACGCTTGCTTTCTTGCGAGCATTGCCGCTTTGGAGAGCGGATGGGGTGAGCACCAGTTTAAAACAAACAACATCTTCGGATTTGGAAACACAGAATTTGAGAGCATCCCAAAGTGCATTGATTACGTTGCATGGTTTTTGAGAAAACACTACATCAACGAAAACGGAAGATATTACAGGGGCGGCACCATTGATGCCATCGGGAAAGTTTACTGCCCGGACGGCGGAGAATGGGTGCGGCTTATAAAGGGAATTTACGGAGGGATGGTAAATGAACTTTAAAAATAAACAAGAGTTGGTCGACTTTGTAAAAACGCAGCTTAATGTTGAGTTAAAAGGTGAAGAACCTTTTGACGATGAGTATGAAGAACTTTTTTATACGAAACTTCCCAAAAAAAACAAAATTTTGTCTTTATTTAATAAATACGGAATAGAAACAAACGAACACCTCAACAACAGGTACTGGGTTTATTTAATTAATGAAGGACGGGACGAAACATGACACAGTATGAAAAAATCAAAGCCATGAGCATTGAGAAAATGGCGACATTTTTAGCACATATTGTTTTTGACGGAGTGAATCTTGTGCTTGATGATAAAGGTTTGCCGATTATGGAGGAACAAACTCTTCATCGAATCGTCAATACATATAAAATTTATCTTGCAAGAGAGGCAGAAGAAGATGGCTGAATATGATAAATGCAATTTTTGCAAATGGTATGACATTTACGAAGGTTGCGAACAACCTTGCAGTAATAAAGATTGCTTTAAAGCAGATACAAATAAAATAATTGCCAAAGCAAAAGAAGACGGAATTTCCGTTGCAGATGCTATTGCTTTAATGAATTTGGAGGGCTGACAATGGCTGAAGAACTTATAAGCAGAAAACTTGCACTTAAACTTTTAAAACAAGCCTATAAAGAATGTGAACAAGGGTTTGAAGAAGAAGGCGGCGAAGCAGGCTTGATTATGGTAGGCATTGAAGATGCGATTAACATTATTAAAGATTTGCCGACGGTCGCAAAACTTATGACCTGTGAAACTGCAAAGGGGGCGTGAAGATGGCTGAATTAAAACCTTGTCCTTTCTGTGGTGGGGAAGCAGAAATAACGATATTGGAACCGTTAGGCAATATTGTTGTCATTTGCAAAAATGAGGACTGTAATGCTTACAGACCTCGCAAAACAGAAGAAGAAGCAATAGCAGCATGGAACAGGAGGGCTGACAATCAGAAAGTGAGTGGTGACAATGGCTGAATTAAAACCTTATCCGTTGTGTTCTCAATGTAAGACGGGCAAAAAAGTTGAAGAACTTAACCGGGAATGCTATTTTCTGGAAATGTTTGATTTGAAGAAAACGCAAAAGCCTTGTCCATATTTTGAAAAAATAAAGGAGAATGACAATGCGACTTATTGATGCGGAAGCACTTGGAGAAAAAATCGAAAATCTTATAATACGTTTTAAAGCACTTGGCAAAAAACAAGTTGCGGAAGATTATAACTTTGTGTTAACTGTTTTAAGCGCTGTTCCCACCATAGAAGCAAAACCTGTTGTTTACTGCAAGGATTGCAAATACAATGCGGCGAACAGCATACACGATCCGCTTGATATTACGGACTATACCGATATTACCTGCGAATACTTTATGACAGACGGAATGTCCCCGAATGATTTTTGTAGTCAAGGAAGAAGGATTAACGAATGAGATTGATAGATGCTGAAGTGTTTGAAAAATCTGTGAGAACTGACTTTTGGGAACATTATACAAATTGCCACGATACAGATCAAACTGACCTTTTAGAATTGATAATGGATAACCTTGCTGAATGCCCTACCATAGAAGCAAAACCAGTTGTTCACGCACATTGGATTAAACACAGAGAATTTTATGAAGATGAAGGCTTTGAAGGCTATTATTATTCGTGCTCAAATTGTGACGGAACTCTTTACGGCGATGTAGAGGGCTTCAACTTCTGCCATTGTTGCGGTGCTCAAATGGATGAATCAATTTCGTGCGGTCACGAAGATGATAACAACACGCAAAAAACGAGCGTTGATGGAGTAAAAATCCCTGTAATAAGCATGGAAGATGTTCCAAAAGTGATGGAGGAGTTGAAGAAAAGTGGAAAACCGGGACAAAATCAGCAGAAAGGAAGTTTTAAGGCTTTTGAAGAAGGACAGACTTAAAGCCACAAAGAAAACAATAACCATTTCCGGAGTGGTATATGTTCCAGAAGAATATATCAGAAATATTATCAAAGCGGTGAAAGGAGTTTAACAATGAAAAAATTTTGGGAAGAATGGGCAATACCGTTTGCCGGAGGCTTTGGCGTTGTTGGCGGGCTTATGGCTCTTGTGATGCTTCTTGCGTATCTTGGCGGTTATAAAATTTTTTAAACGAGGAGAATGAGAAATGATCGAATCATTAATGTGGTTTGCGGTTGCACTGAACCTTGGAGCGTGTGCCTTTAACACGCACGCTTACTTCAAAAACAAAAAGTTTTACGAAAAAACAAACAAACTTGCGGATCGTTATCTGCGTTTGGTTTTTGGGAAAAAACGCGAACTTTTTAAAGAACTTGGCGCATACAAAGCACCGGAAGGAAACAAGCTTTATATCGACCTTGAGGGCGGCATCAGGCTTGTTATTGATAACGGAGAAATTGAAGGGTGGTATAAATGTGATTAAACATTTTTGCGATAAATGCGGAAAAGAAATTGAGCAAATGAAAGGCGCAGACGTTGTTGTAACAAAACAGAACAATTATTGCGGCTTAATATTTTCGAGTGAGGTGTGCGAAGAATGCGCGAAAAAACTGAAAGAATGGCTGTCAAAGGAATGATTTTACCGAAAGTCTGCCCGTTTTGCGGGGAAGAGCTGGTGGCAATAAAGACCAGAGATATGGTCAACGGAGGAGTAATCGTATCACACTATTATCACCCAATGAGTGATTGCATTTTGAGTTATTTCAAGATTTTTGCAAAAGAGGTGGAAGCATGGAACAAAAGGGAAAAAGCGTGAAATCGACGCAGGATTCAGAACTTTCAAGAGCGGCAGACATCCGGCACGGAATAAACCTTGCTTATTCTTATTTGCTGCTTGCTTTGGCGGACACAAACGACCGGAGCCGTGAAGATAAAAAGCCTTATCTTTCAAAACCGCAGTTTGCGGAATTTTATCAGAAACTTGTAAAAAATTTGCAGGAAAGAATCAACGGCAGCATTGAGGGAGAGCCCGGAATCGACACATACGACATCGCATATTTACATTTTGCGCATGTCAGGGACATCCACGAATATTACGGATTACCGCTTAGAGAGGATGAGGTGCTTTGACGGCGTGCAAGTTGTTTAACGACAACTTCCAGAACTTTAAAAGATACAACATTCCAAAAGCACAGCTTGTAATTGCCGATATTCCATACAACATTGGAGAAAACGCATACGCAAGCAACCCGGCATGGTATGTTGACGGAGACAATAAAAACGGAGAAAGCAAAAACGCAAGAGCAACATTTTTTAATTCCGATACAAACTTTAATATCGCAGAATACTTTCACTTTTGCGCAAGGCTTTTAAAAAAAGAGCCGAAAGAAAGAAACAAGGCCCCGTGCATGATTGTATTTTGCAGTTTTCAGCAGATGCAAATGGTTATAGATCTTGCGAAAAAACACGGGTTTAAAAATTATATCCCGCTTGTTTTTGTGAAAAACTTTTCGGCGCAGGTTCTTAAAGCAAACATGAAAATAGTAGGTGCGACAGAATATGCGCTTGTTCTTTACAGAGATAAGCTCCCGAAGTTTAGAAACGACGGGCAAATGATTTTTAACTGGTTCCCGTGGGAAAAGGACGGAAAGGCTATCCCAAAAATCCACCCAACACAAAAACCCGTTGCCCTGCTTAAAAAGTTAATAAGCATTTATACCGATGAGGGCGATGTTGTAATTGACCCTTGCGCAGGGAGCGGGGCAACACTTCGGGCGGCATACGAAATAGGACGCAATGCTTATGGCTTTGAAATTGTAAGAAAATTTTATAACGAAGCACAAGAAAAAATGCTTTGCGGAATGCAAAAAGACGAAATTTTAAGAACGGAAGCAGAACAGACTACATTGTTTTAAAGATGAGCAAAAAAAATATTAAACTCGATCAATATGGAATAAGCAACGCGGCATATTGCGAACTGCACAGCTTTTGCCTTCAATACGATGAGAAGTTAGCAAGGCTCAACGATGCTTACAGTTTAAAGTCTCCGAATTTATCGGGAATGCCGCACGGTTCCGGAGTTTCCGACCCGACAGCGAGAGCGGCGGAACTTTGCGAGAAATACAGAGCGGATATTGACTTAATAGAAAGCACGGCAAAAGAGGTTGATGCAAAACTTGCCCCGTTCCTTATCCGAAACGTAACATCGGACAAATGCCCGCCGTGGGTTTTAAAGACCCGTTATGGAATGGAAACTGGGGAAAAACAATTTAATTTAAAACGCAGACAGTTTTATTATTTGCTTGCGCTGAAAAAAAGAATTATTTAAAAAATATTTTTTTAAGACCGTAATAGACCCCTACTTATGTGATATTTTATTATTGCGAGATTAGTATTCGGACAAAACCCTCACTTCTTTCTTTTTTGGCAAAGCGGAACAGACGCTTGACTGCCGGACAGACGGCATACACATGGGTTTAGTTTAATGGTAGAATGTCGCTCTCCAAAAGCGAAGACGGTGGCTCGAAACCATCAACCTGTGCCAAATGCTTCCATAGTTCAATAGGAAGAACGGCTGATTTGTAATCAGTTGGTTGGCGGTTCAATTCCGTCTGGGAGCTCCATAGGGCTGTACGAAAATGTACGGCTCTTTTTTTATTTGTGTACGAGGCGGTCCAAACTCCTTCCGCCGAGAGGACGAGTGGGATATAACATCACATATTTTGGCCGGAGGGTGGGCGGCGGTGATGTATAAAAAGGAGTAAAAGGAGGAATAAAATGGAGTTAATCGAAAAGAAAATCAGCGATCTTATTCCGTATGCGAATAATCCGCGCAAAAATGACAAAGCAGTCGATGCGGTTGTGGAAAGCATTAAACAATGCGGATATATTTCCCCGATTGTAATCGACGAAAACAACGAGGTTTTGGCAGGACACACTCGTTTGAAAGCACTTAAACGAATGAAAATCAAAACTGTAAAATGCGTTGTTATGGAAGGCCTTACCGAAGAACAAAAACGCAAATACAGAATTCTTGATAACAAAACAGGAGAATTTGCGGAATGGGATTTAGACCTTCTCAACATTGAACTTGCTGACCTTGACTTTGGCGACTTTGACTTTGGCTTTGAACTTCCGGAAGATGAAGAAGAAAAAGAAATCATCGAAGACGAAGCACCCGAAGTTGACGAAGCAAACGAGCCGATAACAAAACTCGGCGATATTTGGCAGCTTGGCAGGCACAGACTTATGTGTGGAGATAGCACTTCCGTAACTGATGTACAGGTGCTTATGGGGGGGGAGACAAGCTGACCTTCTCTTTACAGATCCTCCTTACAATGTAGCATTTAATGGCCGAAGCGGTAAATTTGATGTTATTGAAAATGATAATCTTGAAGAAGCGGAGTTTGACAAATTTATAAACGAAGTATGCAACACCATAAAAGCTATAAACCCCAAAAACTATTATGTATGGTGCAACTGGAAGTTTTACGCAACGCTTCAAACAAAGCTGGATTTTAACTCTTGCATTGTATGGGCAAAAAACGTATTCGGTCTTGGAAAAGGATACCGTCATCAACACGAGTTTTGTTTGTTCAATGGCAAAATAGATGAAGAAGTAAAAAATGAAAGCGATTTGTGGGAGGTTGCGAAAGACACAAAATATGTGCATCCAACTCAAAAACCTGTTGCGTTATGTGCAAGAGCATTGAATAACCACAAACAAGCGGAAAACATACTTGATTTATTTGGCGGTAGCGGTTCAACCCTTATCGCTTGCGAACAGTTGGACCGCATTTGCTATATAATGGAACTTGATCCAAAATATTGCGATGTAATAATTAAACGTTGGGAAGATTTTACAGGAGAAAAGGCGGTGCTTGTAAACGAATAAAGAAGAAGCTTTGTATTATTTCAAAAGAAACAGACGTTATCTTAAAGACAACCAAAGAAAAACAATAAAAGGACAAATCCTTGCAGGAGACATTGAAGGGGCTATAAAAGGCCTCAATAAAATAAAAAGTATAAGACTTAACGAAATGGAGAAAAGGGCGATGGCGAGTGGCTAATCAACAGAATTTAATACCGCAAGCGCACGAATTAACCGTTGAAGAAGCGTCGAAAGGCGGAAAGGCTTCTGTAGAAAGCAGAAAGCAAAAAAAATTGCTTCGTGAATGCCTTGAAATACTGCTTGAAAAAGAGATAACCGACAGGAACGGAAAAAAAGCGTCTGGGGCGGAAGCGTTGGCTGCAAAACTGTTTCAGCAAGCTATGCAGGGAAACATTAAGGCTTTTGAAGTTGTGCGCGACACAGCCGGACAGAAGCCCGCAGAAAGGGTAGTTGTTTCTAACATAGACCCGGATGTTATTTCACAAGTTGAAAGAATGGTAAACGATGACGCGTAAACAGGCGGTTTTGTTTCTTAAAAATAATCCATATAAATTCGGGCATCTTGTGGGTTTTACAAAGCTTACGGAACTGCACAATGGTTGGATTATAGATATGGTAAGGGGCAAAGACGATAAAACATTGCAGGCACACCGCGGATCATACAAAACGACCTGCGTATCAATAGCACTTGCGCTTATAATCGTTCTTTTGCCGAACTTGCGAACATTGTTTATGCGTAAAACTGATACTGACATCAAAGAAATTGTTTCGCAGGTTAAGAAAATACTGTTAAGCGAGCAGATGCGGTACTTTGTAAAGTGCATTTATGATGTAAACCTTGAACTTACAACGGCAACAGCGAATGAAATCAGCACAAATCTTACAAACGATCCTCGCGGTACTTCACAGCTTGTGGGTATCGGTATGGGAAGCTCTATCACAGGTAAACACTTCGATAGGATATTTACAGACGATATTGTCAACGTTGCGGACAGAATATCCAAAGCGGAAAGAGACAAAACAAAAATAGCGTATCAAGAACTGCAGAACATTAAAAACAGAGGCGGACGAATTTTTAACACAGGAACACCCTGGCATAAAGAAGACGCTTTTGTTTTAATGCCAAACCCAGAAAAATATGATTGTTATTCAACCGGGCTTATAAGTGCGGAAGAAATAGAAAAATTAAAAAGCGGAATGACATCTTCACTCTTTGCGGCAAACTATGAGTTGCGCCACATTGCAGCGGAAGATGTCATTTTTGATTATCCGCAAACAGGATTTGACCCAGCACTTGCAGAACAAGGCGTATGTCACATCGACGCGGCATACGGCGGAGAAGACTACACAGCTTTTACAATTTGCAACAAAAAGGATGGCAAATATTATTTGCTGGGTAAACTTTGGAGAAAACACGTTGATGACTGCGAAGCTGAAATCATAACTTTACGGAAAACTTTTAACGCCGGGAAAATTTACTGTGAAGATAACGGCGATAAAGGTTACTTGGCAAAAGACCTTCGCAACAAAGGCGAGAGGGTTTCTCATTACCACGAATCAATGAATAAGTTTTTGAAAATAACAAGTTATTTAAAGGCAGAATGGAACAACGTTTGTTTTGTTGCAGGAACCGATGAGGAATATATTCAGCAAATATGCGATTACAACGAAAACGCGGAGCACGACGATGCGCCGGACAGCGCGGCTTCCATTGTTCGTAAACTTTGGAAAAAGAAAGACGATGATCCGCCGACTTGGATGATGGGAAGGTGACCAATGAAAACATATCAAGACTTAATGGAAATCAGGGCGAACGAAAGAGAAACCATTGAATTTTGCCTTGATGCCATAGGAGAGCACGAAAGCTCGGAAGTTTATAAAACGGCTGTTCTTGCCGAAGAATACGACAGGATGCAGAACCCCACCATTCGAGAGTATAAAAAAATGCTTACTACGATGTTGGGAACAAAGGTTGAGGACAAATGGTCCGCGAACTACAAGGTAATCAGCGGATTTTTTCACAGATTTGTAGTGCAGGAAAACTCTTACCTTCTCGGCAACGGAATGATGCTTGAGAAGGACAAGAATAAAGAAAAACTCGGCGGGGACTTTGATATGCGCCTTATGCAAGCGGGGAAAAACGCTCTTGTTCACGGCGCGGCATACGGGTTTTACGACAACGGACACGTTAGAATTTTTAAGCTGACGGAATTTGTCCCGCTTTATGACGAGGAAAACGGAAGCATAAGAGCGGGCGTTCGCTATTGGAGAATTGATGCGGCGAAACCTCTTCGCTTTACCCTTTACGAGGAAGACGGATTCACCGAATACATCAAGAAAAAAGATGAAGACGCAAAAATCCTTCGTGAAAAAAGGAAGTATATCCAAATCGTAAAAAGTTCGGAAGTTGACGGAACGGAAATATACGATTATTCAAACTATCCGGGCTTTCCGATAATTCCGCTTTATGCAAACCATTACAAACAGTCAACGCTTATTGGATTGCAAGAGGGCATCGACTGTTACGACCTTATAAAATCGGGCTTTGCAAACACCGTTGACGAAGCGTCCATCGTTTACTGGGTAATAAAAAACAGCGGCGGAATGGGCGATGTTGACCTTGCGAAGTTTAAAGAAAGAATAAAATCCGTAAACGTTGCGTCCGTTGATGCGGACGAAGGCGGCGGAGCGGAAGCACACACCATTGATGTACCGTATGAAGCGAGAGAAAAGCTCCTTGAAAGGCTGAAAAAAGACCTTTATGAGGACGCAATGGCTCTTGACGTTGAACAGATCGCGGCGGGAAATGTTACCGCAACGCAAATCGAGGCATCGTACGAACCTCTTAACCAAAAGACCGATGAATTTGAAGCCTGCGTTTTGGACTTTCTTGAAGAACTTTTCAAAATCGTTGGAATTGAGGACGAACCGAAGTTTAACCGCTCCAGAATTTCCAACCAGCTTGAAACAACACAGACAGTTCTTATGGCGGCACAGTATCTTGACACAGAAACCATTCTTTCAAAGCTTCCTTGGCTTACGCAGGAAGAAGCAGCGAAAGTTCTTGAAAGACTTACCGCAGAAGACATTGAACGATTTGAGAAAGGCGGCGATATAGATGGCGCAGTATAGGAGCCAGTTTACCGGCGCAGAAATTGACGAAAGGCTCGGTCAGGTTCCGGGGCTTGTTGCAGACGTTGAGGAGCTCAAAGAAAACGGCGTTGGAACACCGGGAGAAGACGGAGGATATTACAGACCAAATGTTGACGCAGGCGGAAATCTTACGTTTACACCTTCAAAAGCCTCAATGCCTTCTGTTGCGGGGGCAAACGTTACCGGACCGAAAGGCGAAGACGGAACAAGCGTTACCATTACAAATGTCAGCATTTCAAACGAACCGGGCGGAGTTAGCACCATAACTTTTTCCGATGGAACAGTAATCTCCATTCGAAACGGAAACAACGGTCAAGACCTTACAGAAGGGGCATATATGCCTTCGGAAGACCCGACAGGAACGGGCGCACTTTCCGTAAACAGGGCGGTTGGAACTACGGTCGGGGAAAAATCCGCCGCGTTTGGATATAACTGCGAAGCTGCCGGTAGAGGCTCGACAGCGGAAGGCGTTGAAACTGCCGCTGTCGGAATAGGCCAGCACGTTGAGGGAATACACAACGTCCGTGATACCGAAATGAAGTATTTACACATTGTAGGAAACGGACCCTCCGCGGCAGAAAGGCGAAACGCACACACCCTTGACCGAAACGGCAACGCATGGTTTCGAGGAGATATCTTCATCGGCGGTG
The DNA here is from genome assembly GCA_045536915.1 of Clostridia bacterium. Lineage (GTDB taxonomy): Bacteria > Bacillota > Clostridia > UMGS1810 > UMGS1810 > RGIG1828. Next base: position 16,019 of record JAZSOL010000001.1, read on the forward strand.
AAGACCAGGACAGCGGAACAAACATAAAAGACCTTATCCCTTCCGCAGGAGAAGCAGGAAAATCCGCTTATCAATATGCCGTTGAGGGCGGATACAAAGGCACCGAAGAAGAGTTTGCGAAAAAGCTTGCCATTGAAGAATACTGGTATGCCACGGTTGAGTATGACCGGATAAGACTTTCAGACATGGAGATCAATTCCATCGGAAGCAACATCCCGATAACAGTTGATGATTTAAAAGACGTTGATACTGTTCAAGTTTGGTTTGACAATGTTGATTATGGGGAGTTGCCGGTTGAATATAAAAAAAGTTCCAGCGGACATGAAAGTGTAAACTTTGGAGTGGATGATGTTTTTAATGTTCTTATAATGAAAATAGACGGCATCAACTACCCGTCAATAGATGTTTTTGGTGAACAAAAAAGCGGTTATTGGCTGACCGTGGACAGCTTTCCCAAAATATACAACAAAATGCCTGCTGGTTTTCTTCCGGAAGCGGTTGATTATATCGTTCTCAATTCCACAGGAAGCAACAAGCAGTTTAAAATCACAGTTGACGACAGCGGCAATTTGACCGCAACAGAACTTGCATAAAGGGGGATTTTAATGGAAGCAATAACAAGAGAAGAGATGTTCCTTTCGGACATTGCAGGCGACACAAAGTACAACCTTGAACCCATCACACGAACAGAAAAGCTTCTTAAAAAAATCGCAGAAAACGGCACAGGCGGGGGCGGTGTTTCCTCTTGGAATGATTTAACCGATAAACCGTTTGGAGAAGAAACCGTAATAGATGAAACGCTCTATCCCGAAACGGAATTTACAAGCGAAGATTTAACATATGGTTATTTTATTCTTGAAAATTTTGATGCGACAAAATTTAAGGTCGGGGAAAAATATGACGTTTATATTTCTGGCAAAGAAACTGTTGCCGAGTGTAAATGGCTTAGTCAAAATGGACAGTCAATAACATATCTTGGCAATCTTGCTATCGCTACTGATGTGTGGCCAAACAGCGGAGAAGATTTTTTAATTGGACTTGAAGACAGCCAGGGATCACCGAATAGCCTGTTATATCTTTCTGAAAATGTTTCTCTTCCCGCAACTTTAAAAATCCAAAAAGAAGTAAAATCCGTTTCTAAAATCCCTGCTGAATATCTTCCTGAAGGATATCCGTATGCGGAAGAAGGGGTTATATTTGAAGAAGCAACCGTTGAAATGGGCGAAGCGGCTATAAACAAAGTCCTTCCGATTGTTTTGGGCGGCACTTATAAGGTCAAATGGAACGGAACGGAATACACTTGTGTTGCGTATGAGTTTGATGCAACGGCAATGGGCGTGGGAGTTCTTACTGTTATCGGAAACGGCGTTAACTTTGGACTTCCCGACACAGGAGAACCATTTGCTATTGCTCCGCTTGAAGTTGGCGGAGTAACAATGGTTATGTCGCTTGACGGAGCAGAAACCGCTACTGTTGGAATTACAGGCGAGGTCGTTCATAAAATGGACGCTAAATATCTTCCCGAAACAGGCGGCACCCTCTTTGTTGATGTAACTTCGGTTTTGGACAAGATTCAGAATGAAGTTGACCCCGTTATTACGGAAATAAACTATGACACTTTCGCTCCGGCTTGGTATGCGGGAAGATCCATAGCATTCAAAACAAATGGAGAGTATGCGGGCGCACAGTACCTTTCAACCTTAATTCCTATGGGAATAGCATACGCAGCCGCTCTGCAAAGTGTTCTCGTTTCGGTCTGGGTAAACGGCACACTTAAAAGTGTACAGTTTCCCAACGGCACTTGGACACCGCCAGTTTAACAAAAAAGCCCTGCGTTCCTGCGGGGCTTAAATTATAAGAAAGGGGGCAAGCGATGACGGATTTTGCACACGAATATACCGACGAAGAAATAAAGGCTCTTGAAAAGCGCATTACAGAACAGTACAGGAGAGCCTATAAAGAGCTTTCCGAAAAGGCGGCAAACTATTTTAAGACTTTTGAAAAACGCGACAAAGAACAGCAGAAACTGTTAAACGAGGGCAAGATAACCGAACTGCAATACCAACTATGGAAGCTTGCCCAAATCGGAAGAGGAACGCGTTTTGACCAAATGATGGACGAAGCGGCGGAAAGGCTTTTAAAAGCAAACGAAATCGCCGCTTTTTACATCAATGACGAAACGCCGGATATCTTTGCGGTAAACAGGAATTATACCGCATACGGCCTTGAAAAAGAGTACGGTAATATCGGTTTTACCCTTTACGATGAAGAAACAGTCAAAAAACTTATTGCCGAAGAAGCGGATTTTTTACCCGCGCCAAGCGTTAACGTAAAAAAAGACCTTTGGTGGAATAAAAAACTTATAACCGCGGAAATGACAAGCGGGATTTTGCAGGGCGAAAGCATCGGAAAACTTGCGGACAGGTTTATGAACATTACGGACGCAAACAGAGTTTCCGCCATAAGAAACGCAAGGTCTTTTTGCACCGCTGCGGAAAACGCAGGGCGGCAGGACGGATACGAAGCGGCGGAAAAGATGGGAATAAAAGGCCTTCGAAAACAATGGCTTGCCACCCTTGACCACAGGACAAGGCATTCTCACCGGGAACTTGACCATAAAATAGTCGGCATACACGAGAAATTCCATTCTTCCCTTGGAAGCGAAATGCGATACCCCGGAGATAAAGAGGGCGCAAAACCCGGAGATTTTTATAACTGCCGATGCACTATGGAGAGGCTTGAAAAGAGCGGGATTGTGGCGGAAGAAATAGAAATCGACGTATATAACAAGGCCACAGGCCAATATGAAAAAGTAACCGACATGAGTTATAAAGAATGGGAAGCATGGAAGAAAAGCGAAGACCCCAAAAAATGGCACGCCGAAGAAAAGAAAGTTATATATGCCTCCTCCGACAGAAAACAATGGGAAGAATACCGCAAAAGGCTTAAAACAAAAGCACCGAGAACTTTTGAAGAATTTCAAGAAGTTAAATACTACGGCGACTGGGAAAGCCTTAAAAAGCTATATCGGAAAGCTGGTGAATAAATGGCAAGGGCAAGAAGACGAGGAACCAAGAATTTTACTGAAAAATGGGGATTGACGCAGGGAGATTTTACATTTATCTGTGAAATGGAAGACCATACGGACGAAATCCTCGAAAGAATAGGCACTGCAATTATAAAAGCGTTGTACCGAATGGGAATGCAGGCGGAAAGCTTTGCAAAAAAATACATAACAATGCAGGATGCAATCGACACGGGAAGACTTCGCAACAGTATCACTTTTGACATTGACGAAGACGACGATAGCGTTTACATCGGCACAAACGTTGAATATGGGCCTTACATAGAACTCGGCACAGGCAAGTATTACCCCGGAGGAAGGCCAACGCCTTGGGTCTATAAAGACGATAAAGGAAACTGGCACATGACGCACGGACAGAGGGCAAGACCTTTTTTGAAGCCTGCGGCGGCAAACCATGCAAGAACATATAAAAACATACTTGAGGACGAAATGAAGAACGGATGACCGTTCTTTTTTTATTGGTAAAATCCGCTTTTTGCGGTTTTTATAGCAACTATCAATGGCGCGAAGGAATGCGCCCGAAGAAGGGAACGATAGAATTGGCACTTACAAGAAAGATGCTTAAAGCAATGGGCATTGAAGAGGAAAAAATCGAACAGATCATCGAGGCACACACCGAAACGGTCGATGGTCTTAAAGAAAAGGCGGAGGAAAACGCCGAAGCAGCGAAAAAACTTCCGGGCGTTCTAAAGGAACTTGAGGACGCAAAAAAGAACCTTGAGGAAGGCAACAAAGATTCCTACAAGGTCAAATACGAAGCCATCAAAGAGGAATTTGAGGGCTTTAAAAAAGAGCTGAAAAGCAAAGAAGTCCACGGAGCAAAAGAAAAAGCCATCCGCAAACTTCTTAAAGACATCGGCATCAGCGAAAAAAGAATTGATGCAGTTGTTAAGGTAATTGATGTTGATGGGGTTGAACTTGACGAAAACGAAGCCATCAAAAACGAGAAAGAACTTTCCGAAGAACTTAAAAAAGAATGGGAAGACTTTATCGTAACAACCGAACAGAAAGGCGCGAATCCCGCAAACCCTCCGGCAAACAACGGAGCGACAACATCTCTTACCAAACAGGAAATTATGGCGATTAAAAACCCTGTTGAAAGACAGCAGAAAATCGCCGAAAACATTACTTTATTCCAGAAAGGATGAATAAATCATGGCAGATACTGTTGCAACCATGGCCGCTCCCAGAGCAAATACAACTCTTACTACTGACCTTAACGTAACCGCAAGAGAAGTTGACTTTGTTTCCCGCTTTGGCCAGAACTGGGATGCTCTTCGCGATATCCTCGGTATCATGTACCCTGTTCGCAAAGCACCCGGCACCGTTCTCAAAGCATACAAAGCAACCGTTACCCTTGAAAACGGCGCAGTTCCCGAAGGTGCAATTATCCCTTATTCCAAAGCAGAGGTAGAGCCTGTTGCTTTTGAAGACCTTGTTGTAAAAAAATACGCAAAGGCTGTTTCCATCGAAGCTGTTAACCAGTACGGCGCAGCTATCGCAGTACAGAAAACCGATGACGCATTCCTTGGCGAACTTCAGGGCGAAGTTATGGATAACTTCTATACCTTCCTCCAGACCGGCGCTCTTACCGACACCGAAGACACTTTCCAGATGGCTGTTGCGATGGCAATCGGCAAAGTTGTTGATAAATTCAAAAAAATGCGCCTTGACGCTTCCCGCGTTGTTGTTTTTGTAAACACTCTTGACGCTTACAGATATCTTGGTGCTGCAGAACTTACTGTACAAACCACATTCGGTATGCAGTATGTCAAAAACTTCATGGGTGCAGATACCGTATTCCTTACCAGCGAAGTTCCCGAAGGCAAAGTTATTGCAACTCCTGCTGATAACCTTGTTCTTTACTATGTTGACCCCGCAGACAGCGACTTTGCAAAACTCGGCCTTAACTATACCGCACAGGGCGAAACCAACCTTATCGGTTTTCATGCGGAAGGCAACTATCACACCGCAGTCGGCGAAGCATTCGCCATTATGGGCATGAAACTCTGGGCAGAATATCTCGATGCTGTCGCAGTTGTAACTGTGGGGGATGCTGGCGGAGAAGATGCTGGCGGAGAAGACGAGGGGGAGTAAACACGCTGTCATTAGAGCCGACCGATGATGTTGATTTAGCAAGCATGACAAAAGCGCAGCTTTTGGAATATGCCGCCGAGAACGGAATAGGCGGAGTTAATAACTCGATGCTTAAAGCGGACATTTTGGCGGCCATTAAGGAGGCGATTTAATGCTTTATGAAATAATGCGCCACCTTTACGGAACAATGGCTTACAGATGGCCCATCACAGAACTTTACGGCGGAGAATTTGAAGTAAAAAACGGGGGCATTGAGCTCCCGTTTTTGCTTGACGGACAATACTTTCGCATAGTCGGTTCTGTTTTCAACGATGGGGTTTACCAATACCCCGCAACGGAACTAAAGGACGAAAAGTTCTGCGGAGCGATATGGGCTCTTGCCATTGAGCCGGCATTTCTTGATCTTGTTGAGAAAATTGAAGCCTGGGAAACGGAAAACAGGAAAAAGAACAAAGGCATCTATCAAAGCGAAAGTTTTGCAGGATATTCCTATACTCTTAAAACGGGCAGAAACGGAAGGGCTTATTCCTGGAAGGATGAGTTTTATTCCGATCTCCAGAAATGGAGGAAGATATGAACCTTGTTGACCTTGTTGAAGAGTTCAAAAAAGAATGCGTTTTCCTTGAGCACAAACGAATCGAGGACGGAGAGGGCGGTTTTTATACCGAATGGGTTGAGGGCGCAAAGTTTCTTGCGGCGATAGCATATAACACCACACTTGAAGTAAAGGTTGCCGAAAAAGAGGGCGTTACAAGCCTTTATACCGTAACTACGGGAAAGAACGCCGTTCTTCAATATCACGATGTTTTCAAAAGGCTTTCGGACGGAAAGATTTTCCGCGTTACATCCGACGGGGAAGATGTTATATCTCCCGAAAGGGCAAGCTTTGAATTATCGCAGGTAACTGCGGAAGAATGGAGGCTGCCTACATGACAAAAGCGGCGGCACTTCATGCCTTTTTCAACAGTTTCGGCATTCCGTTTTATACGGCAAGCAACGTTCCGGATGATACGATTTTTCCGTGGGGAACTTATGAAGCGGCCTTCGGCGCATTCGGCGATGAGCCGCTTTCAATAACCGTTAACCTTTGGTATCGCACCACAAGCGAAAAAATACCCAACGACAAAGCGATGGAGATTTCAGAAGCCATCGGACTTGGCGGCAAGGCGATTTTTTGCGATGAGGGTGCGATTTTTTTAAGAAGAGGCGAGCCGTTTTGCCAAAATCTTTCGGACGAAACGGACGACCTTATCAAACGCCGTTATATCAATATAACAGCGGAATTTATAACAAACAACTGACAGGAGGGATTTTTTAATAATGTGGAAAGCAACAAGAATTTCGGAAGACGCGGCATCTAAAATGCAGGTTTCCTCCGGCCTGCTTCTCAATAGATTTGACATCACAACTCCCGAAGCACCGGCGGACGCAGACATCATCGCAGAAACAACCGGCGATTATTCCATCACCTGTGTTCCCGAAACGGAGGACCTTTTTGCCGACGTTAACAACGCACCTCTTAACACCAAAGAGGGCAAACGCATCAACGGCTGGAACTGCGGCCTTACTGTTGAGGCACTTTCCGTAACCGAAGAGACCATCGCTCTTGCACTCGGCGCATCCGAAGTTGCAGCGGACGAAGGCATTCATCCCAGAGCGCAGTATAAGGCAGAAGACTTTAAATCTCTTTACTGGATCGGCGACATGATGGATGATTCAAAACTCTTTGTGGTCGTTATGGATAACACAGTATCCACCGGCGGACTTTCCTTTACAAGCACAAACAAAGGCAAGGGCAGACTTGGCCTTACCCTTACGCCCCATGCGACCATTGCCAATCCGGACAAAGTTCCCATGGGCTTTTATATTCTCACAAAGGTGGAGAGTTAACAAATGAAAAACCTTGCAAATTGTAAACCCTCGGAATTTTTTGCACAAACCGTAAAAATCAGAAGATATGTTGCTGACTGGCTGACCCTTACGGAAGTTCTTGAAATCCGCAAAAACGTACCCGCTTTTGAAGAGGGCGACACCGAAGAAGTAAGAAAGGAAAAACTTTCCGAAGCTGTTAACACCAACATCGGCAAGATTTTTGATTCCGTTTTTGAAAAACACGGAGAAAAAACCCTTGGACTTCTTGCTCTTCTTTGTTTTATCGAACCGGAGCACGTTGATGATTACGAGGTCAAGGATTACCTTGGAAATTTTGCGGAACTTCTTTCCTGTCCGGAGGTAGTCAGTTTTTTTATCTCGTTGGCGAGCTTGGGGAACATGAATACTTCGAAGGTTGCCAAACTGTAAGGCTCGATTTGCTTGAAATGCTGGGAAAAGGCTATGTAATCGACTGCGTTTTATCTGCCTTTTCCCAAAAGCAGAAAGAGCGGGTTTTTAAAGCGTATGTTACGGACTGCCTTAAACACATTGCAGAAAACACCGCAAAAATGGGCGGCGGCGGATACATTACGGCGCGCTTTGATGACCTTTTAAACAAACCTACAAAAGAACACAAAAAAGGCGAAATAGCAGAAAAAATAAAATCCAAATTATCATAGTTTGGAGGTGAGAATAACGAATCTATTTGACCTTTTTGTACGAATCGGCGTCAAGGATGAAGCATCGGGAAAACTTTCCGGCATTGCTTCGGCTCTTGGCGGCGGACTTAAAGCGGCGGCAAGCATTGGCGTTTCGGCGATGGGCGTTGCGGCATCGGGCATTGCGGCACTTACAACGGCAGCGGTTAAAAACTATGCCGAATACGAGCAACTAATAGGCGGCGTTGATACCCTTTTTGGGGAAAGTTCCAAAAAAGTACAGCAATACGCAGCGGACGCTTATAAGACCGCCGGAATTTCCGCAAACGATTACATGAGCAACGTTACGAGCTTTTCCGCATCGCTTTTGCAGTCGCTCGGCGGTGACACCGAAGCGGCGGCAGACCTTGCAGACCGCGCACTTCGCGATATGAGCGATAACGCAAACAAGATGGGCACCGATATGCAAACAATTATCGGAACTTATCAAAGCCTTTCCAGAGGCAACTACGCCATGCTTGATAACCTTAACAAAATGGGGGCACTCGCCGCATAAATGAAGGGCGATGTGCGAACTTTCTCTAATTGACTTGGAAATCCTAACCGAAGGACAACAGGGCGGAAGCGAAAGCACCGTGAACGACTGAACGAGAAAGCACCCGACGGGGTGAAGCGACAGTCTGAACTGCACTTATAACGGTTTTTAATGAAGGTGCAGATAACATATGCAAATTGGGCTATGGCGGCACGAAGGCGGAAATGGAAAGACTTATCGCAACGGCGGCACAGCTTGACAGTTCCGTTAAATCAAACGATATGTCTTTTGGCAACATGGTAAAGGCCATCGGTGTTATTCAAGACCAGATGGGAATTACCGGAACGACGGCACTTGAAGCAGCGACAACCATAAGCGGTTCCGTTGCTTCGATGAAAGCGGCATGGCAAAACCTTCTTGTTGGCGTTGCGGACGACAACGCACAGTTTGACGTACTTATAGCAAACTTTGTTGACAGCGCGGGAACTGCGGCGGCAAACGTTTTGCCGAGGGTCACGACTGCTCTTAACGGCGCGGCAAGGCTTATAACCTCGCTTTTACCGACAGTAATCGGTGTTCTGCCGGAAATGGTAACAACCGTTCTGCCGCAGATGGCGGAGGCGGCGGTCGGCATAATCCAGGCTTTGATAGACGGAATAAGCCAAAATCAGGATACTCTTATGCAGACGGCGATGGATATAATTTTAATTTTGACGAACGGAATTATCTCTTTGCTTCCCCAGCTTGTGGACTTGGGTCTTCAGCTTATCGTAACACTGGCAAACAGTCTTTCTCAAGCCGCGCCTACACTTATTCCGGCAATAACCGAGTGCGTTTTACTTATCGCGAGCACTCTTATCGAGTATGCCCCGGAACTGATAATTGCGGGCCTTGAACTTGGCAGCCAGATTTTGGTGGGTCTTGTCGATTCCATGCCTCTAATGGTCCAATGGGCGATTGACCTTCCGCAAAAAATCTCGGACATTTTACAAGAAGACGGAGAAACAATGGTATCCGCCGGAGAAAACTTTGTCAATAACATCATGCAGGGATTTGTTGTCGCCTGGAACAGTTTTTCTCTTGTTGTTAAAGAACTTATTAATGGTTTGCTTGCGGAAGTGCATAATGCAATCGTTTCTCTTGGCGGCGAACAGCTTCTCGCCACTCTTGGATTCGATGGGCCGCTGCAGATAAGTACGGACTTTGAGCACGGAAAAATTGCGCAAGCGAAGCACAGCATGGGAATGTATGACCAGTATTACATTACACAAAACATAAACTCCGTTCCTCAAAGCCCTGCACAGCTTGCGGCGGCGACCGTTGGAGAATTTAACACGGCGAGGTGGTCGATGAACTAATGTATGATATTATCAGATATGTAAACGATCTTGGCGGGAGCATTGAATTTTCGTATGCGTCTGGCCTTATTCTTACAAGCGAAACGACCGGCCTTACTGAAAACAGCATTAACGTAACCACAGCAAAAGGGGTGGGGCAGACGGGAGAAACGCTGCAAAGCGCACTTGTTGAAACAAGACCTGTGCTCCTTTCCGGTTTTATTCAAGGTCTTTCCGTCAACGGAAAAGAAAGGCTCCTCGATGTTATTCTTCCGGAAGTTCCGGCAAAGCTTTACTGGAATGACGAATATTATCTTTCTGTTACGCCTATGGCAACGCCGACCATCCAAGCGGAAGATTATTTTGCGAGATTTCAATTTTATCTGCTCGCGCCGTATCCTTACTGGATAGCAAAAAGCGGAGAGAGCAAGGCTCTTTTTGAACTTAAACCGAGGTTTAAATTTCCGTTTAAATTTACAGAGCCATATCGCTTTGCGGAGGGAATGGACGGAAACCCCATTAACATCGAAAACAGGGGACAGGTTAAAACGCCCTTTAAAGTGACTTTTAAAGCATCGGGTCAAGTTATTAACCCGAAGCTTACAAACGTCACTACGGGGCAATTCCTGCTGTTAAACAGGACGTTATGGGCAAACGAAACAGTAACCATTGACATTACCCACGACCTTACATACGTTACCTCAAATGTGGACGGAGATATCCGCGGAGACCTTGACATCGATTCCGACTTTTTCCGTCTTGCGGTTGGTGATAACTTTGTTCTTCCGGAGGCGGACATGGGCAAAGCGGCGATGCAGGTAATCGTTGAATTTGCAAGCGAGAAAGCGGGTGTACCCATCCGATGATAAAACTTTTTGTATTCCCTCCGGACTTTTCAGAGTATCACGAGGTTTTATACCGTTCGCTTCAAGCGGAGGAACATTATAACGCGGTCGGCAAGATAACCCTTGTTGTTGAAGCAACGGATTACAACATTGAGCATTTGCAGAAAGATGCGTTTTTATACTGGACCGAAAGCGAACAAGCTTTTTGGATCCGCAGAGTTTCGCCCTCCACAAAGGACAACACCATCACAGTAAACGGATATACGACAAACGCGCTTTTAAACAAGCGCGTTTTTTCCGTTTTAACCGAAGCGGACAGCACCCTTTATTTTGCTCCAAAAAATTACACAGGGTTTTTAACTTCCGACGGGGCGGTTTTTGTTCTTGAAAGCGTTGAAAACTCCGTTGAATCGCAGATTTATGCCAACATCGAAAACAACCTCCGGGGGCTTTCGAACATTGAATTTGCGCCCATCAAAAACCTTGACCGGGCATATAACGGCGGACTTGAGCACGGACAAATCCTTGACGAAGTTATTCAATATCTCAACCTTACGCCGTTCGGTCAAAGAATGAAGTTTGAGCATAGAAATAAAAAGCACGTTTTTGAAATCTATGAGGGGCGCGACCTTACCGAAGGAAGCAGGGCCGTTCGCTTTTCGGAAGAACAGGGAACGGCAAAAAACCTTGTAATCGATATTGACGAAAGCCTTTTTAAAAATGTCTGTTATGTTCAGGGCAAAAAGAATGACGAAAACGAAAGCATAGTAACGGTTGTTGCGGGCGATGCCGAAGGCGACGACAGATTTGAATTTTGGCTTGACCAGGAATTTACGCAGGAACAGGACGAAACGGACGATGCGTTTTTGGAAAGACTTGAAACGGAAGGCCTTAAAGAAATCGCAAAACGTGAACCCGTTACAAACTTTTCTGTTGTTATCGATTCTTCCGAACTCGGCAAGGCTTATAAGCTGGGAGATAAAGTTACCTGCGTTTCCAAACGATTTGGAGTAAAGTTCAATTCAAGAATCACGGGTGTTAAATTTATTCAGGACCCGAATATAAAAACAGTTTCCCTTGTTTTGGGAAATCCTACTATTGACATTATACGGGAGATACAACTATGGCGATAAAAAACTTTCCCAACAACGCAGACGAATACGTTTACGCGCAAGACGCGATGAAATGGCTCTTTCCCAGAACGCAGGGCGTTTATGCGGCGGGAGAGAACCTTGCCGTTGTGGCCGGCAGCACTCCTTTTATGGGAGTTTTGGTGCAGGACGGCCTTGCGTGGATGAAAGACCCGAAAGGAAACGGCTGCGTTTGCTGGAACGATACTTATGAAGACAACGGCGCGTCTCTTACTTTATATGTGGACGAAGCATCCACTACACAAAACAGAATTGACAGGGTTGTTCTTTCGTGGGCGACTGCCGGATACGTTGAAAAGCCGGAAATTAAAATCCTTAAAGGCACTCCTTCCTCAAATCCGGTTCCTCCGGCAATTACAAACAGCTCTGCATTAAGGCAGATTTCTCTTGCAAAAATCAGCATCCCCGCCGGAACAACGGTCATTACTTCGGGCCTTATTACTGATGAACGACTTGACCCGACCGTATGCGGACTTGTTACCGAGGCGGTCAGCCTTGATACAAGCATGATGCAGAAGCAGTTTGCGGATCTCTTGCTTATTTATCAGTCCGCAATACAAAGTTCCATTGAGGGCACTATCCCGCCCCACGCTTACACACACGCGACTACTGGTTCCGACCCGTTGACCGCGGACGATATCGGGGCGGTTGCAAAACCCGTTGAAGTTGCAAGAAGCGGTTCTATCACCATTACTCTTGCGGAAAACAGAAAATACAACCTGCTCAACGTGACCGGGCTTTCCATGAACGTTTCCGCGGTTAAAGCAAGAGGTTTTATTACTTTTGCAAACAGTTTTTCCACTCCGTCTATTACGGCAAAAGCAACAGCGGGTGATGATATCAAAAATGCCGCGGCGGGCGAAACATGGGAATTTGACACCGAAAACGGATTTGTAATCTTTAAGAACTGGGGTGTTGTTAAATGACACCGAGGAGGAGACTTCTTCTTGACGGTTCCCGAAAGCACTATATTTTTGCGGAGGGAAGCGGAGAAATAATCAACGCGGGCGATTATGTTTTTGACAACACAAACATCGGCGACTTTATCGGCATAGACGCAGTAAGAGTCGCTATTGTCGGCGATGTTACCGACACCGTACAGGGTTACGGCTATTTTAAGATACGCGCCGATTTCAGCGGATTTAACAAACTTTGCATTGAAGTTGAAAACACCCGAGACAACACCGAAGGCGCAGTCGGATACGGCGCGACATACAGCGGCAATAAACGAAACCCCCGTCTTCCGAGCGTCAGCCAGTCTATCGGACGAAGCGCACCGCGAGAGGTTAAACAGTTTGATATTTCCAAAGTAAACGGAAGTCAATATATCGTTGGCGTTCTTACCTATGTCAGCTCCCTTTCCGCAATGAACAACGTTTTAAAGATTTATAACATCTGGCTGGAATAAGGGAGGTCGAGAGAATGGACATTCATATCACATCGGCCACGATTATATCGGCGGTTGGTGTTCTTTCTGCTTTGGGAACTGTTCTTTTTTGGGTGCTCAAAGCGCACAAATGGTTTTTACAACAGGAAGCACAGGACGGAAAAATCGAAGCGGTAAAAACCGAACTTAAAAACGAGATAAAAATCCTTCGGGAAAAGCACGAAGCCGACATGAACCACAGCAAAGAAGAAAGACAGCTTGTATGCTATGGCCTTGCGGCGTGCCTTGACGGACTGCAACAGCTGGGATGTAACCACAGCGTCAGCGACGCGAAAATAAAGCTTGACCGATATTTGAACGAAAAAGCACATCAGTAATTTGAAAGGATGATGCGAAATGACTATCAACTGGAAAGCAAGAATTAAAAACCCTGTTTTTTGGATGACCATAATTCCCACCGTTGTGGGCTTTGTTTATACCATGCTCGGAATTTTTGGCGTTGTTCCGGCAATCAGCGAAAGCACGGTAATTGAATTTGCGACCATGATTATTTCCGCTCTTGCGACCCTCGGCGTTCTTGTTGACCCGACCACCGCAGGCGTTAACGATTCCGCTCTTGCGATGACTTATACCGCACCGAGAAAAGACGACATCGGGGAAGAGGCGAACCTTTAATGAAAGCGACCATCGGACTTGACGCGGGGCATGGCGGAAGTTCTTCCGGAACATATTCCGTCAATACCGCCCACGACGGACTTTTTGAAAAAGACTTTGCTCTTGAGATGGTGCTCAAAATAAATGAGCACCTTTTGCGCAACGGTTTTAAAACGGTGCTCACACGAACAACAGACATAAATCCGGGCACAGTTACCCAAAGGGCGGAAGTTATGGCAAACGCAAAAGCGGACTTTGCCCTTTCTTTGCACTTTAACGGTTTTGGCACACAGAGCGCAAACGGAACAGAGGTTTACGTTCCATACAAAGAAAAAGCGGCAAGCATCGAAGCGGGTTTTTATAACGTGCTCGCAAAATACTTTAAGGCCCGCGCCCCTTTTGCACGAAGCAACAGCTATTATGACCGCAACGCGGTTTTTGATAAAAGGCTGAATTTGATTACAAAAAAATTTGATGCGGTTACGGACGGAACGGATTATTTTGGATTTATCCGCGAATGTTGGAAAAACGGAATTTCTGCAGACCTTTTGGAAATTTGCTTTTTGACAAACCCGAAAGATTTTGCAACTTTTCAGGAAAATAAAGACAATATTGCGAGAGAACTTGCAAAAGTTATCGTAGAAGCGTATGGAGAGCACTTTTACGATAGCGAGGTTGCCTCTTCTTCCGTAAAGCCCAGAATCAAAAGAAAGTTTGATGTTATCAATTAAGGAGGGGATGCTTTGAAAGTAATTAAGGCAACACTTCCGACGGATATTGAAACTCTTGAACTTCATGTTTTCGCGGATGAGCACATAGGCGATGATAACTGCGATTTGGAACGGCTAAAACAAAGGGTTGAGCACGTTGCGAACACGCCGAACGCTTACTGCATACTAAACGGCGATATCATTGATTACACTTCAAGAACTTCCATCGGCGATATCGAAGCAAGAGAATTTAACATCATGGGGCAACTTGAAAAGGCTGTTGAATTTTTTGAACCGATAAAAAACAAAATCATAGCCATTACAAGCGGAAACCATGAGAACAGAGGATACCGAAAAGAAGGTTTTGACATTGCTAAAATAATGGCATATCAGCTTGGCATCGGTGACTGTTATTCCCCTGCGGCGGCGATTATCTTCCTGCGTTTTGGAAAAGCCATCGACCATGGAAGAGGGAAAAAAGAGCGAAGATGCTATACCGTTCTTTGTAACCACGGCATCGGCGGCGGACGGAAAGAGGGCGCAAAAGCCATACGCCTTGCGGACATGGCTAGCATTGCGGACTGCGATGTTTACATCCATTCCCACACCCACCTTCCAATGGTTATGAAAGAATCATTTCTGCGCATTGATTATCGCAACTCCTGCTATCAAAACATTACAAAACTTTTTGTTAACACCGCATCCAACCTTGATTACGGCGGTTACGGCGAAGTGCAGGAATTTAAACCCAACAGCAAAGACACACCCGTTATTTATCTTTCTGCAAAGAAAAGAGAAATGAAAGCAATGCTTTAACGGAGGACGAAATGGATGAAAAAGAATTAAAAACAATTCCTTATGTTGTATATAAAGTGCTTGAAGCAAAATATAAAATGCTGATAAAAAAGCTGACGCTGGCACTTGTTTTTTCTTTGATTTTAAATTTAATCCTTATCGTTGTAAGGTGATCTGCTTGAAGTTTAACCCCTGTGATTACGATTACACTTATTCGGAATGGGAAGAAATTATTCACGAATGCGTTTTAAATGAACGCAACAGAAAGATTATGAAGCGCAAGCTGCTTGACGATATTACTTTTGAAAAGCTCGCAGAAGAGATGGAGATGTCCGTTCGCGGGGTTCAGTATGTTGTCAAAAAAGGGCTTGACAAAATAATTAAGCACATTTAAAAAAGCCGGAGGCAAACGCCTCCGGCTCTTTTTTTATGCCTAAAAATACAACAAATCAGAACTTTCTCTTTTGAGTCTATATTCAATAAGTTTCAAAACGTAATCTGGACATTTTCTTTCGCCAAGTTCCCAGCTTTGCACCGTTCTGTACGGGATATCAAAATATTTTGCAAATTCCGGGCGGGTCATTCCGGAAGTTTCACGCAGTTCTTTGAAGGTCATTTTAATCTTCCTCTTCTTCCCAGGCATTGTCTTCGAGAAATTCTTCGGCTTCTTCAAAAGTAAGTCCGGAACGGCTATATCCGGCGATATCGACAAAATAGCGTTTTTCATCGCCATAATCGTATTCAATGACTGATACGGAATCGGTTTCGTCATAAACCTTTCTCGCTTTGTCGCTCATATATCTTACAGCAAGCTCTCCATTGGACTTTTCATTATTGGTAAATTTCATTGTTAATTGCTCCTTTTCTTATTTTCTGCCTTTATTATAAGCTTTTTAAACAATCTGTCAATAATTTGTTGGGGCGGTTTTGCCGCCGCCCTTCGGCTTGGTGCTTTTATTATGCGTTTGCAAATTCTTTCTGAAAAATTTCAAATATACATTCTTTAGAATAATGGTCAGCGTGTATGATTTGTTGAAGATAGATTATTATAACTTCTTGTTTTGCTTCAATAGATAAGTTTTCAAACTCATCTCCATAAACATTTTTAAGAATTAAAAGTGTATGTGCAAGTAATTCAATAAGGGTCATTGTTTTTATCTCCTTTGTTGTATGTTATTGGTGGGGTGTTTACCTCTTCTTTACAGTTATTATTATACACAATGTGTATATGAATTACAATTCGCAGATGCAACAAAAATAAAGTTTGTTTTTGTGCAATATATACACGACGCGTACAAAACAACAAAAATTGCATAAAATTTGCGTAAAAATTGCCGGTTTCTTTCGTAGGAACCGGCTTTATTTTTTTATACAATTTTCTTGTAAACAGGAGGTGGTAAAACGGTTAAATTCAATGCAAATCCGCTCAACAACAGGGTTGAGGACTGCACCGTAAGGGCGATAAGCAAGGCATTAAATCAAAGCTGGGAACGGACATATATAGGGCTTTGCCTTGAGGGATTTATAAAATGCGATATGCCACACGCAAATCACGTTTGGGGCGGATATCTCAAAAGCAAGGGTTTTCGCAAAAGAATAATTCCTGACGAATGCCCGGACTGTTACACCGTTGAAGATTTTTGCAAAGACCACCCAAAAGGAAACTTTGTTCTTGCGCTTTCCGGGCACGTTGTTGCCGTTGTTGACGGAGAATATTTTGACACGTGGGATAGCGGAAACGAAATCCCGATTTATTACTGGCAGAAAGAAGGTTAAAAATGGCATACGGAAATTACACACCTATAGGCGGATATTATCCGCCGCCACAGCAGAATTTTTATGCACAGACCGCTCCTGCGGATATGCTTGCTCAATACAAAATGCCTTATCAGCAAGCGGCGCAGCCGGCACAGAACGGTTTTATATGGGTGCAAGGCGAAGAAGCCGCAAAGGCTTATCTTGTGGCACCGGGAAACACCGTAACCTTATGGGACAGTGAAAAAGATGTTATTTACATCAAGAGCGCGGACGCAACCGGACTTCCGAGTATGAGAATTTTGGAATACAAAGACATTGCCGACAAAGCCCCACAGAAGCCCACAGAACACGCTTGCTCTTGTGGTGACAAGTTTGTTGCAAAAGAGGACTTTGAGGCCTTGCGGGGCGAGGTGGAGCGTTTAACGAAAAGAATTGAAGCAACAACCAAACCGAAATCAAAAATAATGAAACATCTGGAGGAAGACGACGATGAGTAATTCACTTTTTCAAAAATTTGGAGTACCACAGAACCCTATGGCAGAATTTATGAACGAATTTAACCAGTTTAAAAGCTCTTTTAAAGGCGACCCAAAAGCGGAAGTTGAAAAGATGATGAAAAACGGCCAGCTTTCACAGGAAGACTTTAATAGATACGCACAGATGGCAAATCAAATTGCAGGAATGTTCAAATAAGGCTTTTACCGATGCGCGCTCGGTTCAGCATAAATTTTAAAAACTTTACTTTGAAAGGGGACTTTTGACAATGACAGAGAATGGACTTTCTGTTGCTGATATCGCGGCAGTAACCGGCGGTAGAAACGATGGCGGGATGTTCGGTGACAACAACGGCGGATGGTGGCTTATACTGCTCTTCCTTATCTTCGGCGGACGCGGCTTTGGCTATGGCGGCGGCTATGGCGGAGGTGGCGCAAACGCAGTATATGCAACTCCCGGTGATGTTACAACCGCAGTTGATCGCCAGACTTTTATCGGAAAACTCGACGGCATAACCAACAGTATCAGCGCAGGCTTTGCAAATGTGGCAATGGACAACGCAAAATGTTGCTGCGAAACCCAGCGTCTTATTGAGCGCGGTTTTTGCGATACAAACAACTCTATCAATAATGCCGCACGCGACATTATTGAAAACCAAAACGCAACCGGCAGAGCAATTCTCGACTTCCTTACCACCGACAAAATCGCAACTCTTACTGCGGAAAATCAGAGCCTTAAATTTGCCGCTTCTCAGCAGGCACAGAACGCTTTCATTACCGCAAATCAGGAAGCACAGACCGCAGAGCTTATTCGCAGACTTGGCCGTGATATTCCGGTCCCTGCATACGTTGTGCCGAACCCGAACTGCTGCTATCAGTATGCGCAGTCCTGCGGATGCGGAGGCAATGCTTTCTAAACTGAATAGAAAGACAGCTTTTTCGTGACCTCGCGAAAATGGTCGGCATAATGCCGATGGTGTGACAAAAGCGGCGGGGTTGCCATTCCTCGCCGCTTATCTTATTTAGAAAGGATGATTTTATGGCAGCGGAATATAGCTTTGTTCCGGTCCAGACCGTTGCAGTCGATGAAAACGTGACCTTTACAGAGGGCGCAAGAGCCTGTCACAAGGGATTTATTTCCCACCGTGACAACTCCGGCATTTTCTTCCTTAAAGGTGCGGCAAACGGATACAAGGCGGTTTATCGCGTAACTTTTGATGGCAACATCGCCATCGCAACCGGCGGAACTGTTGAGCCTATTTCCGTCGCTCTTACCATCAACGGCGAAGAGCTCGGCAATGCTTTTGCAACAGTAACCCCCGCCGCTATCGGCGACTTCTTCCACGTCAGCATTACAACTTTTATCGAAATCCCTTGCAGTTGTTGCGTGACTGTTTCTGTCGAAAATGTAAGCGACACCACCGATATTGATGTGACAAACGCAAACATCATTTTCGACAGGGTAGCTTGAGAGAGGGGGCGTTGACAAGATGAAAGGCCTTTATGAAATTAAAGATATGCTGTGCTATGAACTTGAGGAAATAGCAAACAAAGGCGAACTTACCGCCGGAACTCTCGATACGGTCCACAAGCTCACCGATACCATCAAGAATATTGATAAAATTGAAATGCTCGAAGAGTACGAAGACGAGTATAGCGCAGACGATGATTATGCTTACGCCCGCAATGGACGAGGCAGAGGACGCAACGCAAAACGCGACAGCATGGGCAGATACAGCAGAGATGGTTACAGTCGCGAAAGCGGTTATAACATGGGCCGTGGAAACTACGGCGGCATGATGTACAGCCGGGATGACGGCAGAGAACATCTCATGCACGATATCCGCGAAATGATGGCTGACGCAAAAGACGAAAAACAGCGCGAAGCCTATCGCCGCGCAATGAAAGAGCTTGAAAATCTTTAAGAGGTAAACGATGATTACAAAAAGAGAATTGCTCGAAGCTATCGCCGAATGTGAGGAAGAGCCGCCGTCTTTCACAAGCATAAAAAAACTGGCGAGCCTTTATACGGTTTTCGACCATTTATACGGAAAAGAACCTGAAGAAAAACCACACACCGCAACACACAGCGAGTTTTTGCAGGTTGCAGAAGAGAAAGATCGCGGGGCGGTTCTTGAGGTATTCGACGAGCTGATGCAATCTCTTAAAGTGATTTATCCAAAGGTTTACGAGAGTGTTCTGCGAAAAGTGCGACAAATAAAATAACACACTTTTTAACACACTTTTTGTTCTATGAGCGTGAACAGCCGTTACACGTAGATAGAATACGGCAAGAAAAAACCGCGTAAATATGCGGAAAATTCTATGTAGATGAACAAGCGTATCACGTAGATAGAATAAAAAATAGGGGTTCGAATCCCCGATGGCTCACCACGAAAAAACCGCTTAACAATGCAAATTGTTAGGCGGTCTTTTTTTACATTTAACACACTTTTTAACACATTTTAATTTTTAATAATAATTTTATCAAATACTTTTTGAAGTTCTTCAGCAACAATTTCATTGTCACCTTCAAGAAAATGCCCGTATATTCCAAAAGTATCCATGTCTTTGGAATGACCAACAAGCGGCTTTACCATTCCTTCCGGAAGATACTTTGCCATTGATACAAATGTATGGCGGAGTTCGTATGGAGTAACAACGGTTATGTTGTTTGTTTTGCAGTAACGAGCAAGGCAATCTTTATAATGCGAGCCATTTCTCACAGGAAACACAAAAATGCTTTCTTTTGGCTGGTTGTTAATAATCTGTTGCGCGGCATAAGTTAGTTTAAAAGCTCTTACGGCGTTTTCATTTTTTCCGCGGGTTGTTTCATTAAATTTATTTATGGATCGCTGTAAATAAACATATCCATCGCGTATATCGGTCCATTTAAGGCCAAACAATTCTCCCGGTCTTAATCCGGTAATCACTTGAAACCTCCACGCCGCCACATACGGCTCAATAACAGGTTTTCCGCGCCACGAGGTATAATCGCTTTCAAAAAGCTTTTGCACTTCTTGCGGCTGTAAAACGACTTTCTCGGTGGGTGTTGCCCCTTTGGAAATGCTTAAATCTTCCGGTATTAAATCTGTCCATTTGTTTTTACGGCAAAATTTGATAAAAGCCGTCAGCGTTGCTCTTAAATTTTTAAGGCTCTTTTTTGCAAGCTTTTTTGTGTTTTTGTCAAGAATTGTTTGCAAGTGGCCTTCGGTTACGGATTCAATATAAAGATTTCCAATTTCCGGTTTAATATAAAGTCTAACCCGGCGTTCTTCTACATCATAGTTTGAAAAAGAAGTGCGCTCTCTTATGTTTTCGACAAACAAGTCAAGCGCACGGTCGCAACGGATTTTTTCTGTAATATCTCTTTCCAGCCAGTCATCGGCTTTTTTGTTTGCTTCGCGCTGTCCGGTTCTTCCGGGGGATGAGGAATAAAAGTTTTTGCGCACACCGTCCTTTTGAACGGCAATACGCCACCTTTTGTTTTTTTCGTCCCAAGATGCTGTGTTTGTTCTTTTCATTGACAAAACTCCTTTTATATAATATAATAAAAGGGCAGAAAACCCGTTGGAAAAGTATTCTGCCCGCCCTTCGGTTGATGGCCCAGCCGAGGGGCATTTTTTATTTATTCTTCTTTGTTTTCTGCGAAACTTTTTGCGGCTGTTTTTTTCATTTTTGCGAATTCTTTTGTAATCATTTTTTTAGCTATTCCAGTTTTCTCATCGTCCAAAACGTCACGTTTTATAATTTCCGTAGAAATAATATCGCTAATTTCTTCGTTGGTACTTTTTGCATCAGGAGAAACTTTTTTTATTGTTTTTCTTATAGCATCAAGAACCGGTTCCGTAAGCAAAAGTTGAGATATGACAAATTTATTTAAAATTTGTTTGTGAGAATGAAACTCGTCGAGAGAAACTTTGCTTCCTTTGGCCATAGCTTCTTTTGTAAGATAAAAAAGAAGCTCAAGTTCCGCGTCTTTTTTAGGATTTATTTGAGTAAAATCAAATTCATAAACAAGTTCGGAAACAACGGGTTTTCCGAATACAATTTTATAAATCATCCAGTTAACAGAGTTTGTAAGAACAACCCATTCTATTCCAGAATTTGCTCCGTAATCAACAGCTTGTTTTATAAACTGTTCTTTAAGGTTAAGCCCTGCGGCTTTTGCTTCGATAAGTAAACGCGGTACGCCGTCTAACATAATTGCAAGGTCACAGTATGTTTTTTTAACAGCAAATTCCGAGGTTATTTCAGTATATTTATCGTAACCAAAAACTTCGGAAAGAATGTCGGCGATAATAGTTACTGTATCGCTTTCGTTTACATCTTTATCTCTTGCTTTTGAAACAATAGGTTTAAAACGTTTTATTCCTTCGGCAAGCCTTGTTTTTGCTTTTGCGGGAATGGTTGCCATAAATACTCTCCTTTTTTCTGTTGGTGCGGTTTTGCCCTTGACAGATTTTTTTATATTGCAAAATAACACACAATGTGCTACCATACAAACAGAACAAATGTTCTCTTAAACACAGAATGTCGCAATTAAGCGACATTCCAATAAATCAATGACGAATCCAACCGACGTTGCCGTCGATAACGTCTATTGCAAGAACAACAAAGACGATTACAAGAACGACGGCAAGCAGGGAAAATAAATAAAATTTATCTTTTTGTAAACTTTTTATTTGATTTTCGTAAATTTGAGTTACCGTTGCGATAAAAGCGGTCACATCTTCGCCTCCTGTTTTTTGGCTTTCTTTTGCGCCGGCGAGAGCATCGAGAGAACCGCCGAGAGCAATAACCATTTTTGAAATGGTTTCAAAGGTGGGGTTTTCGGTCTTTCTGGTTAAAATATTATTAATAGTGCTTTCCGGAATGTTTGTCAAATTTGACAAATCTTTGGCGGTCATTTTTTTGGCTTGTTTAAGCGTTTTTATGTATTCTACTTCCATAGAACCACCACCTTTGACAGATTATTTTATCATTTTTAATATTCTTTAAAAAATACCAAAAAGCAAAAATGACAGGGTCTATCAAATTTGCGTATTGAAAAGTTGACGAAAACGGATTAAATTCGTATCATCGGAAAAGTTTTTCCAAAATCCAAATTAAAAGGAACGGTGAGACGAATGGACGAAGACCCCGGCGGATTTAGAACCCGTTGCAACAGCGTTAACTATTGGTACTTCGGTATTTTTAAACAATGATTCCTTAATTGAGATTTTACATCAAAGAAGGAATCAAAATGAACGAACAAGAATTCGTTAAAACCTTACAAATTTTAAAAAAACAGCCAAAACAAGAAAAAGGCTTTTCTTTTCGACGCACTATTAAAACTTTGCAGCAGGCCAGAAAGATGCAAGCTGTGGAAGAATACCGAAGACAATTACTTAATGCGACAGGAGTGATGGAAGATGACGGAACGTGAAGAAGAATTTATCAAATGTGTAAAAGAAGACCCGGAAAGGGCCGCAAAGATCCTTGAATTTATTTTTGCTTTGCGCGAAACATCTTCAAAAACAAATCCTGTTCCTCAACAGAAAGCTGTCTAAAAATTTCCAAGAATTGAATATCTCTCTCCGAAAGGTCGCTCCCGGAAACGGGGGCGGCTTTTTCTTTTATGTCGGTTTCGCCTTTGAGGTATTCGGGGGTTGTTCCTAAAAAATCAGCAATAAGAGCCAAACGCTCATCA
>JAZSOL010000282.1:0-14360 GCA_045536915.1 Clostridia bacterium
GTTTCGGGACGTCGAGGACGCCGTCCCCTACAACGCACTAACCTTGTTTCATCTCCCCGCTAAATCAAAATTCATCTTTCATAAATAATGCCGGACGAACCCGCCCGGCATTATTAATATAAATTTATTTTATAACTTTTATCCAGCCTTCGGGAGCAGGAATTCTACCCATCTGAATACCGGTAAGTGTGTCATAAAGCTTTTTGGTGGTGGGACCCATTTCGTTCATACCTGCAGGCAGGCAAATTTCTTCGCCGTGGTCAACAATTTTACCAACAGGAGAAATAACAGCCGCAGTTCCGCAAAGGCCACACTCAGCCATATCTTTGAGCTCTGTTTTATAGATTTCACGTTCTTCAACTTCCAATCCGAGATACTCTTTTGCAACATACATAAGAGAACGACGTGTAATAGAAGGAAGAATTGTGTTTGATTTAGGAGTAACAACCTTATTGTCTTTGGTTACGAAAATAAAGTTTGCACCGCCTGTTTCTTCAACCTTTGTGTGAGTAGCCGCATCAAGATACATGTTTTCATCATAACCCTGATTATGAGCATCAACAATGTTGTAAAGGCTCATTGCATAGTTAAGACCGGCTTTGATGTGTCCTGTTCCACACGGAGCCGCACGGTCAAGGTCTGACACTCTGATGGTAAGGGGCTTTGCACCGCCCTTGAAGTATGGACCAACAGGTGTTGCAAAAATTCTGAACTGGTATTCGGTAGCCGGTTTAACACCAATAACGGGGTTTGAACCGAACATAAACGGTCTTAAATAAAGGGTAGCACCCGAACCAAACGGAGGAACATACGCTTCGTTTGCCGCAACAACCTTTTCAACTGCATCTATAAATCTATCCTTTGGAAATACGGGAATCTGAAGTCTTTCAGCCGATGCAATCATTCTGTCTGCATTAAGGTCAGGACGGAACACAACTATCTTTCCGTCTTCGGTTGTGTAGGCTTTAAGACCTTCAAAGCAGGTCTGGGCATACTGAAGAACTCCTGCACATTCACTTATAACAACGTTTGCATCCTCTGTGAGTCTGCCTTCGTCCCATGCACCGTCTTTATAATCGGAAACGTATCTCTTATCGGTCTGGATATAACCAAATCCAAGATTTGCCCAATCAATATTTTTCTTTTCCATTGGAATCATCCTTTCGTTATGTCTGACAACTTTTTCACTAATTTTTTATTTTATCACAATACACTCTTATTTTCAAGATTAAATTTCAACAAATAATATTTTTTATAATTATTTTCTCACAGCTTCAAGAGCATCTCTGATTTGTTCGAGTAAAACAACTTCATCGCTCTTTTTGGGTTCTTCCTCTGCCGCTTTTTCCTCTTCTTTATGCGTAAATCCGTCTCTCACCTTATTTGCAGTTTTAACAAGAATAAATAAGCAAAAGGCTATAATGATGAAATTCACAATATTCTGAATCAGCATACCGTATTTAATCTGAGCATCGCCCACCATAACGGAAAGTGAAGAAAAATCCTTGCCGCCGAGAAGTATGCCCACAAACGGCATAATGATATCATTAACTATTGAATCAACAATTGACTTGAATGCAGCACCGATAATAACACCGACAGCCATCTCAAGCGCATTGCCTTTTACTGCAAATTCCTTGAATTCAGATAAAAACTTTTTCATTAGTACCTCTCCAATCATATTTTGTTATTATTATAATATATCATATATCAGATTATGTCAATAAAAATTTTGATTTGAGTTTGAACATTCCTTTCGGAAGCTGAACCAAAATTATTGCCGCGAAAATAACTGCACATCCGGCAATCTGACTAAGGCTCAGAAGATGCCCCTGAATTGCCCATTCGGAAAGCACCGAAAAAACGGATTCAAGACTCATCAGAAGCGCACCAAGGGTCGGGTCTATATGTTTCTGCCCTATAATCTGGCAAGTATAGGCAATTGAACACGATACGAATCCCGAATATGCAAGATTCGGCCAGAAGCATTCCCATATTTGCGCCCATGTGGGGCAATCCACAAAAAGCATAATTATGCAGTCGATAACTCCAACAACGAAAAACTGCAAACACGAAAGCTTCACGCCGTCCACCTTAGGCGAAAAATAGTCTATAACCAGAATATGAACTGCAAAGAAGAATGCACAAAGCAAAAGATATATCTGATTAATGTTGAGAGCAAAACTTCCGCACAAAAGATACAACCCCACCACACACATCATAACCGCAAGCCACACTTTATGCGGAATTTTCTGTCTTAAAAATATTCCTAAAATCGGCACGAATACTATGTATATGGTTGTTATGAAACCGGCCTCTCCGGCGCCTTGCTTTATGCCGAGAGTCTGAAGTGTTCCGGCGGTGCAAAGTGCCACGCCGCAACAAAGTCCGCCCAAAAGAAGGGTTTTCGTGTTATTTGCATGCGGTTTTTTAACATCACCTTTTTTGCGGTTTATAAGGTGAAGTATAAAAATAACCGGCAAAAGGGCAATTGAGCCCAAAAAACTTCTGATTCCGTTGAATGCGTATGGGTCTAAAATATCAACACCTTCATTCTGGAAAACAAAGGACGCACCCCACAAAACTGCCGCCGCCAAAAGAAACAGCGTACCAACCAATTGATTTTTCTTTTGCATTTTTACCTCACCAATTATCAGATATTATCAAGAGCCTGCTGAATATCGGCAATGATATCATCCACGTTTTCAATACCAACCGAGAATCTGATAAGGTCGGGTGTTACACCTGCCGCTTCAAGCTCAGAGTCGTTAAGCTGACGGTGGGTATGGCTTGCCGGATGAAGAACCGATGTTCTTGCATCTGCAACGTGAGTAACAATTGCCGCAAGCTTCAATGAATCCATAAACTTAACAGCCGCTTCTCTTCCGCCTTTAACACCGAATGAAATTACACCGCAGGAACCGTTCGGCATATATTTTTGAGCAAGATCATAGTATTTGTCGCCGGGGAGTCCGCAGTATTTAACCCATGAAATTTTATCATTATTGCTAAGATATTCAGCAATGGTCTGAGCATTGTAGCAATGGCGTTCCATACGCAGGAAAAGTGTTTCGAGTCCAAGATTCAAAAGAAATGCATTATGAGGAGAAGGAATTGAACCGAGGTCTCTCATTACCTGAGCAGTAAGCTTGGTTATGTAGGCTGCTTTTCCGAATTTTTCCGTGTAGGTAATGCCGTGGTAGGATTCATCGGGAGTTGTGAGCCCGGGGAACTTGCCGGCTTTTTCCCAATCGAAATTACCGCTGTCCACAACTGCACCGCCAACGCTCGTTGCATGCCCGTCCATATATTTGGTGGTTGAATGAACAACAATGTCTGCACCCCATTCAAAAGGACGGCAGTTTATGGGAGTTGCAAAGGTGTTGTCAATAATCAGAGGAACGTTGTGGCTATGAGCAATATTTGCCCATTTTTCAATATCAAGAACAACAAGAGCCGGATTTGCAATTGTTTCGCCAAACATTGCTTTTGTGTTATCTTTAAATGCCGCATTTAAAGTTTCTTCATCTGCATCGGGGTCAACAAAGGTAACGTCAATTCCGAGTTTTTTCATTGTTACGCCGAAAAGGTTAAATGTTCCGCCGTAAACACTCGATGAACAAACGAAGTGGTCACCGGCATTGCATATGTTGAAAATTGAATAGAAGCATGCCGCCTGACCGGATGAAGTGAGCATTGCCGCAACACCGCCCTCAAGGTCAGCAATTTTTGCCGCCACGGCATCGTTTGTGGGATTGGCAAGACGGGTATAGAAATAGCCATCTTCTTCAAGGTCGAAAAGCTTTCCCATATGTTCTGTGGAAGCATATTTCCATGTTGTGCTCTGATAAACTGGCAAAACTCTCGCTTCACCGTTGCCCGGATTATAACCGGACTGTATGCATTTTGTTTCGATTTTCATTATAATTATCCTCCATATAGTATATTATTTTATTTTAATTTTGGTTTTCAACGTAATAACTGCCCTACAGCTCTATGCAAAGCTCCACAGGGCAATGGTCGGAACCCATTATGTCTGTGTGAATTTTTGCATCTGCAAGCTTACCGTCCAAATCAGACGAAGTAACAAAATAGTCAATTCTCCATCCCGCGTTTTTTGCTCTTGCGCTGAAACGGTATGACCACCAGGAATATATCCCCTCCATGTCGGGATAGAAATATCTGAAAGTATCCGTAAACCCTGATTTTTTAAGCATAGCAAATTTATCACGTTCCTCACGGGTGAATCCTGCATTATGCGTGTTGGTTTTCGGATTTTTAAGGTCAATTTCCTCTGCCGCAACGTTCAAATCTCCACACATAACCACGGATTTTTTTTCTTTCAGTGAGCAAAGATAGTTTCTGAAATCATCTTCCCATTGCATTCTGTAGTCAAGTCTTTTGAGTTCATTTTGCGAATTGGGCACATACACGCACACGAAATAAAATTTTTCATATTCAAGAGTAATAACTCTTCCCTCGTGGTCGTGTTCATCAATGCCAATACCATAGGTTACGTTAAGCGGTTCTTTTTTTGCAAACACAGCCGTTCCCGAATAACCTTTCTTGTCGGCATAATTCCAATACTGATATCTTCCGGGAAGTTCAAGGTCAATCTGCCCCGCCTGAAGCTTGGTTTCCTGAACGCAGAATATATCCGCATCGAGTGATTCAAACACTTCCATAAAATTTTTTCCAACAACGGCTCTGAGTCCGTTTACATTCCATGACACAAATTTCTGCATACTCTCTCTCCTTTGGCAAATCTGAACTTCACCCGCGAATAAACCAATATTGCTTATTCAGCTGACGAATCAACACTTTTTTCATCACTTTTCAGATTTTCTTCAACAAGCTCATTTTCTATTTCTCTGTTATCTCCGCTCTCCGATTCGTTAACCGGATCAGAAATCTCAACATCTATACCCTTGAGGCTATCGGAAAAATAACTGCTGACAAACATAGCACAAGTCATACAAACGCTCATCAGAGCCACCACGGCAAGAACAAGCTTTATACCGTGGATATCATAATAATCGGAAATACCCACAATTATCACCGGCGCCAGAAAAGCCGCCAAAGCAAAAATCATAAACAATGCAAAAAGGCAAACGTCTGCACCGCCCTGAAAATCCATTTGAAGCGCTGTTCTGAACCCGTTCACAATAACATTAAAAAACACAAAACAATAATATACACACGCAATTATTTTTTTTGCCAGCGAACCCGAACGGAATCCGGGAAGCCTGAAACGTGATATCTTTTTATTATTTTCAGCATTAGTATTTAAAATCCGCATTTACACATCTCTCCATTGTATATTATTATATCAGTATATCACATATAGCTTTTTTTTGCAAGAAATATTTCAACATATCCGGTAAAAATACTGCCCGTCATCAAGAAGTGCTATTCCAACTGCATAGTAATTAACGCCGTCACATTTTGCCACCACACTGCAGTCTTCCGCATTGGAAAACGGTGTGTTATCATGTGTGCAACCCATGCACACCGCAAACATACGGTTGCCCTGCCTGCCGAAATACCATTCTTTGAAATTGCAAAACATCTGCAAAAAAGCCGTATCGTATATAAGATGAGACACAGCCGAAAGTCCGAAGCATTCTTCAACCGTTCCGATTCTCACCCACTCAAAATCCACAAAGCACGGCAAAGTAGTGCTGTCATATTTGTCCATATTGCGTATAGTGTTGAAAGCTATCAAATCCGCTTCATCAAAATTCTCCGTTTTTCCGCAGGCAGATTCCAGAAGATTTTTTGCTCTTGTAAGCGAAAAATCTTCATCTTTTTCTTCCTTATACTCATTATTTTCTGCTATATTGCCCGACATCCACACCACCGCTCCGTCACTTCCGGTTATTTCAAAATCCAATATGCCTCCGGAAGAAATGTTGTTGAGCTCAAGATATGCCGCGGTATATGATTTGCCAACAAAAAATTCACCGTTTTTCTTTGAAAAACTCCCAATGCACATCTTATGAATATTTCCATACTCCCGACTACACACGTATAAACGGCATCCATCCGGAATCACTTTTTCGTTCACACTGCACCTGACCTCAAAAACATTATTGCTCACACGCCACTTAACTTCATCACCACTGCTCAAAAGAACCTTATTCCACATAAAAAAACCCCTTTTTAACCATTATATAGGCAAAAAAGAGGCTTTATTCAAAATCATATTTTATTCTTCAATGTAAACTCTTTTCATCACAACAGGTTCAAGAGGCTTATCGCTGTAGTCAGTTGCAACCTCAGCCATTGCATCAACAGCTTCCATTCCTTCAACCACTCTTCCGAAAGCCGCATATGAACCGTCGAGGTGCGGAGCATCTTCAAAGCAGATAAAGAACTGACTGCTTGCAGAATTGGGCATCATTGAGCGCGCCATAGATATAACGCCTCTTTCGTGCTTAAGGTTATTCACGATTCCGTTC
The DNA here is from genome assembly GCA_045536915.1 of Clostridia bacterium. Classification (GTDB taxonomy): domain Bacteria; phylum Bacillota; class Clostridia; order UMGS1810; family UMGS1810; genus RGIG1828. The sequence goes on from JAZSOL010000282.1 coordinate 6,462, forward strand.
TGAGCAAATTCGCCGGTAATGTTTGTTCCGCTTCCGCCCATACCTGTGCCTTCCGGGTCACCGCCCTGGGTCATAAAGCCGGGGATTATTCTGTGGAATGTGAGTCCGTCGTAGAAACCTTCTTCAACGAGACCTATGAAGTTTTCAACAGTTTCGGGCGCATATTCAGGATAAAGCTCAACAACAAAAGAGCTTCCGTCTTCCATTTCAAATATGATTCTTGTATTCTCTTCCATATCAGTTTTCCTTTCGTTTTCTTTATTAATTCAGTTTGCAACCGTTTAAAAAAACCGTATGCTCTAAAGCATACGGTTTTTAAGTAAAAAGTTAAATTATTTGAGTTCAACTTTTGCGCCTGCTTCTTCGAGAGCAGCTTTGATTTTTTCAGCTTCTTCTTTGTTGCAAGCTTCTTTAACAGTCTTGGGAGCACCGTCAACAACGTCTTTAGCTTCTTTAAGACCAAGACCTGTGAGTTCTTTAACAACTTTAACAACTTTGAGTTTTGCAGAACCTGCATCAGCAAGAATAACGTCGAATTCTGTTTTTTCAGCTTCAGCAGCGCCACCAGCAACAGCAGCACCTGCAACTGCTACGGGAGCAGCAGCACTAACACCGAATTCTTCTTCCATCATTTTTACTAATTCAGCAACTTCTAATAATTTTAATTCTTTGATATCAGCAATAATCTGTTCAATACTTGCCATGATAAATTACCTCCTGTATAATAATTATAATTTTTGGCTTACAGCCTTTCGTTTGGAATTATTCTGCTGCGGGAGCTTCTGCTTCAGCAGCGGGTGCAGCTTCTTCTACTGCGGGTGCAGCTTCTTCTTGGGCTGCCGGTGCATCAACTTTAATGTCTGCGGGTTCAACACCATTATCAACCAAAGCCTGTAATGTTCTAACAAGCGAGGAAATGGGAGAATTAAGACTACCCATAATCTTAGCAATAAGAACTTCTTTGGAAGGTGTAGAAGCTAATGTTTTAACTTCATCGAGAGTAATAACCTTACCATCGAGGAAACCTGCTTTAACCTGAATTGTTTCAACTTCTTTAGCGAAGTCAGAAATAACTTTTGCAGGAGCAACAGGGTCTGTTGTGCTGATAGCTAAAGCTGTGGGACCATTGAGCTGTTCGTCAAGTTCCTGATAGCCAACTTCATTAGCAGCAAATCTTGTGAGGGTGTTTTTAACAACTTTGTATTCAACACCTGCTTCTCTGAGTTTTGCACGAAGCTTTGTATCGTCTTCAACAGTGATACCTCTGTAGTCAACGAGGACACCTGCCTGAGCGGATTTGAGAAGTTCAACCAACTCTGCAACAACCTGTTTCTTCTGTTCTAAAACTTTTGTACTTGGCATACTAATTCACCTCCTGAGCGTAATTAAAAATATATTGTGCCCGGAAATATATCAAAAAAGCTTCCCGCTTTTGACAAACGGGAAGCATAACAATACACAATTTATAATGTATTAATTTCACTCCTCGGCAGGATTTACATACTAAAAACACCTGCTGTCTGCGGACACTCTATATATAATATCATACAAACAACTAATTGTCAAGACCTTTTTTTGAAAAATTAGTCAGTAAGCTTAACGGGGTTAAGTTTAACACCAGGGCCCATTGTTGATGCAACGGAAACGCTTCTGAGATACTGACCCTTTGCAGCTGCCGGTTTTGCTTTAATAACAGCAGACATAAGAGTGTTGAAGTTCTGCATGAGTTTTTCAACTCCGAAAGAAACTTTTCCGATGGGGCAGTGGATGATATTGGTTTTGTCGAGACGGTATTCAATTTTACCGGCTTTAATATCTTCAACAGCCTTTTTAACATCGGGAGATACAGTACCTGCTTTGGGGTTAGGCATTAAGCCTTTAGGTCCGAGGATTCTACCGATACGACCTACGATACCCATCATGTCGGGAGTTGCAACTACTACGTCAAAATCAAACCAGTTTTCACTCTGGATTTTGGTAGCGAGTTCTTCACCGCCGGCAAAATCAGCACCTGCATCAAGAGCTGCCTGAACGTTGTCACCTTTAGCGAAAACAAGCACTCTAACTTTCTTACCTGTTCCGTTAGGGAGTACAACAGCACCTCTAACCTGCTGATCTGCGTGTCTTGAGTCAACACCGAGCTTAATGTGAGCTTCAACTGTTTCGTCAAATTTAGCTTTTGAAGCTTTAATTACAAGATCAAAAGCTTCAGCAGATTCATATAATTTGGATCTGTCAATTAATTTTGCACTTTCAATGTAATTTTTACCTTTATGCATTTATGCTTCCTCCTTCTGTGGTCAATCGAAATTCAAGAGAATGTTTTTTGAATCTCTCCCACTAATATGCATGGAATTAGTCTTCAACAACAATACCCATGCTTCTTGCCGTTCCGGCAATCATGCTCATAGCAGCTTCAACGCTTGCAGCATTCAAGTCGGGCATTTTCTGTTCAGCAATTGCTTTAACAGCATCTTTGCTGATTGTTGCTACCTTATTTTTGTTAGGTACGCCTGAACCGCTGTCGATTTTGCAAGCCTTTTTCAAAAGTACTGCTGCGGGCGGAGTCTTGGTGATGAAAGAGAAAGATCTGTCCTGATATACTGTGATAACTACAGGGATAACAAGACCTGCGTCCTTTGCTGTTCTTTCATTAAATTCCTTACAAAACTGCATGATGTTTACACCGTGCTGACCGAGTGCGGGACCAACCGGGGGAGCCGGTGTGGCTTTTCCTGCTCCGATCTGAAGCTTGATGAAACCTGTTACTTTCTGTGCCATTTAAGAACACCTCCTTGAACAAATGTGGTAAAGCGGAATGTATATTCAATCCTCCCACTTTAAATAATATCAACCAAAAGGTTGCTATTAATAACTATAAGCGGAAACAGCTTATCCGATTTCAAAGCGTTTCCTCAGATGGATTCAACATTGTTGATATCCAATTCAAGCGAAGTCTGACGGCCGAACATAGCAACTGTAACGGTAATCTTTTTCGCCTGAGTATCAATTTTTTCAACAGTACCTGTCTGATTAACAAATGCACCTTCGATGATTCTTACCTGATCGCCGATACTGTAATCAGCAAATACTTCTCTGACATCCACACCAAGTGCTTCAACTTCATCTTCCGTGAGCGGAACGGGTTTTGACCCGGGACCAACGAAGCCTGTTACACCTGTTGTATTCCTGATGATATACCAGGTATCGTCTGTCATAACCATCTTGATGAGAACATATCCGGGGAATATTTTACGGGTAACAACTTTGCTTTCTTCACCCTTTGTTTCAACAACATCCTCGGTGGGAACTCTGATATCAAGAATGAGCTCTTCAAGACTTCTGTTTTCTATAATTTTTTCCAGATTAGTCTTTACTTTATTTTCATACCCGGAATAGGTATGAACTACATACCATTTGGCATTCTTACTTGTACTGCCCATCTTCCGGCCTCCTTCATGCGACTTATGATAATACTGTTATCTGGTGATGATTTTGGACATACCCCAACCAAACAAAAGGTCAAGAGCATAAATAATTGCACCGATAATCAAAACAGCCACAATAACGATGAGAGTGTTTTTGCTAACCTGTTTCTTTGAAGGCCATACAACTTTTTTTAATTCTGATTTTAATTCTTTGAAAAATCTTGCAATTCTATTGCCTGATTTCTTTTTCTGAGCCGTGGCTTCTGCCATAGCTTTCACCTCCCGCAAGGATAATAACTATTATTTTGTTTCTTTGTGCAAGGTATGTTTTCCGCAGAAACGACAATGCTTTTTCATTTCGAGTCTGTCCGGATCATTCTTTTTGTTTTTCATGGTGTTGTAGTTTCTCTGTTTGCACTCACTGCATGCTAATGTGATTTTTGTTCTCATGGCGTGCACCTCCTTATTAATCTAAGTGCTTATTTATGAAAAGTTATAAATAAAACTATTCTTAAATTTGTGTGCATAAAAATCTGCGCACAAAAAAAAAGAGCTTTTCATCAGCAAATAAAATATATCATATTCAGAATAAATTGTCAATACAAAATTTTAAAAAAATAACCAAAATTCAATTAATTATCTATATTATACACAAAATCAGCATCACTTGAATGGCTTTTTGAAAAATTCGCCAATACACAAGCGATGCTGATTAGTTTCTACATTATATTAGCAGTGTTTTTTTGCTCAGTTGCAGCAATTTCCGTTACCCAGATTATTGCCGCCCCAGCCCGAAAGCCAGAAAACAACAACTATTGCAATTATAATCCAGATAAACGAGTTATCGCCGCGGCATCCGCAATTGTCATAACATCCTGTCATACTAAACCTCCGCTATTTTCAGCAACCGTTACCGCAAGATGAACATCCGCCGCAGTTGGATGAGCTGTTGTCGTTGTTCATGAAAAGAAGGATAACGAGAATGATAAACCAGAGCATTGTGCTGCTTTCCTGACCATACGAGCCGTTTCCAAAAAGATTGAACATATAATTACCTCCCTGTATTAGTTACATCCACAACCGTTTTCCTGCTGAGGACAGCAACCGAATAAAATAAGAAATACGAGAATAAAGAAAAGTATTCCATCGTTTGAACCGAATATGCTGTTACCGCAACACATATTATTAAGCATATCAACACCTCCGTTATTCAGGTTCATTCTTATATTATGATATCACCTGCAAATTGGTTACCGGGTCTTTAAAAATTTTTCAAAAAAAGGTATTGACAAACAGTTTATTTTCTGATATAATATCAAATCGTTGGATACGCTGTTGTAGCTCAGCAGGTAGAGCACTTCCTTGGTAAGGAAGAGGTCGGCAGTTCAAGTCTGCTCAACAGCTTTAGAAAAAAAGGGACTGTAAAAAAAGTCCCTTTTTTTGTTTGTGTCATTTGAGGCACAACATCATTAATACGGACTCAAATTTTAATAAAATCACTTTTTCAAACCTTTAACTATCACAGCCAACGCATCCAGCTTTTCATCGCTGAGTGTTTTAAGGTCCTCCACTATTGCACCTATCTTTTCAGGATTAGGATTATCCATATCAAAGAAATCCTTAGGCGCAATGTTTAAATATTCACATATATAAAGAAGTCCTGCTATTGACGGCATACCCTGACCGGTTTCTATATGATTAATATAATTTGGATTCTGCCCTATCGCAAGACTCATTTCCCGCGCCGATACATTCTTTTTCACACGTAATTTTGCAATCCTCAAAAATATGTCTTTTTCATCCACACCAAATCACCTCATAACATATAATAAAGCATAATCTTACAAAAACCACACCATAAAAAGATGCATTTATCTTGCATTACACTTTAATATGTGTTATAATTGCAAATGTAATACCTTTAAAGGTTTATATTATAATAAGAAAGAGTGATTTTGATGGGAGATATTCACTTCAAACGTGATTTCAGAGAAAAACCTTATTCAGATGGAGATAAAATTCCGCCCGGCATAAAGGCTATAAATATGATAAAAACATTTTACAGCGCAATCGACAAACAAACTGCTGCAAAACCCGACAAAATTTTGCTCAACACGGTGAGCGCACTTGAAAGTATGGCTCAAAGCAAACATGGACTGTTTGAATTTAATTATGACGACGAATACAACTACCTGATGATAAAAATTACTCTTCCTCACCTCACTGTGAAATCCATATCAAATATCATAGACCTGCGAACCCTTTCTGCCATGGCACATATGCTGAGCATTGAGCCCGTGGATTGCGAAAACATATCTGTAAACATTATTTTCAGTAACATAAAAATATAAGCTGATGCTTTGGCACTCATCATGCCGAAGCATCAGCTTTTTTTAAATAATTTTATTCACCATTACAACCCTTACATTTTCCGCAGGAGTTTTTTCCGCATTTATCGGCATCGGGACAGCCTATGCATTTTACTCCCCGTTTTTTAGCGCTTATTATATATCCGGCAGAAAATGCCACAATCACAATCAATATTCCCGCTATAACAAAATTAATCATAACTGCCTCAACTCCTTTTTTTGTTTTTTTCAAGCTTAAGCTTGCGGTTCGTGTTCATAATAATTGCCACCACACTGCCTGCCATTGCCGCAACTGCAATCAATCCGGGAACGAACCCCATTCCAAAGCTTCCTGTTGTGACGAGTGTGCCGGTCTGATACACCAAAAATGCGAGTGTGTAGCCTGTTGCAAGCTGAAGTCCAACACCGCCGAAAAGCCATTTTTTGCTTCTCATTTCCGAGTTCATTGCACCAATTGCGGCAAAACACGGCGGGCTGAAAAGGTTAAACATCAGGCAGGCCAATGCCGCCGATTTTGTGAGTGCAAAAATTCCCGAAAGTTCATTTGCGCCGCCAACCAGCGCAAGCTCCTCAGCATCAATGAAATTAGTTACTCCATACACAACCGCAAGTGTTCCCACAACGTTTTCTTTTGCAATGAATCCCGTTATTGCCGAAGCCGCCATCTGCCATACTCCGAATCCGAGCGGAATCAGAAGAAAAGCAAACGGAACGGAAACAGATGCCAGAATTGAAGTGTGCTCCATGCCTTCTTCAACAAGTTCAAAGCTCCAGTTGAACGACTGCATAATCTGAACTGCCGTGTTGCAAAGAAGAATTACCGTACCGGCTTTTACTATGTAGGACCAGCCTCTTGCACACATTGAACCAAAGGCTCTTTTAACACTCGGAACTTTATATTCCGGCATTTCCATTATAAAATATGATTTTCTTGTTTTATGACCTGTGATTTTATTTATAAGAAGCGCACCAAAGAATATGATTGCTATTCCCACGAAATACATCAGCGGCCCCACCCACGAAGCATCTGCAAAGAAAACACCGGCAAAAAGCGCTATAACCGGAAGCTTTGCACCGCAAGGCATAAAGGGGGCAAGCATAGCCGTTGCTCTGCGTTCTCTTTCGTTGCGTATGGTACGGCTCGCCATAACACCGGGAATTGCACAGCCTGTACCGATAACAAACGGAATGACCGATTTTCCGGAAAGACCAACCCTTTTAAAGATTGGGTCAAGCACAATGCTTACCCTTGCCATATATCCGCAATCCTCAAGGAGTGCAATGAGGAAATACATAATCATAACCAGCGGCAAAAAACCTATAACCGCTATCACACCACCTATAACTCCGTCAACAAGAAGCGATCTGAGTATGGGAGATGCATTTTCAAACAGCACCCCTACCCTGCTCTGGAAAACTTCAAGCCACGATACAAAGGTGTCGGCAATGAAAGGTCCGAGTGTTGCCTGAGAAATATAGAACACCAGAAACATCACAACGGCAAAAGCCGGAATACCGAGCCACTTATTGGTGAGAACAACATCAATCTTATCCTGCACGTTTCTTTCTTTCGTGAGCACTCTGCGGCTTTCAACTTCCGAAACAAGTTTATTCACAAATTCAAAACGTTTCCTGTCGGCACTTTTTGCCGCAAGCTTATCCGAAAAATCAACATCACCCTGAGCGTAGGGTGATTCCTGATGCATCCCCTTAAGGCTTAAAGCAATTTTGGCAAGTTCCTTTACCCCCTTGCTTTTCTCCGATGCCGACACGGTTTCGATAACAGGACATCCGAGAAGAGCCGAAAGAAGCTCAACATTTATCCTGGTTTTCCTTTTTTCATTTACATCACTCTTATTGAGAGCCACAACAACCGGCACACCGATTTCAAGAAGCTGAGTTGTAAAAAACAAACTTCTGCTCAAATTGGTTGCATCAACAATATTAATAATGACATCGGGAGCTTCATTCTTAACATAGGAACTGGTGATACTCTCCTCTGACGTAAACGGAGACATGGAATACGCACCAGGCAGATCAACTGCCACCAATTCCGCATCACCGGCATAATTCTTCTTAATCGGAGCTTCTTTTTTATCTAC
>JAZSOL010000180.1:0-3353 GCA_045536915.1 Clostridia bacterium
GGATTATCTTGCGACGGCTAACTGTTCCTTTTTGATTAGAATATCTCCGTTTCAAACACTATCAATTGTTTAAAATATTCTTGGGAGTTTCACCGTTTTCTTTGAGATAAGCCTTGTAAAACGCCGAATAATTCCCGAACCCCGACTCAATAGCCGCATGAGATATATTCATGCCTTTTCTGCAAAGCTCCTTAACGTTTATTATCCGCTTGTGATTTATGTATCCTGTCAGTGTGTAGCCGGTTTTGGCTTTAAATATTCTGCACAGATAATACTTTGAAATAAAATATTTTTCCGAAAGCTCGTCAAGACTTATTTTTGAATTGAAATTGGCATTTATATGAGAAATTATGTCTCTCACAAGGTTTGACTGCCCCGGAATATCAAATATGTTTTCGTTGTTATTAAGAATATGAAGCATTTCCAGAAGGCATCCTGCCACAGCCGGCACATACATATTTCTTAAATCATCCGAATATTCCTTTATTCTCATGAAAATATCATAAATTCCCGATTCCATGACCCATGCGGCACTTATCTTGTTGTATGTTCCGAAGTCATATTTCCTGAAAAAATCTTCGTAGCATTCGCACTTGTATTCTTTAAAAAAGCTTTTGTGAATCTGAATGCAGAATCTTCCGTATTCTCCGTCAGAGAGGTGATGAATCCGGTGCATTTCGTTTGGTCTTGCAATAACCACGTCATTTGTCTCAATAGGGTAGACCGAACCTTCCGATATGTATTCGGCGTTAACTGCAATAAGAAGCATCAACTCATACAAATCATCATGACTGTGAAGCTTGAATGAATCTATGTTAACTTTTTTGTCAAAAGTGCAATGCATAAAATAATCTTTCATTATAAATCACTCCTTGCCCTGTATTAATATATCACATCATATATATAATTTCAAGTCTAAAAGACAATATAGTAAATGTTTAAGGCAATATAGATGTTGAATAAATGAAAAATTTGTGATATATTATCCTTGGAGGTGTTTGTATGCACAAATTCATTATAAGCGGATTTTCTGACGAGATAGATCCCGATATTATCAAACAGTTTGAACACTTGAATACCCTCGGTATCAAATATTTTGAGCCCAGAGGAATAAATGGCAAAAACATAGCCGATTTATCGGAGTCTGAAGCGGATGAGCTTCTTTCTGCAATGCAAAAATACGGTATTAAAGCATCATCAATAGGTTCTCCAATAGGTAAAATTAAAATTACTGATGATTTTGAGCCTCACATGGAAAAATTTAAAAACGTTGTAGCAATTGCAAAAAAACTCGATTGTAAATACATCAGAATGTTTTCATTCTTTATGCCTCAGGGTGAAGATCCTGCAATCTATCGTGATGAGGTTATTGCCAGACTCAAAAAGCTCAAAGCCTATGCTAAAGAGCAGAATGTGATTCTTCTTCACGAAAATGAAAAAGACATTTACGGTGATGTTGCTTCAAGATGTGCCGATATCTTAAACGAACTCTATGACGATAATTTTAAAGCTGTGTTTGACCCGGCAAACTTCGTTCAGTGCGGAGAAGATACTAAAAAAGCATGGGAGCTTGTGGGAAAATATATTGAATATATGCACATTAAGGATGTCAATGAGGATGGCACAATTGTTCCTGCGGGTTATGGTAAGGGCAATGTTTCATATATCCTCGGCGAACTTGCAAAAAAAGATTATAACGGCTTTGTCAGCCTTGAGCCTCATCTTGGAAGCTTTGGAGGACTGGAAGCACTTGAAATAGACGATGAAATGCTTAAACTTGAAAAGAGTGATGCATCAAAATTCACTATTGCTTATGATGCATTAAATAAAATTATGAAGGAGATATAATAATCATGGAAAAAGTAAGACTTGGAATTATTGGATTCGGTAATATGGGGACTATTCATTCAAAAAATATTATGAGTGGTAAAACCCCTAAGGTTGAGCTTGCAGCGCTCTGCGATATTGATGCCGACAAAAGAGCAAAATTTGAAAGCACCTACCCCGGCATTCCCACTTTTGACGATGCTGAAGATATGTACAAAAGCGGTCTTATAGATGCTGTTCTTATTGCAGTACCGCATTATGACCATCCGCCTCTTGCAATTAAAGCATTCAGCTATGGTCTCCACGTCCTCACCGAAAAACCCGCAGGCGTATACACTAAGCAGGTTCTTGAAATGAACGAAGTCGCAAAAAAATCCGGTAAGGTTTTTGGAATTATGTATAATCAGAGAACCAAACCTGTTTTCCAAAAAGTAAAAGAAATGTATGAATCCGGTCAGCTCGGAAAAATCAAAAGAATTTCCTGGACAATCACCCATTGGTACAGACCACAGGCTTATCATGACAGCGGTGCATGGCGTTCAACATGGGCAACCGAAGGCGGCGGCACACTCATCAATCAGAATCCCCATCAGCTCGACCTCTGGCAATGGATGTTCGGTATGCCTTCCAAAATAATGTCTTTCTGTAAGTTTGGTAAATATTATGACATTGAAGTAGAAGATGAAGTGGTGGCATATATGGAATATGATAACGGCATAACCGGAACCTACATCACCTCCACAGGTGAAGCACCCGGACACAATCTTCTTGAAATTGCCTGCGATATGGGTAAACTCACCGTAGAAAACGATGAAAAGCTTACATTCCACAGAAACGTTGTTTCTGAACGTGAACATAATGCAAACCTTACTGTAAATGATAATGTGTTCGCATTCCCCGAATGCTGGAAATGTGAAATTCCGATTCATGGTGAAGCAACTCATCATTCCGGTATACTCAATGACTATGCAGAAGTGATTTTGGGCAATAAAGAAAATCTTCTTGCTCCCGGATACGAAGGTATCAACGGTCTTACCATTTCAAATGCTATTCACTACAGCACATGGACAGGTAAGTGGGCAGACTGCAAAAACTTCCCTCATGATGAGTTCTATGGTTTGCTTCAGGAAAAAATAGCAAAATCAACATATGTCAAAAAAGAAGTAAAAGCAAAAGCTTCCGATCTTTCCGGAACATACTGATAAAGGATGTAATTACTATGTATAACATTTGTATAGTAGGCTTCGGTGTAATCGGTCCGGTTCACGCTGAAGCACTCAAAGGACTTGAAGATGTAAACATATATGCAATCTGTGATACAGACCATGACAGGGCGAATAAGGGTGCTGAAAAATACGGATGTAAGGCATACTATGATTTTGAGGATGTGCTCAAAGATTCCGAAATTGACTCAGTTCATATATGCACGCCTCATTATCTGCATTTTGATATGATTAAAAAGGTAATAGATGCCAAAAAGATTGCCGTTCCCGAAAAGCCCATAGCTATGAAGAAAGAAGAATTTG
>JAZSOL010000326.1:0-4003 GCA_045536915.1 Clostridia bacterium
ATTTATAGTCAAAAGCATTTTATAAAGAGAAAAACATCGTAAAATCGATGTTTTTCAACATAGCCTGACAGGAGTTATTTAATATACTTTATCACTAATATCAGGCTTAAATCATGCTTTTGACGTTCTGGACTTTTTTTACATTCCCTTAGTATTTATGAAACATGATTTGTTAGGAGAATAACTATGATTGATGTTGGTCAGATTGTAAATACCCACGGTCTCAGGGGAGAAGTTAAGGTTAATCCCCGCACAGATTATCCGGAATTTTTTGAGGAAATAAGCGGTGTGTATAAAAAAGACGGCACGTATCTTAAAATAACCGGAATTAAATATCATAAAAACACCGTCATACTTAAATTTAAGGGCATAAATTCCGTTGAAGAAGCGGAAGCGCTTCGTTTGGAGGTTTTGTATGTTCCGAGGGAGTATTTCGACGATTTGCCCGAGGGAACATATCTTATTGCCGACATAATAGGTATGCAAATGCGAGAAGGCGACACCGTGTATGGCACCATAACCGACTGTTTGCAGACGGGAAGTAACGATGTTTACGTTGTGGAAAAGAAAGGATCCTCGCCGATTCTCGTGCCGGCGCTTAAAGATGTTATACTGGAAGTTAATGTTGAAGAAAAATATATGACTGTCAAATTACCGGAAGGGTTGCTGGATTAATTATGAAATTTCATATTCTGACACTTTTTCCCGAGATGTTTGATGCAGTGCTTCATTCAAGCATACTCGGACGTGCCGAAGAAAAAGGCATACTCGAATTTAATACGGTGAATATAAGAGATTTTGCCGGCAACAAGCATAACCGCGTTGATGACTATCCCTATGGAGGTGGAAGAGGTATGGTGATGCAGGCGCCACCTGTGTATGATGCATATATGAGTGTTGCAAAAAATACGCAGGCAAAGCCCTATGTCATACATATGTCGCCCAAGGGAAAGGTTTTTGACCAGCAAAAAGCAATAGAGCTTTCCAAAAAGGACGAAATAGTTTTTTTGTGCGGTCATTATGAGGGAATAGACCAGAGAGTCATAAACAAAATTGTTGATGAAGAAATATCCGTTGGCGACTATGTTCTCACCGGCGGTGAGCTTCCGGCAATGGTGGTTATTGATTCCGTCAGCCGTATGATAGATGGTGTACTTTCCAATGAAGACAGCTTTACCGATGAATCTCACTATGACGGACTTTTGGAATATCCGCACTATACCCGTCCTCCTGTTTTTGAGGGAATGGAGGTACCTGAAGTGCTTCTTTCGGGTGACCACGCAAAAATTAAGGCATGGAGAAGAAGAGAATCTCTTCTTATTACAAAAGAAAAAAGACCGGATATGTATGAAAAAAATGCTGAAGAATATGAGTTGGAGTTGAATCCTCCGCCAAAAAGAAAGCGGAAAAAGCGAAAAAAATTGACAAATTGTGAAAAAATAGATTCAGAATAAAAAAACACTTGCAATTTAAAGATGTTTGTGTTAGAATATTTAGCGTATACGGGCGGTCCTCTGCAGGTGTGGATTTTCTGTTTCGGAAAATTTAATTTAAAACCTTCACGAACGCTTAGAGAGAGGAGAAAATAAAATGAACATTATTGAAAGCTTAACAAGCGATCTCATCAGGACTGATCTTCCTGAGTTCAACATCGGTGATACTATTAAGGTTCACGTTAAGATCAAAGAAGGTAACAGAGAAAGAATCCAGGTATTCGAAGGTACTGTTATCACCAAAAAGCACGGCGGAATTCAGGAAACCTTTACCGTTAGAAGAATTTCCTACGGTGTTGGTGTTGAAAGAACTTTCCCTGTTAACTCACCTAAGATTGCCAAAATCGAAGTGGTTAGAAAAGGTAAAGTCAGAAGAGCTAAGCTCTACTATCTCCGTGACAGAGTTGGTAAAGCAACAAGAGTTAAAGAAAAAATCTGATTTATGCGGGGAGCATTATGCTCCCCGGACTTTAACGCATCTTAATTGCAATGGCAGGAGCCATTGCATTTTGTTTATTACATAGGAAATTGCGTCAGCAATTGCTTGTAACAACAAAATTTTCCTTATAAAAATGTGAGCGAAGCGAACAGTTAATTGACGAAGTCAATTTTGTTCTAAAGAAAGGATGGTTGCACGATGAGCGAATTCGAAAATGAAAACAACATTCCAAATGAAAACAGTGTTGAAAACGAAGAAGTTTTTGAAAACGATAACCTTAGCGATAACACAGAAGCTGTGTCCGGTGGCTTTGCAGAGTTTTCTGATGAAGAAAAGAACGAAGAGAACGAAAAGAAAGCGCCCTCTGTGGCAAAAAGATTTTTCAAAGAGCTTTTAAGCTGGATACTTTGCCTTGCTATTGCGTTTGTTGCGGCTTTTGTGATTCGTACGTGGTTATTTACGGTTGTTAAAGTTGATGGTCAGTCTATGGAACCAACCCTTCACCATAATGAAAGACTGTTTACCCGTATTCTCGGTTACGAGCCTGAAAGAGGGGATATTGTGATATTCCATCCGAAGAGCCATCCCGAGGTTGCATATGTAAAGAGAGTTATTGCTGTTGAGGGCGACCGCATATGGGTTGACGAATCCAACGGTGATGTGCATCTCAAAAAAAGCGGAAGTCCCGATTGGGAAGTGCTTGATGAAAACTATATCCTCGAACCTGCAATAGCTGCAGGTATTGCCCAAAGATATGCCGATTCCACCGGTGAGGAAGGTCTGCTTATTCAGAAAGACCATGTTTTCGTTATGGGAGACAACAGAAATAATTCCAACGACAGCCGTAATGATTTTGGTTCGGGTGCCGTGGGGCAGGTGCATATTGACAGTATAATCGGAGAGGCTGTGTTCAGATGGTGGCCGCTTTCCGAGATGGGTGTGCTTCATTAATTAAAAGTCATACACTGTTCCGGTGCGGTTTTGTAAAACTGCATTGGGGCAGTGTTTTAAATTGTTTGGAGGAAATAATATGAATATCCAGTGGTATCCCGGTCATATGACTAAGGCTAAACGTATGATGCAGGAAAATATGAAGCTTATAGATCTGGTAGTGGAGCTTGTTGATGCAAGACTCCCGCTTTCAAGCCGTAATCCTGATATCGATACTCTCGTGGGCGATAAACCCAGGCTTTTGCTTCTTAATAAGTCGGATATTGCCGACCCGGATTGCAACAATGCATGGATTAATTACTTTGCAAAAAAAGGAATAACAGCGCTTGCCATAAGCGCAACTTCGGGAAAAAGCCTTAATTTTATATTCGATAAGTGCAAGGTCCTTTTGAAAGATAAGCTCGAACGCGACCGTCAGAAAGGTATAGTAAACAGAGCAGTTAAGATTATGGTTTGCGGAGTGCCGAACGTTGGCAAATCGTCGTTTATAAATAAGCTTTCCGGTAAAAAAAGCGCCATAACCGGCGACAGACCGGGAGTTACGAAAGGCAAACAATGGATAAGACTCAAAAATAATTTCGAGCTTCTTGATACCCCCGGTATTCTCTGGCCTAAATTTGATGATGAACTTGTTGGCTTGAAGCTTGCATTTACCGGTGCTATCAAGGATGAAATAATGGATGTTGAATTTCTTGCGTGTAAGCTTCTTTGCTATCTTAAAGAAAATTATCCGTCTTCGCTTTGCGAGCGGTATAAGATGACGGGCTTTGAAGAAATGGAAGGCTATGAAATGCTTGAGCTTCTCGGAAGAAAAAGAGGGTTTGTTGTATCCGGCGGTGAAATAGATACCGAAAGAGCCGCAAAGATTCTCCTTGATGAATTCAGAGGTGCAAAGCTTGGCAATATTACGCTTGAAAAAACAGAGGAATTTTGATTTATCGGGCTGTTTGATAAGTCGGAGGCCAAGCGGTCTTAGGAAGACAAACCAAATGATCAACTCCTTGGCTCACAGAACGACATGGCTACGATCCGACTTCTCCTTGATGAATTCAGAGGTGCAAAGCTTGGCAATATTACGCTTGAAAAAACAGAGGAATTTTGATTTATCGGGCTGTTTGAT
>JAZSOL010000137.1:0-7536 GCA_045536915.1 Clostridia bacterium
CATAACAAAAATAAGCACAACATCCAAACTATATTTTAATAGTTCAGTGCTATGCTTATATAGTACCAAATCAAAATTTCTCTATAGACAAAACTCAATTTAAATGTTATAATAATTCACACACCAACATTTCAGAAAGGGATACATATGAAAAAATTCAAAAATATATTACTCACCTTTGCAGGCACAATGATAACCGGCGCAGGGATAGGTGTTTTTCTCACACCAAATAAGATTGTGGATGGATGGAGCAATAATCTTTGTGTCTTTTCTTGCATTCGGCGAAATTGAACTCATTTTGGTTGGTGTTATGGCGTTGTTTATTTCCTCATATTCAATTGACTGGGTAATCAGCAAGCTCAATATTTCCCGCCTTGCTTTTGTTATAACATCAGATGGCGAAAAAATGCCAAAACACTTGTGAACATGTCTCCGAGAGGTGTCACGGTTATAGATGTTGTTGGAGCTTACACAGACGAAAAAAGGAAAATGCTCTTTTGCGCATTGAAAGAGAGCGAAAGCGCCGATTTTCAACACAAGATTCTTGAAATCGATTCGGAAGCATTTATTGTTTTTTCGGAATCTCAGAGAATTAAAGGGAACGGTTTTTATTTGTATAAATAGAGAATGGGGTATTAACTATGATTTGCGGAAAATGCGGAAGAAACATAGAAAATGAAAGCATATGCCGATTTTGCGGAAACGGCAACGAAGAAAATGGGTTTGAAAACAAAATCCCTGTTTATGGGGTATCTGCTCCACGGCAAATGAGGTGGTATATGTTTCTCATATATTTTTCCTTATATTTTTCAGCCTTTTCAGCTGTTATGAGTGCTGTTATGTATTTTGTCGGGAACTACTGGGACTATTATGCTGATATGATTCCCGGAGTGGGGAATATATATCAGCAATACGTTTCAATAAGATATATCGATATTTTGATGGGAATAATTCAGATTGGCATTGGTGTCTACTCTGTTTTGGTGAGAAATTCGCTTGCAGGCTTCAAAAAAAGAGGACCATTTATGCTTTATGTTCTCTACGGTGTAAATCAGCTTGTTTCAACCGGCTATACTGTTGCAGTGAACTGCATAATTTCAGGTTCTGCAGACTACGCTATGGTAGTTTTCAATGTTATTGTGACAGCGATTATAATTTGGATTAATGTTATATACTTCGGGAAAAGAGCCGATATGTTTGTTGGCTGAAATTTAAACAGAAAGGATTTTTGTTATGGATTGGAACGGTTTTGAAATTGAGGAATTTGAGTTTGAGGGAATGAATGCAAAGGTTGTTGTGCCCAAAAACCCAAACGGAAAATGGATGCTCAAAACAGAGTATTTTGGTGCTTTTCCGGCATTGGAAATTGAACTCATAAAAAAAGGCTATCACCTTTGTTTTATAAAAAACTCCACCCGCTGGTGCGTTGATGAAGATCTTTTCAGAAAGGAACGTTTCTGCAATTTTGTTGTTGAAAAATATAACCTCTGCCAAAAATGCGTTATTGTTGGTATGAGCTGCGGAGGAATGATTGGCGTTAAATTTGCGGCGCTTTACCCCGAAAGGGTTGCCGTGTTCTATGCTGATGCACCTGTTATGAATCTTCTGAGTTGTCCGTATTGTCTTGGTGATGCAACCGATACATCAATGATTGAGGAGTATGAAAATGCAACGGGCAGAACTTTAAAAGATACCATAAGCTACCGCAATCATCCGATTGATAATATGCATGCGCTTCTTGAAAACAAAATTCCTGTTCTTCTTGTGTGCGGCGATAGTGATAACATTGTTCCGTATGAAGAAAACGGAAAGCTTCTCTATGATTACTACACCGAAAACGGAGGAGATATAAAACTCATACTCAAACCCGGCATAGGTCATCATCCCCACGGACACACCGATTCTGATATTCTGATTGATTATATTGAAATGCATAATAAATAAAGTTTAACTGCAACATTGCCGTTTTTGGTGGTGTTGCAGTTTTTTTGAAAATAAATATTTTGATTTAGAGAAGAGATGAAGCAAGGTTGTTGCGTTGTGGGGGAAGGCATCTCAAACATCCCAAATCAAATGCGCTTTGCAGGCTGATGTGGGCATCAGTCACTACAGTGTATCAGCTTAATCAAATTTTGTCAAAATTCCAATTTCTGTGTCAAACATGGATTATCCTCCTTTTCTTTAGCATAAACTTACTAAAGAAACATATATCATGAAGGAGGATTTCCTATGAAATACAAACGCCAAAAAAGAAATTCATCAAAATATTCATCCAATAATAACGGGAGCACGGAGAACAAATGCCGCTCGGGAACACGTTCGCGCGCTGTTGCGGCAGGAATTGTTATCATAACTCTTTTTTCGCTTACACGTATCGGATTTTTAGAAAAGAATCTTGTGCGGCGGTTTCTGGAATCTTCATATTCGGAAAGTAAAACAGGTGAATATATCAACACCGAAAAGGCAGAAAATTTTTTAGATAAACTCGGTCAGTTCACGGCAGAGTTTTGCTTTGGTTATCTCAGAAATAATGAAAAAGGTAATAAGGCATATGCCACCAACGGTGAGGAAATAACTGCTGAAGAAATCAGTGAGAAAGCAAAGCCCGATGTTATAGCAGAATCCGATTCCGAAACAAAATCCGATGCATCAGAAGAAGTGGTTGCCAAAAGAGGGTTTGAGGCTATAATCCCGTGCTCAGGCGGTGTTTCTTCGCCGTTTGGAAAAAGAGTGCATCCGGTAACCGGAGTAACCGCAAACCACAACGGAGTGGATATTGCGTGCGCCTCGGGAACGAAAGTCAGCGCAGTTTCAGACGGTATGGTTGAAACTGCCCAATACAATGAATATTCAGGAAACTTTGTTGTAATCCGCCATCAAAACGGATTCACAAGCTCCTATGCGCATCTTTCAAAAATAAGCGTTTCGCCAGGTCAGAGTGTCAGCGCCGGCGAAGAGATAGGCAAATCCGGAAGCACGGGTATGGTAACCGGACCCCATCTTCATTTTGAAATACGCCAAAATGGCGTAGCGTTAAATCCTTTTGATTATATTTCGGGTGATTAATATCAGATTTGAAATTTCAAAATCCATATGTTTTGCGGTGTTTCTTGCTGTTTTTTTTAGCTCGGCAAATACTATGCTTCTTGCATATGCCGCCGCATTAGTTCACGAAATGTCTCATTTTTTTGTGTGCCGTATGCTCAAGGTAAGAGTGCACCATATCAGAGTGGGTGCTCTCGGTATGAAACTTTGCACCGGGTATATTCCGGATTCGAAAAATAAAATACTGATATCTCTTGCCGGACCTTTGGCAAGCTTTCTGATTTTTATCATCTTCGGTGTAATATCCGTAAAATTAAAAAGTGTAGCTTTTTTCTACACTTTTGCTTTTTTGAATTTTTGCATTGCAATAATCAACATTCTTCCCGTTTTGCCGCTCGACGGCGGATGTGTGCTCAAAGCGGTTCTCACTCAAAAAATGGGTATAATAAGAGGACTCAGGCTTTTAAAGAAAATAAATCTTGTTTTCCGTGGTGCACTTGTTGTTTTTTGCGTGTTTCTTATCTGCATAGGATGTATGAGTGTGTCTTTCACGGCAATTGTTTTGTTTCTTGGTGCATCACTAAAAAAAGAAAACAAACTTTTTGATTTTGAAAAATCTCTTGTGTTGAGCGGGAAAACCGTTGCCGGCAATAAAATACGCTACATTTTTGCTGATTCTCAGACTCGACTTTTAAGTCTTGCGTCAAACATAGGAAACGGATTTTCAATAGTTGCGGCAATTTTTGAGCAGGGGAGATTTATAGGAGAAATCAATCAGAAAGAAATTATAGATTATATGTGTCGCCATGGAGCTATGCACATGGCAGGTGAGTGCTTTTTGAAAAATAATGCCCGGTAGAAGAGCTATTGAATCAGATAGAATATAATTTGTGTTTTGAAAATAGTAAATTTTGATTTATCGGGGTGATGAAACAAGGTTAGTGCGTTGTAGAGGACGCCGTCCCCTACAATACCGCAACACAAATTTAGGTTTCCAACTCACCGCTAAATCAAAAATTTATTTGAAACAATAAAATGTGGAAAAATGGAAGCTCAAAAATGAATTTGTTCTTGACAAATAATTCAAAATTGTGTATAATTTTTCTGATAAAAGGGAGTAGCTTCCGTCAATTGACGGTGAATGAGACGACATACCCGATTTTTAAAATCCGTTCATTCATTAAACAGCAAGACTTTTGTCGCTAATTTGAGCGATGAAAGTCTTTTTTGTTGCTCTCAAAAGAAAGGAAGAATAAAATGGAATTATTATTAAATGCAATTATGCTCCTTGGCGGTCTGGTGATGCTGATTAAGGGGTCCGACTGGTTTGTTGTCGGTGCATCGGATATTGCCAAAGCGCTTAAAATACCGTCGCTCGTGATTGGTCTTACAATAGTTGCTTTCGGAACGAGTGCGCCGGAGGCAGCGGTGAGTATTTCAGCTTCGCTCACGGGAAGCGGTGGTGTTGCTCTGGGCAATGTTATCGGTTCCAACATATTTAATCTGCTGATGGTTGTGGGAGTAAGCTCATGCATCAGAAAGCTTTATGTTGAAAAAGAGGTTATAGTAAGGGATTATCCTTTCAATATTCTGGTTACGTTGGTACTTGTTTTTCTCGGACTTGATGTTTTTTTGGGTTCCGGAAGTTTCAATGAAATTTCAAAGGTTGATGGTCTTGTTCTTTTGAGCTTCTTTGTGGTATTTATGTATTACACAGTTGTTGGTGCATTAAAAGACCGCGAAAATATGGTTCAGGAAATTCCCGAAAGAAAAATGCTTATGAGCATTGTGCTTTTGGTTGTGGGCATTGTGTGTGTTGTTGCCGGAGGAAAATTCACTGTTGACGGTGCATGCGGAATTGCACGGTTTTTTAGCGTCAGCGAAAATATGATAGCGCTCACAATCATTGCTATCGGGACTTCGCTTCCGGAACTCGTTACATCTGTGACGGCTCTTAAGAAAGGGGAGTCCGACATCGCAATCGGAAATGTTATAGGCTCCAATCTTTTCAACATACTTTTCATAATTGGTATTTCAGCTTTTATCAGACCGATTTCGGTTGGTGCGGATTCAATGACAGATGCGTTAATACTGACGGCTGTGAACCTTGTTGTATATTCGCTTATGCTGAAAAATAAATCAACAAGCAGACTTGCCGGCGGATTTATGATTCTTATGTATGCTGCGTTTGCCGTGTTTGTTGTTATAAGAGGAATTGCATAAAAAATGTCGCAAAAGGAATTTAAAACCTTTTGCGACTTTTTTTATTCTACTCTCTCAGAAAGTTTACTGTTTATATTTTGCATCCGTATGTTCGTTTGGGCAATTATATCGGCACATTCTTTCAGTTCATCTTCAAGAAGCTTTGAACCGGGAATGTCTTTTTTATATTTCATTTTATGTTCAAGACTTGCCCAAAAATCCATGGCTATTGTTCTGAACTGGATTTCAACTCTCATATCCCGCTTCATATCCGCGAAAAACACGGGGATTTCAACAATCATATGATAGCTTCTGTAGCCGCTGGGTTTCGGGTTTTTAATGTAGTCCTTAATAGCAACAACGGTTATATCGTCCTGGCTTGCAAATCTTCCTGCAACGTCGTATATGTCGTCAATAAATGAGCATATAACACGTACCCCGGCAACATCATTAAGATTATTTAAAATAGAATCCATGCTGAGAGGAAAATCTCTTCTCTGAAGTTTTTCAAATATGCTTTTCGGCTTTTTCACTCTTGATTTAATCATCTCAATCGGATTGCGGTTATATGCAACAGTAAAATCAGCGTTTAAAACCTCAAATTTGGTTGTGACTTCCTTAATTGCACAACTATACATCATCATAAATTTTTCGAATCCGGCAAAGCCACTTTCGATTTTGCTAAAATCAACCGTATCTTTTAATTCAGAAAGGTCAATATGATTTAATACCTTATTTTTAACAGTCAGCATTTTTAAAAATCTCTTTTCATCAGTATTTTATAATATTATATCATACCGGAGCAAGAAAATAAACAGCTTTAACAAATTGTTTACAATATATTAACTTTACTTTCATATTGCATTGTAAAATGCTTTATAAGCCTTATATGCCATATACACGTCTGCCTTGCTTGAAACCTCATAGGGCGCGTGCATTGAAAGGAGCGGAACTCCGCAGTCGATGGTGTCGATATCAAGGTTGGCAATATACTGAGCAACGGTTCCGCCGCCTCCCTGATCCACTTTTCCGAGTTCTGTCATTTGCCATGCTACGTCTGCATCGTTTAAAATTTTTCTGATTTTTGCAACAAATTCTGCACTTGCATCGGAGGTTGAAGACTTACCGCGTGCACCAGTGAACTTTGAAAATGCAACACCTTCGCCGATGTATGCGCTGTTGAGCGGTTCCGAAACGCTTTTGTAGTTCGGGTCCATACCGCATGTAACGTCTGATGAAAGGCACATTGAAGAAGAGAGAGCATCTCTCAAAATAAGGTCGTTGTAGGTACCGTTTTGTTTTGCAATCATTTTTGCAACAAAATTTTCAAAGAATCTTGACTTCATACCCGTGTTTCCAACAGAGCCGATTTCTTCCTTGTCGGCAAGAAAGCAAACTGCTGTTTTTTCAGGTGTTTCAATATCAAAAATAGCTTTTAATGATGTGTATGCGCACACTCTGTCATCTTGGCCGTATCCGGCAATCATGGAGCCGTCCAGACCGAGAGTGCGTGCGTTGAAGTTTGGCACCATTTCAAGCTCTGCACTTATGAAATCCTCTTCGTCAAACTGATATTTTTCCTTTAGGATTCTGATGATGTTTTCCTTGCAGCTGTCATCATCTTCCGAGTCTGATGGCATTGAACCGATTAAAACATTCAAATCTTCTCCCGTGAATGCTTCGCTCATGGTTTTTTTCATCTGGTCAGAAGCAAGGTGGGGGAGAAGGTCGGAAATGGTGAATATCGGGTCGTCTTCGGTTTCACCAATGTTGATGTCGAGAACTGTGCCGTCCTGGAGAACAACCACTCCGATAAGCGAAAGAGGAATTGCAGTCCACTGATATTTTTTTATTCCGCCGTAGTAGTGAGTTTTAAACATACAAAGTCCGCTGTCTTCATAGAGCGGAATCTGCTTTAAATCAAGACGGGGACTGTCGATATGTGATGCAACAAGATTAAATCCGTTTTCTATCTTTTCTTTTCCTATAACCGCAAGAACAATGTTTTTGTCGCGGTTTATTTTATATATTTTTGTTCCGGGCTTTAGATTCTCAACGGTTTCAAACTCTCTGAATCCTGCAGCTTCAGCATGTCTTCTTGAATACTGAGTGCACTTTCTTTCTGTTTTTGAATTGTTGAGAAAGCTGATGTATTCATCACAAAATCTGAATACGATTTTTTTGTCTTTTATTTTTTTCCATGCGGATTCTCTTTTCATCTATATATACCTCCATTATATTATTATGATATATTCTAATACAAAAAAATAAAAAACACAAGACTTTTTA
>JAZSOL010000217.1:0-1841 GCA_045536915.1 Clostridia bacterium
ATATTCAATGGTAAGAGCGATTCCGGTGGGCTCGGGAGTGTCGACAACTGAACCGATACTTCGTACACTTCCGGTATCTCATTCAAAGTTTCCGGCGGCCGTTCAGTTTTACGGTAAGTACAGAAGCGATTCTCAATTCACATATTCATCGCTTGCCGGTGCTAAAGTGAAGCTCAAAACATTTTTTGATGTTTCAAAAAGCAAAACCACAACCCACTGCCGCATAACCGAAGCAGACGGCACGGTTAATGTGTATCACAGCTCTCCTGCGGCTGTTATGTCGGATTTTCTGGATTTTGCATCAAACGGCTTTGATAAGGTACGCCTTTCTCTTCCAAAGGGAAGTGTGATAAATTATGTTAAGCTTTCGGTTGCAACAGAGTATGAGGGAAGCTTGTATTTTGAACTCGGTGCTCTTGAATTTTCACCCATAGGTCAGGCTAAAAATCCCGGAAAGGTCAGAGATGCTCTTGCCTTGGCTGCCGAAAGCGGAGATTTTGAATCCGGAAGCTTTGCAGATAGTGAGGGTTCTGTTTCTGATGAGGTGGCAAATGCACTTCTTGACTATGTGCTGGATAATGGCTATGCATCAAATGCGGCATTTCAAATGGTATACAACAGCCTTGTTGCGCCAATGGTAAGAGTGCAGCTTGAGCAGGACTGCAACAACGGCTTTTATAATTCTGAAAGAGTCGGCAAAAGCTCATATGTTCAAAGCCTTTTGCTTGATGATTCCAATCACGGCGGTGTGATTTCCTTTGAGAAAAGCGGCGAAACTCCGGGTGGAGTTATTGTTACCCATGAAATAGATATGCCAAAAAAAGTGGTGCTTGAGTGCGACATTAAAATATGTGAATCCCAAAATGCCAAAGCTCACATTTTCCTTATGCAGGGCAGTGACGGTACATATTCCAGAAATCTTTGTGTGGATTCAGATGGTACTCTTATCTGCGGCAAAAAGCAGACCGCTATAGGTTATATCCCGGTTGGTGAATGGGTAAGTCTTAAAGCGGCAACAGACTTTGAAGCCGGCACGCTTGATTTGTATGTGAATGATGATACTGTATATCAGAATATAGAGTTTCACCGCACAATATCCGATTCTGTAATATGGACTCTCGGATGGATAGGCGGAGCTGAGGGCGGTGATTCAACGGGCATCATGTATGCCGATAACCTCCATGTGTATGAAGCATCAGAGCCTCTTGACATTTCAAGTGCAAACAAAACATACGCATATAACGCCGACATTATGGCAAGCGGCAAAAAGCTTTTGAACAATTCTGTAGCATTTTGCGAAGAATCGCAGAGTATGTATTATGGCGGTAAAAAGCATAAAAAAGAGGGCAGTATTATAATCCGCAACGAAGAAATATATGTTAAAAGCTCTGCTCTGATGCCGGCATTTGATTCAACCGATGAGCCCTCAGAGGAAATATGCATTATTGCAGACGGCAAAAAATTTGCATTAGCCAAAAAATATGCTCAGAGTCTTGGATATGAATGCACAACCGATATAAGCCGCAAAATGCTTGTTGCATCCGGCAAAGCGGTTGATGTTTCATCTGATGAATGGCTTGATGCATCGGATATTATGCGGTATGACCTTGAATCACCCGGTGAAATATTAAAGCGCTTCGACTGTGTGAATCCAACTCATCCGAGAATTATGGTAAATGATGAAAAAATCGAAAAGATGCAGACTCTTTATCAGACGGACGATGAGTTTAAAGCATGGGCAGATTCGGTTATATATTCGGCTGATGTTATTCTTGATGAGCCTTGTGTTTCTTATGACGAGGCTACCGACTCGACAAAAATCCTGCCTAAAGCACGAACCG
>JAZSOL010000273.1:0-4846 GCA_045536915.1 Clostridia bacterium
TATCCGTAATAGTTGAAAGCCATATTTCCTATTTTCTTCAAAGACTTGCTGAGCACAAGCTTATAGGGGGTCTTGTTGGTTGTGTTATAAATATGGTCAAAGGCGTAGTTTCCAACTTCAGTAACACTGTCGGGCAAAACAATGCCAACAATGTTTTTAAAGCTTACCATTGAATACTGACCTAATTTTTCAAGCGTCACGGGAAGCTCTATGGCAAGGATGTTTTCGTAGTTATAGTAACTAGTGTTTGTTTTTGTTTTGTTGCCGTTTGCGTCCTGATTAAATGCGTAGTCTGCAATGGCTGTAACCGGGCATCCTTCCAAACTTGAAGGGAATACGAGAGGATTTTCGGTTGTGTATTCTTCTGTGGGTACTGCTCCATTCTTAAAGCCGGTGATAACTGCATTGCCGTCTGCAGTTTTGTAGTAGGCAAACAAGTTATCCGAAGAGTCGCCGGGATAGGTATAAGCACGTGCACCGGAGAAGATTTTGGCTGTTTCTGCTTTGTCGGTATTAGCTGCCTGAGTACCTCTTATATACATATCATACACTCTGAAGGTCTGACCTTGGGTTGCAGGGAAAAGGAATCTGGGACCTTTGGCATTTACTGCACCCTCACCGCCGGTTACGCATGATTCAACATATGCACTCGAAGCATTTTCCGTAAGGGTAACTTTGTTGGAGTCAAACCAGAGCGCAAACCTGAGGTTGTCGGGGTCGTGCTCAATACGCACGGTGTGCTTTTCGTTGAGTGATACATTCGGAACAAGAGTGAATTTGTGGTTTGCCCAGCGGATGTCATCTTCTTTAAAGAGGTATTCGCCGGTTGAGTCTGTCAGATTTGTAATAACAACGCCGTTTTCTGCAAATTTTATCATCTGCGTATAATTGATATTGTCTGAGGTGCCTCTGTTTGCATCATAGAATGATGGCATAAATCCAAGAGCCGAACCCGTATCGGTGAGCATAAATGTCAGCTCGGCAATTGAGGATGTGAGCTGAATATAGCCAAGAGGTGCATCAGATGCACCTGTGACTGATTCATACTGATAGTAAGATTCTTCTCCTTCTGTAACTGTGGTAACACTAAGCTTGCTTGTGCTGCCTGTGACGCCGTCATCCACTCCGGGAACATATTCTCTTATGAGAACCTTTCCGTCACTTGAAGGTCCTGCCAGAGCAGCTCCGGGCATTACGGTTGCTACCATGAGTACTGCAAGTAAAATACTTAAAAACTTTTTCATAATACTACATCTCCTTTTAAAATTTATGTCAATTTACTCAAAGAGCAAATTCACTTCTTTAATTCCGTTCCACTTGGATGTACTGTTGCCGTGGCAGTTTACTTTTAAGAATCTGCCTGATGTTATTTTTTCAAATTCATATTTTTCAAGGTTTACGGATACACCGCTTGATGCACCGTCTTTGAGTGCATAAGTCCAGTTTTCACCGTCATCAGAAACAAGGATATCAAAATACGCAACTCGTGCGCTTCCGTTGTTCCACATGATTTCAATTCCGGCAAAATTCATGGTTTTGTCAAATTCATAGATTATCCATTCGTCGTCACCTTCTGCCGCCCAGAGGGTTGAGGAGTCACGGTCGTAGGTATTGGAGCCTACCTCTACCCCTTTGTTGGCCTCGCTTTCGGTGCAGCTTATGATATGAAGCTCCATGTCGGTAATCTTTCTGCCTGAAATCTTCACGTCACTCAAAACGCACGATGAGGCTTCAATCCTGATATGCGAAGCATTCATGTAGGGACTTATGAGCATATATTTTCCGTCAAAGCCCTTTATGACTTTTTCGCTCTCTGCAAAGCTTCGCCAGTTCTCGCCGTCGGTGCTTAACTGCACCGAATATGTCGGATTCTCGCCAAGATCACCAAACTTTAGCTTAAGGTCATATATACAGGCTATGTCATTTAGCTTATACACGTTATTGCCCAAAGGCACAAGACCTATTTCTTCGGACTGCTCTGCATCGGTGTTTACAATTACGCTTGCAATTTTAGCTTTGGAATCATAGCCAAAATCTGCCTGAAACACCTTACCGATAAATCTTAAAGGCAGATAAAGATCTGAATTGATTTCACGTGCCGTGTAACCAAGATTAATAACCGAATCGTCGGATGTGTAATATGGAGAATCCACACTAAAGGTGTACCGTTGCTTTTCAGATGAAGCTGTGAGGGTTTTGGTGGTGGCATCATAGCTTGCATCATAACCCATAAATTCCATAACTTCCTTTGCACTTACCCAGTTGGAGCCGTCTATCATAAGAGGTTCGTTTTCAAATGAAACAAATCTGTCATCTATTTTGATGAGATTGGGTATTTCTCCATTTGAAACTCCGGAGATATTTCCGGGCGCACCGGGTTCAGACTCTGCGGTATCACCTGTGCGTTTCATAACATATGAGCCCGATGAACCTTCAAAGAAGAGAACACCGTCTTCATCTGACACCGAAACATTTCCGGCAGATTTGCCGTTTGAGTACACCTCCCACACTCCCTTTTCGCAGTCGGCAACCGTAATCTGATATGTACCGTTACCTTCAAGTTCAAAGGAAATATCATCGGAAATTCTGTTTCTCTGCTTTGCAAAAAGCACAGCTCTGTCGGATATTATGACACCGGCATGAGTAGAAGTTTCTATCTTTTCAGCGGGAAGTATTACCTTGCCGTCGGCATCGCTTACCTGCATAACATTCAGGAAAACATCTTCCTCTGAAGCATTTTTGGGTGAAATCTCAATTCTTGAGCCACCGCCTTCATTGAGACCGCCGGGCACAACGGATGCAAAATAGTTGGTGCCGTTTACCCATGCATCGCCCTCACCGCCTTCCACAACGTTTATTGCTGTGTTGTCTTTTGACGGAAGGAGTGTGTCGAGCACGATTCTGCCGTTGTAGCCGTCATCGGTTACAGTTGCAACAGAGCGGTTGCCCTCTACAACCGGAACATCCTTGGTGTGCAGAAGCCATGTCTTTTTAAATGAGGCATCAGAGCTTTTTATTCTGTCGAAAACAATAAGTGCTCCGGGAACATCCTTATTTTTGAGGTTCAAAAACATAAAGCTTCGTTCGTATTCTTCCACCTTGTCGGAATATGCATCGGATATATCGCCTTTAATGTATGACCAGTCAGGCTCGGCATCGCCCTTTTCAAAGCCGGCGCCGAGAACCTCTCCGGTTTTCCATTTGTCGGGGTTTTCATAAAATGCTTCAACAGTGTTAGGGGCTGTGTAGCCCTGCTTATATTCCTGACCACCGTCGTTTTCAACGGCTATATCAAAGCTTCCGCCCTTATTGGGAAATACCTCGTCAGGGTCATACACGAGCATACAGTTATGTGCAATAGTTCTTGTCATATAGTTTCCGTCATGCTTTGTTGCCCAATGGGTATTACCGTCATTTTCGAGGCGGTAGTTGGTGTTGGTATCGTAGGATGCCGCCTGATAGTAGCCGGTATCGTTGGCAAGACCGCCCTTGTAGTAAATGGTGAAGCCTCCGGCATCAAGATGCTGATGGTCACCGAAGTTATACATTCCAACCTTCATCTGCACCAGAACATCATCTGAGTTCATGCCGTTTTCCCATCCTGTGCGGGCAATCATTGTGCCATAGGGATATCCATAATATCTTGTGAGTGGCAATTGGGATGTAGCATCTTCACTACCCACATCCGGATTATTCAAAATAAGGTGCTCAGCAGGAGTAATCAGGGTGTGAGTTCCTGAACTTGTGGGTCCGATTGGCACTCCGGTTTTCAAAAATTCATACTTTATACCCGGATCGTTATAGTAGCTTGCAAGATAAAGATACACTCTCTGATTCAGACGCGTGTGGTATTTTCCGGGTGCAAAGTTATTCCATACCTTATCTCCATCCATGAGAGATGAGCCATCGGGACGTCTGGAATAACGTTCAAAGTTTATCATGTTTCTTGTGCCGTCGCCAAAAACACTCTTTATTCCAAATGCCTTGTCTATCATAATCATTGCCATTACTTCCCATTGAAAGCGGTAGCTGAAATAATACTGACCGGGGAAATAAAATCCCGACTGATTCACAAATTTTCTTGACGGCACATACTCATCAAAAAATCTTCCCATAACATTCTGATAGATTTCCTCGCTGTCGCCATACATTGCAATTGCCGCCGCCACAAGGTCACGCATAAAGATGTTTTCCTGAAGATGCCCCACAATGGAGCTCGAGTTTGTTGGCGGCCATTTTGTTTCATTGGTCTGGGCTATTGTTATGACCTGATTCTGAAAATACACCTTCTCCTCATTGGTCAGAAGCGGATAACACCAGTCATACACAAGGGCAATCAGATAGGTTGTTTCACCTTTGGTTGTGTAATCACCGGTAGCAATTGCACGCTTGAGAGAAATAAACTTAATCAGATAGTCAATTGCTTCCCTTCCCTTTGATTCATCACCGTAAATCACATAATACAAAGCTTTGGAATCTATTGCCTTGATTAAATCCGGAGAATATGAGCCAAGATTTACGGTCGGTTCATACTGCGTTGAAGAAGCATATTTTAGAAATTCATCCCATGCAGCCTGATTTTCACTCTTTTTGGCATTTTCTAAAATTTCAGGAATATCTGCCTTTGTAAGGAGAACTCTGGGATGCTCATTTATCGGTCTTTTGTCGGTAGTATAAACAATGGAGCCTTCTGCCCGTTCGTTTCTGTTCCACTCACCCAGACCTGACGGATAGTACATTGCTTCACTTGATATAACAATATTATCCATACAAAGACCGCTTGTTCTTGACACTATGCTTAATGTATGAATACCCTCTTCAAAATCCGAAGCCGAAAACATCAGCC
>JAZSOL010000099.1:0-1532 GCA_045536915.1 Clostridia bacterium
GATTCAATCTGATCAGCACCGATTTTTGCCACAGCCGTAATACTTACAGTTCCGTAGACTTCCGGTACCCATCCAAGCTCCCAGTCTCCCTGTGCATTCTTTTCGGCGTCGCCGATACTGTTTGCATTCGCAAAAAATTCAACTGCACTCGCGTCATCGCCTGCCTGCGCAGTAAGAGTAACCGCACTTCCGTATTCGAGCATCGAAGCCGGAGAGGTTATAACCACCCCGGATGCAGCAACAGCCGGAATAATTCCAACTGCCGAAATAACCATACTAATCGTCAAAATAATTGACAACAACCTGCTAATTGTTCTTTTCATCATTTTTCGTCTCCTTTTTATATGTTACTTTTTTCATAATACATTACCTTGCTTACTCGCCCCACACAACAAGCTCGCTGTAGCTGTTCCAGAGGTTGACCCTGTTACCTTTTCCGGCTATTCGCACATATCGTGCTTCTATACCGCCCACACTGTAGGTTTCATATTCATCGGTAAGACCTGAGCTCTCACCGGAATACACCGTCGTCCAGTCTCTGCCGTTGACAGAAAGTTGAATATCAAAATAGCTCAGTCGGGTTTTGCCCGAATAAAACGCCGCCGTAACCGCCGTGATGTTTTGAGTTTCTCCAAGATCTACCTGAATCCATTCAGCACCTCCTTCCGCCGACCAACGGGTATGAAGGTTACCGTCGGATATATTACCCTTTCCGTTTTCCGGTTGCGGCTCTGAGCTTGCTGTGATTTTACGTATGATGAGTTTTTTGCCTTCTTCCGGAATTCCGATAAGCGGTAGTACCCTGAAGCTTATCGTATAGTAACGCATATTGTCCGGATTTAATTTTTCCCAAAGCTTGATTTCGGTTCTGCCGTTTGTATCGGATGCTTCCAGCAATTCGTAATCATATATATCATCTGCATCCACACTTATCACGGGCACAGCAGATGTACCGTAGGGAAGATTCATGCTGTATGAGGTTTTGTCAGGATTAAAGTCAGCTATTTTCTCCCCGTCTACCTTAATTGAATTAAGCTTTGGCAGGTTGATATCACCGTCATCTATATCCCACTTATCAATCGGCACAACAGCCTCCGCTCCTTTACCGGAAAGCTCAGAGAGCATCATGCTTCCGCTGATCGGTATGAATCTGACTGAAATAACGATTTTGCCTCTTGCATTTGGTATATTTATTTGCAACCGGTTGAAATTAGCAAGCGATTTCACACTTTTTCTGACAACCGAACCTTCAAGCGGCTGAGCCTCTGAAGCTGAAAAAACGGCATCGGATTTGTTGCAGTCAAGCGTCACATACATCTGCTTTCCGCTCTGGGAGAGTATGGCGGATTTGCCGTCTTCGGATATACTGATATCTGCCTTGGTCTGCATAAACCACCACAAGTCAAATGCGGCATCAATCTGCAGTTCATCCTGAATCACCACCTGAGTGCGACTGCTATCCATTTTTATTCCACGCTTTGCCTCCGATACTCTTGAGCCATATATCCCGCTCATATCAGCCACTGCATAGG
>JAZSOL010000212.1:0-8454 GCA_045536915.1 Clostridia bacterium
TATGGCTTTTGCAGCAGCTATCGAAGATCCGGCAGTTGACGGTGATATGGTAACCGTAGTACTCGGCGGACTCGTAGTTGGCGAAGAAGCAACAATCCTCGTTGTTAACGAAGGAACAGAACTCGAAGATATCACATCTGAAAACGCTTCCAGCACAATTCTCTACATAGACCAGCTTACAGCTGAAGCAGTAGAAGGTAGCACAACAGGTGCGGAAACATTTGAATTTGATGCTTCCAAAGCTTATGTTGTACCCGACAATGAAGAAAATGCTGGTAGAAAAGCTGTAGATATCTACTGCGGTTACACCAACATGGATGTAAATGAGCCTGTACCGATGGTAACAGCTGAATTGGTTAAAGGCGGACAGGTGATCGACATTGTATATGGTGATCTCAATGCAGATAAAGCCATAAACGCAACAGATGCAGTTATTATACTTCAAGCGGCAGCAAATCAGGTTGTTTTAACAACTGAACAGCAAGTTATAGCAAACGTTAATGGAGATGATGCCATCAATGCTACTGATGCTGTTTTAGTTCTTCAAAGAGCGGCAAACCAGATTTCGCAGTTCCCCGTAGAAAATACTACAGAAGTATTGGATTGAATCAAATATTAAATTAGAAAATGATAGGAGGATATACGATTCATGAAAAAAATATTAGCTTTATTAGTAGTGTGTGCGATGTTGCTTGGTATGATGAGTTTTACTACATTTGCAGCATCTAGAAATCGTAATTTGACATTAAACCTTGTTGATGAAAATAGTGATGTTGTTACAACGGTTGAAGCAGGTGATAAAGTAACACTTACCGCAACCATCGATTCGACAGCTTTGCTTTCAGGAATAAGCTTTTATGTAGCGGTTCCTAATATATTTGAATATGATACAACACCATTTAGCACATCAAAGGGTGGATATAATGAAGATGTTTATGATGAAACAGATTTAAAAGTTCCTTTCTTTGTTAATGAAGCATGGGCAATGGAGTATTTTGGTCAAAAAGCAAGATACCTTTTGGATAATGATCAGTATGGTACAGATACTGATGGAAATAATAATATTTTCATTTATCAGGCAGCAAAACTTGATGGTATAGAAGAAGGTAATGGAACAGACAATGCAATAATATTTGCGGTAGATTTAACAGTTGCTTCAAATGCAACTGCTGGTGAATATGATATATATGTATATAACAATACCGACAAATTATATGCATCAGGTACAACTGATATTGGTGGTTCTGATACAGCTGCATTTGTTTGTGAGCCTATGACAATTACTGTTAAAGGTGGCGAACCCGAAGTTGTAGTTGAAACTGCAGAAGGCGTAGCTGTTTATGGTCCGATTGATGTTACAAATAACGATGGTAGCGAATATACAATTGATTCTGCTCTTGCTTTCGTATCTTGGGTAGACAATACAAAAGCTACACCTGTTAAAACTGTAATCACACGTGCAGATGCTGAAGGTAAAGAACTTGTAATTGATGCTAAACATTCTGCAGACTTAGGTGATAAGACATACTTTGTTGCAGCTGTTTCAAGCATCAAAGAAACCAGCATAGGTAAAACATTTACAGCAACAGCATATGCTAAGCTTCTTGCAGATGGAAGCGAAGTTCCAGGTGTTCCTGCAACAGGCGTATATACCGCACCCGTAGCAGCAGAATAATTATTAAGGAGGATATTTCGATGAAAGAATACAAGAAACCTTTAGTTGAAGTTGTTGAAATTGAAACCGAAGATGTTATTACTGAAAGTGCAGGTACATTCACAATGAATGTGGCAGGTGTAGGCGACGTTATAGTTGACTATCATTCTGATATCTTTGGTGAATAATTAATATTATAACTTTAAAAAAGATATATAATCGCATAAACCGCCATAACAGGCGGTTTATGTGGTATATAGGCAATTTAATGGAAAAAACTGAGAGGTGCAATTATGAAAAAAATAATTTCGGTTTTGCTTATTATGATTATGTGCACAGCATCTGTTTCTGCATTTGCGGCAGAAAAAATGAGCTACAGCAAGACCTATGGCAAGGCTGATGTGATGCTTTCGCCGGCAGGTTTCCACGAAGCGGTGCTTGTGATTACGCAGTTTAAAGACGGAAAGATGATTGATGTTGACTACGTTGATGTTGCTCAGCCTGATGAACTTTATGTGTCGTCGTCTATAGTTATTGAAGATGGCATTGATTATGAATTCTTCGTATATGATAATATGAATTTTGAAAATGAGCTTTATGAGAGCATAAAAATAAATTCTGAAACGGCAGACAGGCTCTATGTTGACGAATTTCTTGATATGATATTCACAAAGGTTGAGTAAGCGGTATGAATAATTTCACAGTAGAATTTGCCGGAATACGAATCGGCATAAAGGCAAGATACAGTTTAATGAAAGAAGCGAGTGCGGATTATATTGTTGATTCTGAGCATCAGGATTTCTGCATTGAGGTTTCCGAAGAAGAGCTTGCAATGGAAAAAGCGAAGCTTTCCGAGCCGGAGCTTGAGATACTTGCCATCTACCGCAAAATTGCTTCAAAGCTTTGGGAATATGATGCATTTCTGCTTCATGGAGTGGCTCTCGATGTGAAGGGTGATGGGATAATATTCACTGCAAGAAGCGGAATCGGAAAATCTACCCACGCAGTGCGGTGGAGAAAGCTTTTCGGGAAGGATTGCAGATGCGTAAATGGCGATAAGCCAATCATACGTTTCTTTGACGGCAAGCCCTATGCATGCGGTTCATCTTTCGCAGGAAAAGAAGGATGGCAGACCAATATGAAAACTCAGGTGAAAAATCTTGCGTTTATTAATCGCAGCGCCGAAAATTCTGCGGAAAAAATCGACAGGGCAAAGGTGCTTCCGAGGCTTATGACCTCGTGCCACATTCCTCCGGAGGCGGCAGGAAGGCTCAGAACATATGAATTAATTGGAAAATTCATTGAAAACGTGGATTTTTGGGACATTTTCTGCAATATGGAGCCTGAAGCGGCAAAAGTTGCGTCTTCGAAGATATTGGGGGTAGCCGATGCTTAAAAGATTTAAACTTGAAGATATGATTCCCGTTATTGCAGAAACCATTAAAGCCGGCAACCGTTTTAAGCTCTATCCGCGCGGAACGAGTATGCTTCCTATGATATATGAAGACCAAACGGCTGTGAGCCTCGTTAAGGCAGAGAACGTTAAAGAAAACGACGTTGTGCTCTATCAGAGGAAAAACGGACAGTACGTACTCCACAGATGCGTTAAGATTAACGGCAATGAATATATTATGTGCGGCGATAATCAGTTCGTTTTGGAAAAAGGCATAACACGTGATATGATTATTGCAAAAATCGATGGCTACTATCCCGGAGAGGATTTTGTTTCCGTTGATGACAGTGCATACATAAAATACGTCAGAAGTCTTCCGTGCAGAAGATTTAATAAAAAATTGAAATATTATTTCAGAAGAATCAAAACAAAAATAATGAAACCGTAAAATCCAGACTTGATGTTGTTTGGGTTTTGCGGTTTTTTGTTTGGCAAAATGTGAAATATGAAGCTTAAGCAGGAACACCGTAGGGGTTGATGCCCACATCATCCCGAATAATATGCGCAATACAATGCGTTTTTGCATCGTAGGGGATGGCGTCCCCGACATCCCGAATTGATGATGAAACGGGACGGAAGAGGACGCCGTCCCCTACTACAGTGTAGCGCTTAAAATAATGCACTCACATTATGCATATAATAATCAAACAAATTATTCAACCAATAAAACTTAAATTCGACCAATATGAGCCTCTTGTTGGATGAATATTCAATCACATACATTGACATTCGACCAATTTAATGGTATAATTGGTCTTAAAGAAAGGCGGTTGATTGAGTGAGAACATTTAATTACGATAATTTACGCAATGTTTTATGGGATAGCGAAATTCTGGGGCTTGTTGCGCAGATACACGAATACAAAGGTCGTCAGGAATTATTTTTAAGACAAAAGCCGGCAGTGCTTGACCGATTAGTTGAAATTGCAAAGGTGCAAAGTACCGAAGCATCTAATAAAATCGAAGGAATTGTTACCACAAGCACAAGAATTAAACAGCTTTGTGATGATAAAACCACTCCCCGCAACCGTGATGAAGAAGAAATCATGGGCTACCGTGATGTGCTCAATACCATACATGAAAGCTATGAATATATTCCTCTGAAATCATCATATATTTTGCAATTGCACCGTGATCTTTATCGGTATTCCGACAAATCTATTGGCGGCAGATTCAAAACAACACAAAACTATATTGCCGAGACACGTCCCGATGGAACTCAGCTTGTCAGATTTATGCCGCTCGAACCGCATGAAACACCCGAAGCTGTTGATGCAATATGCGAAAGCTTTAACCGTGCAATTGACGGATGTGTTGTGGAACCATTGGTGTTGATTCCTGTTTTTATAAATGATTTTCTTTGCATCCATCCTTTTAATGACGGAAACGGCAGGATGTCAAGACTTCTGACAACATTACTCCTTTATCGCTGCGGTTAT
This sequence comes from Clostridia bacterium, assembly GCA_045536915.1. GTDB lineage: Bacteria > Bacillota > Clostridia > UMGS1810 > UMGS1810 > RGIG1828. Next base: position 4,546 of record JAZSOL010000212.1, read on the forward strand.
GTGGTAGGAAAATACATCAGCATAGAAAGTAAAATCGAACGAACCAAACAGAAGTATTATGATGTACTTGAACGGTGCGGTCGCGGTTGGCATGAAAAAAAGAATGACTCCGGTGATTTTATAAAATATATTCTCGGCATTATTCTTTCCGCTTACCGTGATTTTGAAGAGCGTGTAGATATTCTTAATGAGAAGCTTCCGGCTGTTGAGCTTGTTCGCAAAGCCATACTTTCTAAAATTGGCAAGTTCACAAAGAGTGATATTGAGGAACTTGTGCCTTCTGTCAAAAAAACGTCAATTGGCAACTCACTTAAAACGCTTGTTGAGCAAGGCTTTATCGTGCGTCACGGACAAGGCAAAAATACATTTTACACAAGAAATGAATAGCATTTCAAGCAGTATGGGTTTGAAATTCCGTACTGCTTTTATTTTTGATACGTAGCGCTTAAATGTTGACATCTGTGTTTACATCGTTTTAAAACCAACAACAATATATGTTGTAGGGCAAGGGCTTACTCTTGCCGTTTGTTTGTGTACTGTGTTTGGCAGATAAAAGCCCCTGCCATACATGTGAAATATGAAGCTTAAGCAGGAACACCGTAGGGGCTGATGCCCACATCAGCCCGAATAATATGCGCAATATAATGCGTTTTGCCATCGTAGGGGATGGCGTCCCCGACATCCCGCAATGATGTGAATCGTGATGGATTATAGAAATATCTTCTGTTCAAGTTAATGTCGGATATGTTGAATTATATCTGAAAAAATACAATTCATTTGCATATGATTCAGGTAAATTCAATTTATAAATTTCATAATATCAGTTGACAAAAATTGATTTTAGCTGTATAATAGATATAGAAAAAGGCAAGACCTCAAACGGTTATGCCTAAATACGACTAAATATTACAATAGCCGACCTTGGCAGAGGCGGCTATTGTGCTTTTATGGGGAATAGTATCATCAATATGATAACTATAAAAAATGCTATGAGCAATTTTTGTCTTGAAATTCATTTATGAAACCATATTTTATCCGCATTGCTAAGAAATTAAGCTCATATTTGTTCTTTCTTTCAAGGTTTGTTGAGCATATAAAGCTATGCTTAAATAATGTGTATATGATTAAAAGGCGTCATACCATTTATAATATGAATATAATATATAAAGCATAATTAATATTTTAAAACAAAGACTAATTAAGGGTATGTGAACATTGAATTTATGCAGATAATGTTGAATCTTAAGGATGAAATATTGACATATACTTTGAAGTGTGCTATACTATATAAGTGTTTTATAGATTGATTATTTGTAGGAGTTGAAATGATGATTAAACATAAACAAATGTTATTTACCGACTTTCCTGCGATTGGTGAGATTACACCGATTGTGAAGGAAGTTAATAAAAAAAGAAAATTTACAGGTGGCATAAGAATCGGTAATGGTATGTATCGTACTGACGAAGAAGTTGAAAAATATCGGTCTGATGCGTTAAAAAGGAAATTGCCGTAAAAATATGAGTCGGGTTGAAAAATTGATTAATTGGGATAAGATAATCAGTCTATACAATACAATTAAATCATTATATGCTCTGTGTGAAGAAACAGATCCTGAACTTAAAACAAACCTGCAGCCGTTAAATGAGTTCAGAGCTGCATTAGACCATATGATGAGAATAGCAGGTATTGAGAAAACAAGTGAATATAAAAGTAAAAGTGCATTTGATGAAGCAACAAAGCTTCGCAGTCATCTTCGAAGAGCTTTGTTTGATATATGCGATATGTTGACAATAAATTATCGGATAAAAATTGTTGATACTTTGCAGGAATATACAGTTGATGAGATTAATCAGGCTATTCCTTCGTACTATTCAACTATTCGTCCGAGGGTTGAAGAAGTTTCAGAAGTTATTTCAGCGTTGCGGACAGAAAAGCGGTATAACAGTATTAAAGATGAGGAAACAGCTGTTGAGGAATATCCTTTAGTGGTTGAAGAATTGCAGGGATATTATAAAATTATCAATAGTGCTCTGCCATCGCTTGTGGAAATCAGAAACAAAAATATCCGAGAGGAAAAGAAAAAAGAGAGAGATGCACTTATCTGGCAAAAAATAGTTCCTGCAGCAGGTATTTTTATTGGTATTATAATAGCTATAATCGGATGGGTGATTGATTAGGATATCATATTGTTGATGTGACATAAGGCTATTATCCGGGAAGAAATGTCGTATCAATTGATGATAAGGCGTACATAAAATACGTGGGATGTCTTCCGCTCAGAAGGTTAAATAAGAAATTAAGCTCATATTTGTTTTTTCTTTCAAGGTTTGTTGAGCATATAAAGCTATGCGTAACTTTTTTTGAAATAATTTAATTTTGTTGTTGTATTTTACTTAAAATTATGATACAATAATTACAACAGATATTAAAGGAGGTTTTTATATGCCAAATATCCGACCTGTTTCAGATTTAAGAAACTATGCAGAGGTATTAAAAGAAATTTCGTTTGAAGAGCCGGTATTTCTTACTAAGAACGGTAGAGGACGTTATGCTATTGTAGATATGGAAGAATATGAAAAGACTAAAGCAATCATTAAACTTATGGGAAAACTTGCTGAAGGCGAAAAATCAGCAAAAGAAAACGGATGGTTATCTAATGACGATGTAAAAGCTGCTTTGGGGATATAATGATGAAAATACGAGTTACCCCAACTGCATTAAACGATTTAAAAGAAATTAAGTCTTATATCGAAAATGATTTGTCGAATCCCATTGCGGCAAATAATGTTATCAAGCGTATTATCGAAGATTACACCCGTTTGGCGACCACTCCCCATATGGGACCATTGTTGTCGACCAAAGTGCCTTTTGAGACAGATTATCGGTTTATTGTCAGTGGAAATTATCTTGTATTCTACAAAGCTGATGATGAATATGTTTCAATCTACCGTATTCTATACGGTCGTCGAGATTATCTTAAAATCATTTTTGATGATATTGAACTAAGTGACGAAGAATAGCAAAATCCCTCAAGGAACCTTTCCGTTCTCTGAGGGATTTAACATTTCTTTCTGTTATTTGAACTATGGCATTCTTTATATATAAGGTTTGCCATTTTATTTTTCTCTTTTTCGGTAATCAGCCCTTTTTCAAACAAAACCTTATTAAAGTAAGTGAGCCATATTTCCTTAGCATTTATATTCAGTGGCATGCGCCTCCCTTTAGGAATATTATGTGCAAACCGGTTGAATTTATACATAATATTCCTGTCACCAACTAATGTGTAAATACAGCTTTTTCATCAAACAGATACCCCTTAAATATTACTCCGTCATGCGCAACATAATGCGTTTTGCATCGTAGGGGCTGATGCCCACATCAGCCCGAAATGTGCGAAACTACACGGGCTGATGTGGGCATCAGCCCCTACTACTTTGTAACATTTAAAATTTGATCATCGTAGGGTTCGGCGGTTTCCGACGAACCATTTCCGGCACATCCTGAAGGCTGTGCCCTACACATTAAACGTAAGGTTTTAGATGTTACGTTGCACTACATTCTGGCGTAATATGTTCTGTGTTACAATCCTGCTAAATCAAAATCACTCCTGAAAAATGTGAAACTCAAAATGTGAAATATGAAGCTTAAGCAGAAACACTGTAGGGGCTGATGCCCACATCAGCCCGAATAATATGCGCAATAAAATGCGTTTTGCCATCGTAGGGGATGGCGTCCCCGACATCCCGAAACCTTGATGAAAGGTGAGTAGGGACTGTAAAAAAAGTCACTTAAAAATCGAGGATGAAAATTCTCGATTTTTTTGTGCACAAAAATAGCTGAAACCATAGCGGAATCAGCCATTTTGTGGTATAATTTTAATATGTTCAGTAAAAAAACTAACCAAAAGA
>JAZSOL010000149.1:0-2649 GCA_045536915.1 Clostridia bacterium
CATAAGCTGAACAACACACTTTGTTATGTATGCGCCCTTGCCGAAGCGTTCAACATAGGTGATACCGTGGTATGAATCGTCGGGAGTTGTAAGGCCGGGAAACTTATCGTTCTGTGTCCAGTCGAAGTTACCGCTGTCAACAACGCAACCGCCAACCTGAGTTGCGTGGCCGTCCATGTACTTTGTTGTGGAGTGAGTTACGATATCTGCACCGAACTCGAAGGGACGGAGATTGATAGGTGTGGGGAAAGTGTTGTCAACAATAAGGGGTACACCGTGAGAATGAGCAGCCTTAGCGAACATTTCGATGTCAAGCACCTGAAGTGAGGGGTTACTGAGTGTTTCGCCGAAAACTGCCTTTGTGTTCTCTTTGTAAGCAGCGTTAAGCTCCTCTTCTGTGCAATCGGGCGCAACGAAGGTAAAGTCAATGCCGAGCTTTTTCAGTGTTACGTTGAAAAGGTTGAATGTACCGCCGTAAATTGCACTTGAGCAAACAACGTGGTCACCTGCGTGGCAGATGTTGAAAATTGCAAAGAAGTTTGCCGCCTGACCTGATGAAGTGAGCACTGCAGCAACACCGCCTTCAAGGTCAGCGATTTTTGCAGCAACAGCGTCATTGGTAGGATTCTGAAGACGGGTATAGAAATAACCCGAAGCTTCAAGGTCGAAGAGCTTGCCCATTTCAACGCTTGAGTCATATTTGTAGGTTGTGCTCTGGCAGATAGGGAGCTGTCTGGGCTCACCGTTTTTGGGTGCATAACCTGAGTGGATACATTTTGTTGCAGGTTTCATAATTTCTACCTCATTTCTATTTTATATAATTGAGCATAACAGTCTTATATTAATTAGATATTATATTACATTATTATTTATAAGTCAAGGACTTAAGCCTTGACATTTACCACCCTCAGTGCTATACTGATAAAAACTGATTTAAAAGGCAGGTGGACGAAATGATGATGAATCTTAAAGCTATGACTTGGAGAGCCGTTTTGTCCGTTTGCGATTGATGTAAAATATCTTTCTGAACTTACAGGCATCTCCGTAGTTTTGCGGAGGTGCTTATTTTTTATAGGAGAATGTGTAATGATTAAATATCCTGATTATGACAGAAGCATACTGTCTGTTGCTTCGTCGGTGCTGAAATATTTCGGTGTTAATGATTGTGAGCATAAGACCTTACCTGAGTTTGATGAATTGCTGAGCAAAAACTACAAAAATGTTATAGTAATGCTTTTTGACGGTATGGGTGTTTCGGCAATAAATGAACATCTGAATGAAAACGATTTTTTAAGGCGGAATTTTGTCTGCCCGATTTCATCTGTTTTTCCCTCAACAACAGTTGCAGCCACAACTACAATTGAAAGCGGCTATTCTCCAATTGAAACAGCTTGGCTTGGTTGGGATTTGTATTTTGAAGAGTTAGGCGAAAATGTTGCCGTTTTCCGTAACACATTACAAAGAAACGGAAAATCTGCGGCAGATTATAATGTTGCTCTGAGATATATTCCCCGCAAAAATATTTTTGAACGTATTGAAGAAATAAACGGTAAAGGTGCTGCTTACTGTGTTTCACCATTTTCAAAATACCATTCAAAAAGTGTGAGTGCTATTTGCAAAACAGTAAAACGTTTGTCAAGAAAAAAGCAGAAAAAATACATATATTCTTATTGGCATCAACCTGATACGGAAATGCACTATTACGGTGTAAAAAGTCAACAGACACATAAACAGATTTCGTTAATTAACAAAGAGGTTGAAAAGCTTTGCAGCCGTCTTAAAAATTCCCTTGTTATCATCACCGCCGACCACGGACTGTGTGACAGCAAAAATGAATATCTTGAGTATTATCCGGAGATTTCCGCAATGCTGAAAATTCCACCTTCAATTGAGCCGAGCAGAGCTATGAGCCTTTTTGTTAAAGACGGTATGTTGGAGAAATTCAAGACTGAGTTCAACAAGAATTTCGGAAATGATTTCAAACTTATGACAAGAGAAGAAGTGTTTGCAGAAAATATTTTTGGATTTGGTAAACCGCATCCGAGAGCCTATGATTTTGTGGGCGATTTTCTTGCTGTGGCAACAGGTGATAAATCGCTATTTATTGAACGTGAAGAAAGAAGCTTTATCGGTGTTCATGCAGGACTTACAGAGGAAGAAATGACCGTTCCGTTTATAGCTATTGAGGTGAAATGATATGCAAATAATCAAATTTGAGCCCAAATACCGTGACGACCTCATATTTATGATACTTGAAGCAAAAAACGCCCTCGGCAGAGTTCCGGGGCTTAATGAGGATTTGCTTGATATCAAGAAAAACTATTTTGACAAGGGCAATATGTTTTGGATTGCCCTTGATGACAGTAAAAGAGTTATTGGCAGCGTGGGTTACAGCTCCATAGATAATAGCGATGATGTTGTGCTTCACAGACTTTTTGTAAAGTATAATCTTAAGCATCAGGGTATCGGTACTGCTCTTTTAAAGACGGCAGAAGACCATCTGAAAGCCATAGGCAAAAAGGCGGTTATCGTTCACCTCGGCAGCAAAGAGCATTTTTATGAATCTTGGCAATTTTATCCGAAACACGGGTATGCAGAGTTCAAGCCGAGTTATATGAGAAAAGAATTATAAAAACCTCCACCTGAAAC
>JAZSOL010000029.1:0-14137 GCA_045536915.1 Clostridia bacterium
CGTTTCATCGGGGTTTGGGGACGTCGAGGACGCCGTCCCCTACGACATATCCACGTTGATTTCATTATCAAACAGAGCGACAAATCAAAATTTATTCGCACGTTAAAAATCCAGCATCTGCATAGGTTTCGTTTTTAACCTGCCCGAAAACTATCTGTTTGACTTTGCAGAATAATATCCTCCAACATCAATGCCCAGATTGCAGGTATACACCCATTCAACCCTGTCGCCAGGTTTAAGCTGATATCGGGAACATCCGTAATTTGGAAACCAATCATTTACTTTATACATCCACCCCGAAAGTTCACCACAGTCGAATTCATAAAGATTTGCTATGCCCTCAATATATGCACTGTTATATATGGGTATGTTTTCAAACTCCATGTGTATTTTATTTTTCTTCATTTCACGAAGTAATAGATTAAATACACTTTCCCCCTCGTAGAAGGTAACTGTTTTTTTTTCAAATATAACCCCATCTTTCGGTATAATTTCAACCTTTTCGCTATCAAGCCATCCGATATTTTCAAAAACCGTGTCGCATCTGACAGATAAGGTACAATTGAGCTCTTTATCTGTGATCACCGAATTTTCAGGTTCAACAGGTACGGGTTTTCCTTCGGGAATCGGATCGGTTAAATATTTATCTTTTCCCGTATCCTCATTTATAATCATTGCCTGTTCCTCAGGATGCTCTTCATTACTTTTCACGATTTCAGCGGATTGCACAGGCACAGTTTCTTCGGAAGTTGGTGCAATATCGGAATCAACCTGATTTTCAGCAAGCTTTTCAGCCAAAGTCATAGGTGTTTCATCTTTTTTTTGCGGTTTATTCTCTTCTGTGGCAGGTGCATTTTCTTTTTTAACAGGAATATCGCCGGTTGTATTTTCAGCCTTTGCAAATTCTTCTTTTGTTGGTTCATCATTTTGAATTACCGTTGCTTTTTCTTCGATTTCCGGTTTCCAGCCGCGAAGTCCCGGTGCATCACCGCCATACCAAAAAGCAAAGAATAATACAATTAAAACGACAACACCTGTTATTATTTTGTTTTTATGTTTTTTCATTTGCTTCCTCCTCACATGAGATTTGCAGAAAAAAGCATATTATAAAGCATAGTTGCTATTTCCGCTCTTGTAACCGCTTCTTTAGGCTTTATATCCATAACGCTGTTATCAAGAATTTTTTTATTATAACAAAAAGCAAGGGAGCTTTGCGCCCAATCAGATGCTTTTACATAATCCAGGAACTGTGCAAGAACATCACGGACTGCAACAGTATCCATTTCAATATCCATACCGCATAGTTTGGCGGCTCTTGTAACCATTACTGCCGCTTCTTCACGGGTTATTGTACCGTTAGGGTTAAATTCATTTTCAGATACACCTTTTATAATTCCGTAAGCGTATGCAGTACCCACATAGTTATAAAACCAATCATTTGCTGTTACATCTTTGAAAATTGCATTGCTCTTTTGGGAAAGTCCAAAACCTCTTGCAATAATAGTTGCAAATTCAGCTCTTGTCATTGTACTGTTTGGTTCAAAACTATTTTCTGACTTGCCGTTTATAATTCCTCTTGATGCCAATGCTTCAATGGCTGTTTTATCTTTATGACCTATAGTATCTGCAAATGTCTTACCCGGATTTATTATATTCATTTTCTTTACATCAGCATTTTTATCTTTCAAACCGTCAATAAGGCCTGAGCTTTCTGTAAAAGAAATCGCATCAGACATTCTGTAAAGACTGTTTTCGCCGTTTGTTGCTCTTTTAACCGCAACAATTCCGTAGAATGCCTGCTCAGTTGCCATAAGATTAGAACCATTTCCGCTGTCTGTATGCATAAATCCGTTTCCGGCATTATAGTAGTTCATCAGGTTATCCAATATAGTATAACCGTTTTTAACAAAGCGTGTATCATCAATGGGGATACCAAGCTCACATAATGCCACAAGCATTTGCACACAGCTTTCCGAATTTGCTGTTCCAAAGCTTGAAAATCCGCCTTTGTTATCCTGACTTTCGCTCATTGTGTCAAGTGCTGTCTTTATTGCATTTTTTACCCGCTCGTTATCCTGATATTTTGAAAGTGCCTGAAGTGCCATTGCCGTTATGTCGGGGTCGGATATATTATCACCTGATTCTGCCGACCCGGTTCCTCCAAAGAGCGACCATCCACCATCGGGAAGCTGACAATCAAGTATTCTTTCAACATACATTTCTCTTGTTGCCTGAACCTTTGCATCAGGATTATCGGGTATATCGTAGTTTCCGCTGTCGAGAGCGATAAGCGCCCAAACCGGACCGTTCATCCCCTGCCAGATTGTCTTTTCGTAATCCCCAAGAGGAGTCAGAAGATTATATCCGGCAACATCCCCGGGATTTTTGCCTATTGAAGTTAGTGCAGCAATAAGTCTTGAATATTCTGTATATTTTTTGTCGTGAAGATTGCCACCCCGTTCTTTAACATAATCTTCCACACTCTCATAATAATTCTGATAATATTCATCGGGAATTTCCATACCGCTTCGTGCAAGGCCCAAAACTGCCCATTCACCGCCGATAGAACCTACCTGCGGCTGTTTGACGGTTTTATATATGTAGGATGCGGTATCAGCCACGATTTTGTTTATATCATAATTTCCCACAGCAAAAGCTGTTGCCGAACCTACCGAAATCATTATCATCATTAAAAACACTGATATAATTCTCTTCATTTTTAAACTCCTTAAAAAACGGTGGAAGCGAGCAGTCAGTTTTGTTGGACTGTTCGCTGTTTACCGCAAATTGTTATTTTACAATATTCTCACAAAAACGCATGAGAATCGCCGCAACCTGAGCGCGTGTTACTGCTTCCTTTGGTGAAAGCGTGGTTTCACTTGTGCCATTTATAAGCTCAGCTTTGTTTGCCCATTTAATTGCATCAAGTGCCCAATCGCTTATATTCTTTGCATCTGTGAAGTTTTCAAGATTGGAAACTTTGCTCACATCATATCCTTTCATTTTTGCATAACGATAGATAATAAGCGCCATTTGTTCACGTGTAATATCCTCATCAGGTGCAAATTCAGTTGAACTTACACCACTTACGATGTTGTTTTCTGCCGCCCATGAAACTGCATCGGTGTACCACTCACTATCGGGAACATCATCAAAGCTATGGGTGTTTTCTTCATATTCGGGTTTTGCCATTGTGTGAAGAACAGTTACGAGCATAGCTCTCGACATTTTGCTTTCAGGCTCAAACCCGTTATCGGTTCCATGAATAAGATTGTTTTCATACACATACTTTACATATTCATAATGCCAGTCGCTTTTACAGATATCGGCAAATGTTGTTTCTGAAAATTGAGGCTTTTGTTGAATTTCGTTTTGTTTATTTACTTCTTCTGCTTTGGTTTCTTTTTCCGTTTCATTTACCGCTTCATTCTTAACAGAAGAACCTGAACCGCCTTTTGAACCACCCGGATTTTTTCTGATTGTTATTTTTACACTGTCTGTATTGGTTGGTGTATATCCCATATACTCAGCAAAGAAGCTTTCAATAGTTATAACCGTGCCGTCAGATACCGGAACAGGCTCCATAGCCTTATACATTTTTCCGGCGGATTCATAGGTAACTTTCGCCCAATAATTTTCCGGATCAGCCTGAAGGCAAATTGAATTTACGGAAGAAGAAACGTAATATGTGTATTCCGTAACAGTTTTGTTGAAATCAGGCGAAAGTGTGCCGTAGTTTGATTTGAACTTAATATCTGTAATCTCTGCACTCGGATTTGCCCAGTCGCACCCAATATCTGCACCAAGACGGCATGTATAAAGCCATTCCACAATATCGCCGTCTTCAACCGTAAATTCAGATGCACCCATATTGATAAACCAATTATTATGCTTTACCATCCAACCGGATGCAGCACCTGCATCAAACTCACCGAATGACGAATAATATTTTCCGTTTAAAGTGAAATTTCCGATTGATGAAAGATAGAAATTATTGGTGGTTTTCCCTGTGTATGTTGCTTTTATATCAAGTGCTTTTAAAAGCCTTAAGGTTACAGAAGCAACAGTATCATCAGTTTTGAAAGGAACTTTTGCAGCCTTTATAATTTTCCCGAGAGGGGTTTTATATGTAACTCTGTTTTCCCCGGATTTACGCATGCCGTTGTCGGTAAAGCTTATGGTTACATACCCATCTGCTTCACTATCCGTAATGTCAAATTTCAGATTTGACACATCAATATCATCACTTTCAGGCTCATAGTAACCTCCGCCACCATCGTTCGTTATTGAATCATCGTCATCATTTTCAGTATCTTCCGGTTCGTCTTTTGCGGAATCATCCAAAGCCTCTGAAACCGGAATTATCAAATCAGGCAAAGCAAGATCTTCAAGCGGAAGATTTGATGCATTAAAGTTTGCAGGCACACCGGCATCGGTAAGCTGACGGTGCGCTGACCATACAGAACCCAGGCTGTTTCCGGTGAGTCTTCCTTCGCTTAATATGATACTATCTGTTGCATTTTCGGGAACTTTTATATCCATAGTTGTTTCGGGAAGAGCATATTGACTCCTTACACTTTCTATAGTATTATCTCCCTGATTATAAACTGCATATAATCTGCTCGGATTATATATCCCCGAAAACTTAGGAATCCACTGGAATAATCCTTTAAAACCTATTGTAAGTTCATCGCCGGGGCAAACCGTCTCTGTACGGTGCGCATTTGTTTTGTTTGTGATAACGCTTTCAAGTTGCGATGCGCGGATTACTCTGTAGTCGCATATTCCGTCGGATGTGATTTTTAAAACATTATTTCCATTTAAAAGCGGTACTTCAAACAAACCCTCATTACAAGCTATATTTTCCCAGGTGCCAAGAAGCCCCTCCCGAACATTTGCAACTGCAACGCTAACATCCTCACCCTCAGGAGAAACTTCCACAACTCCGCTGTTTCCGGTAAAATAGTGCGTATAATATTCTGCATCTACATCAATTCCCGAAACATCTCCGTAGTTTTCGCCTACCGTGACCGCAAAAACGCCTGTACGTCTCGGATTTGTTGCACCATACAACTCTGATTTATTGTTCCATGCCACATCTATTGCATCGTAGCTCACTTCAACAATAGCAACGCCACTGTTTTTAGCTGTGACTTCTGCCCAATTTCCACATGCATTTCCGCCGTCGGTCTGCTCAATATCTATTACATCACTACCTGACAGAATGTTGAAATGAAAATCAGGTTCTATCATAATGTTATCAGTATCGCTATTTGTAATTTGCCACGGGGCACGGTATGCGCGTACCTTATAGCTTTCTCCTGCTTCAAGAGAAAGCTTGTTTCGTTCGTTGATGTTAAGAAGAACACCGCTTTCTTTTCTTCCAATCCATTCATCTGTTTGCTCATCTGCTTTACCGTCGGGAAAAACAATATTCAGTGTTGCTTCATCTGCATCCTGAGAAATATACCCCGCCTGCGTACGTTCCCCCTCCATTGATACACGATAACTGCTCCCGGCAGATTCAAACTCAAAACCACATGTTCCGTCTTCATTATCCGTAATGTTCACAGGCTCAATTTTAACTGCGTTAAAATTGAGAATCTGGTCATACATAAACACTTCTGCATCTGCCGGAGCAATAATCGTAAATGGAGTTTTTGATAAAAGTGTCAGTTTGAAACTTTGTATCTTATCACTTTTAAAAACGGCTATATTGCTGTTTCGTTCTTCTTTCAAACCATGTAAATCAGCATATGCCTCTGACGGAGCAGCCGTAACATAATATAAAAGTGCATTTCCGTTCGCATAAATCAAAGCAGGGTAACAAGAATAACCTTTTTCATCAACATAAGCATCTCCCGGTGTGACTGTGCCGTACTTATTAAACAATACAACCGAAAAATCTTCTGCAGATGCTTTTTCATCATCATATTTGTTTGTAATATATGTTTTTGAAAGGCGAAGATATGCCTTCACCACATAACTGTCACCATCTTCGTTGTCAACAATCTCTTCGTCAGGAACTTTTATAACACCTCCACCCATGCTTTTTCCATCACTATCGGTTGCACGGAAAGAATATGTTCCTTCGCAGACAGACATTTTGTAAATATCATATTTAGAATCCGTATCGAAATCCACATCATAAGAAATCACATCTTCTTCATTGAAAAAATCATAATTATCTTCATCAAAACCCGCAGTAAGATAAAAATTCATACTTCCAACGGTGTTTTTCGGAACATAAACATTTAAATTGTATTTTGAGATTTCTGTAAGTTCATTTTCATTATCGTCAGCATAAACCCCTGCCGACACATCAGATACAATCATTATTACTGCAATGAATATTGACATAATACCTCTGATTAATCTTTTAAAATTCATTTTCGCATCATCCTTTTAGTTTATCTTGTCTTCAACTGCATTGCACAAAGGTGTTGGATTGTCTAATCCATTCCATATCATTATTTTATAGCGGTTTGGTTTTTTACTTGCAACAACGCTTCCGAATATATCATTATCGCCGCTTTTTATGTTCTGAACATCAATTCCGGCAATTTTTTCACCTGAATACAAAGCAATAATTGCTTTTCCTGATACAATGTCAGATGCATTTACGAAATAGCAGTAATCATATGTATTTACTGTTTCCGATTCCGATACATATATATTGTTTACCGAAGTTCTTTCAAAACGAACAGCCACATCATCATAAGCAAAATATGCAGGCAAGGACATTCCGAAGTCGCCATATACAGAGCTTTCAATGTTAAATTCCACGCTCGTTACTTTGCCAAGTGCTGAAAGATCCCATGGAGTCCATTTTAAAATAAAATCATATCCCTCTGCAAGATAGAATTCAGCAGTACCCGTAACCGAATCACCGTTATAGCCGGTTGCAACAATTTTCGCCCAGTCATCTTCTTCCATAGGGCGTGTAAATTCATCGCCAAAAACAACACAATTAATGAAATATGCTGTGTTGTTGACATACATATGGTCGATAACACGTGCTTTCCCGTCTGCAAATGACAATGCAGAGAGATTTTCTGTACCGTTAAATCCGGAACCATCCATATATCCAAAATGAACCACAAAATTATCGGAATCATTATTGCCGCCACCGGTTCTTTCCAGAACACCTTCCTCCCATTCATCATCCGAAAAAACAGTCAACTGAGACATAGAATCCCCATAGTATTCAAAGTCTGTGGAAGCATAATTGGAAATCGCATGACCTCCGCCCCAGTAATTATACGCGCCATAGTTATAAGGAATGGTATGTGAAAGCTCTGTATGTCCGGAATCATGCCATTTATAGGCTTCTTCCTGCGAATAAACACCTGCCCAGTTCTCACCATAAAGCATCTTTCCGCCATACTGCTCATCAATCAGACTTGACCAGTAGTTATCATTCCCCTCATCTTCAAAGGTGAGAATTCTCAATTCATATTCTTCTTCAAAACTATCTTCCAAAGCAAATACCCACACAGGTAAAAGCAACATAAACATTGCAAGTATCAATAATATCGACACTGAATTTCTGAATATTTTTTTCATCTTGATTAATCCTTTCGTTTTGGTGTGTTTTTTAAATATTTCTTGCTTTTTGTGACATATACAATTTGTCTGCTATATTTTCACCCCCCGTTTTTAACGTCAGTATCCAAACACACTCAAAATCCAAGAAAAACTCAAAGTTTTAGGCAAGTTCGGATTATCTTGCGACGTCTGCCGCAGACAATAAAAAAAAACTGCGGCAATTTTTCTTTGAAAAATTACCACAGCTGAGTTTTTCTGTGATGAATCACAATTTGTTTGCGCAAAACACTTAGTTCTTATCATAAAGACAGGCGCAAACAAAAACACTACCCCTATGCTTCTGAAGCACTTACGGGATAACATCAAAGCAGGTCTTGTGACTCGCACCATATAGACTTAAAAGTCTGCATTTTTGCATCCTGCCTTCTCAGTTTCCTAATGATTATTTTTTGATAATGGATACAAAAACTTCAATGCACACACCGACAGTTAACCGCAGGGGATTCTCACCCCATTCCCTTTCCACTGATTATGCCTTGCAGTCTGCTTTTACGGCATAACCAACACTCTGTGTGAATATATTAAATTTTTAATATCGAATTTTCCGCACTGCACAGACAACATATCTGAATTTTAACGAAAAACCGATACTATATGCTGAATGTTATCACAAATTTATTATAAAGTCAATATGTAAAATAATTATTTTTTAAAATTTATTAAACCGTACACACCTTGTCATCAGATGTGTAAACTTTTTCACAAACGCCATCCGCCCCTGAAAAAACTCTTTATTTTATGATAATATCACCTCAAACAGACAAATGTTTCATCAATTGAGAACATTATCTGTTTCATCAGATATATTCAAAAACGAGAATATACTTTCTTTTGTGTTTTCGCATTTGTTTTCTATTACTGCGCTTAAAATTTTTTCCATTGTTTCGCCGAGATTGCGCCCGGGGGCAACACCGTATTTGATAAGGTCATTTCCGTTTACAGCAAGCTGTTTTATACTCACACAGGGATTTTCGGATAACTCTACGGTGTAGGCGTCCATATATGCATTATATTTAAAATCCGGTTCAAAGCAACGTTTCAGCGCGGCAATTTTGCGTATTAATTCATCGGAAACCGAACTCATAAGATATCTTATTGAAATTCCATCTGATTTAAGTTCCGATTGCGAATAAGATGTTAGTGTGAGCACTTTTTTTAGCGTATCGTTATCCGGCTTAAGTTGTTTCATAAAGTCACGGACTTGAGATTGTTCAAAATTATTAAGAATACATGCAAGGCGCACAACATAGTCATTTTCAAGATTTTTGAGCTGTCTGATGTTTTGGAAATATAAATCTTTTTTATGCTCAAGCACCGGAAAAATAACGCACATAACATCATAGTATTCTTCAAGAACATCAATGGCCTTTATTCCGCAAATCAATTTTTTCAGTTCAACATATATCCTCTCCGATGAGATATTTTTCAAAAGCAATTTGTTGCGGTGAATTGATTCGGATGTTTCTTTATGAATTTCAAAATCAAGAACAGAAGCAAATCTCATTGCTCTCATAATGCGCAATCCGTCTTCGCCGAAACGTTTATCAGGATTTCCTACGCACTTTATGACTTTAGCTTTAAGGTCATTTATTCCACCAAAAATATCAACATATCCGTCATATGGGTTATATGCCATTGCATTAACTGTGAAATCACGTCTTGAAAGGTCTTCATCTATCAGCGATGTGAACGAAACACTTTCAGGGCGACGGTTATCAACATATGCACCGTCTATGCGGTATGTTGTTATTTCAACGTTTTCGCCATCCGAAACAACCGTTACCGTTCCGTGCTTTAGTCCGGTTTCAATGATGCGGTAGCCTGAAAAGCATTTAATTATTTCATCGGGCAATGCATTGGTTGTGATATCAAAATCATGGGCATGCTTACCCATTGCCGCATCCCGTACACAACCGCCAACAAGGTATCCTTCAAATCCGCTATTGCGCAGAACATCAAGCACAGCAAGAATATTTGACGGTATTATTATATTCATACACTTCCTCCAAAAAAGACATTATTTATTTTGCAAGATTTTTGTTTCTCCTGCATCAACAACATAAGAAATATTATCGTAATCAAACCAGACTTTTTTTGCAGACGGATTATGCACCATTTTCATTTCATATGAAAATTCAAGACTTTCAAATGCTTTTATATAGTCATAAAGCTCAATATTGGTGCAATACCATATATCATCCTTATTTCCCATCTTTTCGCAGAAATCCTCTATAACATACCAATTATCCAAACCGTCAAATTCATAGGTATGACCCCACACATAGAAAAGCTTTGATGCACGGTTCAACTGTGCTGGTTCAAGGAATTTATCGGCAAGCTCGTTTAATCTTTCATCATTGTGGTGACATGTGGGATTGAGCCTGAGCCAGTCGGTGGGAAGTGCAAACGAATGAGTTGTTTTTGTTGTACGGCAATAAACTATTCCGGAATTTTTTAAGATATCCACCACCATATCGCTATGAGTTCCAAACGGATATGCACCACCGCGGATTATTTTGGAAAACATTTCTTCAAGATTTTTTCTGTCGTCCACAATTTCCTTTGTTGCAAGTGCAGGAGGAAGCTGCTCGAGAAACGGATGAGAATAGGCGTGGATTGCAACCTCGTGAGCTGTATTGTTATAAAGCTTAAAGCATTCTGATTTACTCATTCTGCGACTCACTTTTCCCTTGGGATACACAGTCCCCTCCGGCGCAAAGCAACCGGAATTAATATTAAACGTTCCCTTCATACCATATTTATCGAGTATCTCCATAAACCTGATATCGGTTTCAACGCCATCATCATAGCTGAATGTGAGAGCTTTTGCAAGACCTTCCGGAAATCTTACGAATAGTGTTGACATTAAAACACGCTCCTTTTTGTATTTTTTATTATTATAACACATAATCCTGATTAAATCAACTATTCAAATTTTGATTTATCGCTCTGTTTGATAACGAAATCAACGTGGTTGTATCGTAGGGGACAGCGTCCTCTACAATACCGCAACACAAATTTAGGTTTCCAACTCACCGCTAAATCAAAATTTTACTCTTGATTTTTTTGCTGTTTTATTATACAATTAAATAGAATAAAGTGAAGGGATTGATATGAATGAAAGAAGGCGTATTTGAAAATCTTGGGATAAGTGTTCCGATGCTCGGATTTGGTTCTATGCGTATGCCACGCAATGAAGACGGAACAATGAATTATGAAAAATGTGAAGATATTATTGATAAAGCATACTCAAACGGTATCAGATATTTTGATACCGCATACGGATATTGCGCAGGAGAAAGTGAAATTATTGTTGGAAAGGCTCTTTCAAAATATTCGAGAGAAAGTTATTATATTGCAGACAAGCTTCCGTCGTGGCTTATAACTTCAAGAGAAAAAGCCGAAGAGATTTTCGATGAACAGTTGAAAAAATGCGGTGTGGATTATTTTGATTTTTATTTGCTTCATACACTCGACGAAAAAAAATGGAAAGAAAAGATTTTAAAAAATGATATTTTAGATTTTGTTGTGCAAAAGAAAAAAGAAGGTAAAATCAAATATCTTGGCTTTTCGTTTCACGACAGATACCAGGTGTTTGAAGAAATTTTAAACTATTTCAGCTGGGATTTTTGCCAAATACAGTTAAACTATATGGATACGCAGCTGCAAGCCGGGCTACGCGGATATGAGCTTGCAAAATCAAAAGGAATTGGGCTTGTTATTATGGAGCCTGTTAAAGGCGGACTTTTAGCCAAGCTTCCGGACAGATTTGAGGATGTTTTCAAGAAAGAGCGCCCCGACAAATCAATTGCATCGTGGGCAATGAGATTTCTGGCAGATAAGGAAAACATCAAAGTGATTTTAAGCGGAATGTCGAACTATGAAATGCTTTTAGACAATCTTGATACTTTCAACAACTACATACCTCTTACTGAAAACGATAAAAATGCAATTGACACTGTGGCTAAAATGCTCAAAGAAAGTGTTAAAAACGGATGCACACAATGCGGATACTGCATGCCATGTCCCAACGGAGTAAACATTCCCAAGATATTTAATGCATGGAATATGTATAGCATATTCGGAGAAGGCGGAAGCGCTAAAAATCAGTGGCGCGAAACAGCCAACACAAATTCCCTTCCTGAAAACTGCATAGGATGCGGAAAATGCGAAACCGAATGTCCGCAGGGAATAAAGATAATTTCAGATTTGCAAAAAGCAGATGTTGAGATGAACTTATGGATAAATAAATAATATTTGCAAAAACGCGGATTGCAGCAAATCATTTTGCTGCAACCCGCGTTTTTATGTTATTCTTTTCCGTAATAGTATGCCGAACAATATGTGCGGTACACAAGGAGTATTGCTTCTTCACGGCTTGTGTTTGCCTGCGGATTTATTCTGCCGGCTTCATCACCGTTCATGATTTTATTTTCGTTGAGGAAATCAACGGATTCTTTTGCCCATTCGGAAATGCTTTCTGAGTCAGGATATTCACCCGAAACAGATGCAACAGCCTCAGGTGCAGCAAGTTTAAACGCACGATAAAGCATTGCTGCCATTTCTTCTCTTGTTGCATTTTGGTCGGGGGCAAATTCTTTTTCCGACATTCCGTTTACAACACCAACCGAATATGCGTAGTTAACAGATTCATCACTGCAGTCTTCAAAAGATGCCGTTCTTGTTGCTTCAAGGTTTTCGGGAAGCATATTTGCAACCATCTGACAGAATTCTTTTCTTGTGATGTCGGCAGTGTAGCCTCCAATTAAAGTTGCAGGCATTATTCCGGATGCATATGCAAGAGCTATTTCACCTTTTGCCCAATCGCTTGCGCCGTCGGTAACAGGGATTATAGTTTCATCTTCTGCAGCAAACATAACATCAGAAACGATTTTTGCAAACACCTTATTCCCTTCTTCTGCCGGATGCAGAAAATCCGGGAAATATTCCGGTGAATCCATTGTGGGCGTGAAGAAATCCACAGGTGTTGCACCAACTTCTTCAATTACCTTATACACAGCCGGAATACCTTCGTTTTCAAGAATCGCAGGAGAACGCTCACCAAACACATTTTCCTTGAAGATTCTCGGAGGAATTCCAACATATACTTTGAGCGACGGTTTAATCATTTTGTAGCTGTTGATTAAATCAACATAATCACCTATAAAGCTATCCTTACCTTCATCCCAGTTTTCGTATTTGATATCATTGGTACCAAACATAATAAAGAGAATATCAGGCTCAAAAGCAAGAGAATTTTTGTATTCTTCTGTGAGAACATAAGGTTGCTTTGCAGTTTTGAGCGCTGATGTTGCGCTTTTACCAAAGTTGGCAATTTCATATTTATTGCCCTGCTCAGCTTTTATTATTGAAGCAAAAGCATCAGAATCACGGTTTGTAACTCCTGCGCCGTATGTAATACTGTCGCCAACGAATGCAATCTTTTTGGTTTCTTTTGTGTGGTTATAAAGCCACTGCAAAAGCTCTGGTTCTGCATAGCCTTTAGTCCATGCATTATGAACTGTGTCAAAGTATGGAGTGAATTTAACTTCTGCACCTGCCTCAATAAGAGCTTTTACCATTGCAACAGTTCCATCGGATGCAACCACAGGGTCGTGAAGCTGATGAAAAGTCCAGACGGGAGTGTTTTTGATAACATCTGCTTTTGATGTATCCCCTGCTCCGCCCATAGGAATTGCGGCTGCAAAAAGGTCAGGATAACGCATAAGAAGATCCCATGTACCAAAGCCACCCATTGAAAGTCCGGTTGCATACATTCTTGCTGAGTTAAGATTGTATTTTTCTTTCATAGCATCAATGAGCTCAACAACCGCTGTCATATATTTACTCTGCGGTATTTCATCAAGCTTGTATGATGGGTCGGGAAGCACCGACCAGGACGTATCTACCCATTGAAATTCACTTGCGCACTGAGGAGCAACAATAATGAATTCCTTTGAAGAATCAATCATTTCTCCATTTGCTCGAACGGTTTCACCGCTGATTATACGGTTGATAAGTCCGGTATTAACAGAAACCTGACTTTCATTGTCGGCTCCGCGGTTACCGGCACCGTGCAAAAACAAAAGAAAAGAATATTCCTTATCATCGCTGTAGTCAGCAGGAACATACAGTCTGTATGGCATACTGATACCATTTGATGCTTCAAACACTTCTTTCGTCATTACTTCTGCGGCAGGATTCGCCTCTGTGTTTGCCAATGATATAATGTTAAACGACATAGCAAACATCATGATACACAAAACAAACGATAATACTTTTTTCATATTCACATCTTCTCCTTGTAATTTTTGATACTGTTATTATATAATATCCCCAAAAATTTGTAAAGGTATTAATTTTGCATTTTATACAAATTTTATTGCATAATCATCTTGAAGAATTTTGATTTATCGCTCTGTTTGATAATGAAATCAACGTGGATGTGTCGTAGGGGACGGCGTCCTCGACGTCCCGCATTGGCGCAAAAGTCGGAGGCCAAGCGGTCTTAGGAAGACAAACCAAATGA
>JAZSOL010000106.1:0-1895 GCA_045536915.1 Clostridia bacterium
GCAGAAAAGTATATCGGGAGCATACCGTGTGTCTTGCGAAATATCTTTGTATGCCGTAGCATAAACAGACAAATCCGAAGGCGAATTGCCGATTCCAAGCATTCTCACAAGAAGAGACGAAAATTCTGCACGGCTGATATAGGCTTCATCGGAATTCACAAAGGAATTGCCGTGTTCAAGAAGTCCTGTTGCTTCAAAGAGTGCAACAGCTTCCGTATTATACTCAACAGCAGAAGCTTCACCGGCAAATGCCGGTACTGTGCTGATGTTTGCCGTCAGAAATACTGCAAGAAAAAAACATATGAATTTTTTCACAATACTACCTCCTTAATGCATTTGCCACGAGCTGAGCACACTGAGCACGGGTCATATTCATTGCAGGGCAGAAGCTTCCATCCGCCATACCGCTTATAAAGCCTGCTTCATAAAGCTTCATAACAGCATCTTTTGCATATGATGATATGTAGTCATAGTCCGTGAACCCGGTGTCATAATCATCATCAAAAGCTTTTTGTTTTTCAAGAATTCTGAATAAAATAAGTGATGCATCTTCACGTTTTATAAAGCTGTCCGGCATAAACTTTCCGTCATAGCCCTTTATAATACCGTGTGCCGATGCTCTTGCAACATAGTCTGCATACCAGCTATTGGCACCAACATCTGAAAACTCCTCGCCTTCACCCATTGGAATGTCAAATGCAACACACACTATTTTGGTAAATTCTGCGCGGGTAATGTTTGCATCGGGAGCAAAGCTTCCATCGGGGAAACCGTTTACAATTCCCTTTTCGCCAAGATATGTGATAGCTTCAGCTGCCCAGTGTTCAGATGGTACATCGGTATATGCCTGAACAATTTGCGGATTTTGCGCCGGCGGAACACTTACTGAGCCACCGTAGGGTGACACCACGGAAGGTTTATACGAAGAACCGCCGCCTCCGCCGCCTGAGCCACCCGTTCCGCCTGAAGAATCCGGCTTGAAGGAATCAATAGCTTTTTTTAGCTCCGGCAAGGATGAATAAAGTTTTCCGGCAACCTCTTTGCAGATTTCCGATTTATATTTTGATGAAGGATATTTTGTATCGTCAAGAGCGGCCAGATACACATCCGCTTCTTTGAAGTTTTTAACATGATGTATGCCGTAGAGTATGGCATTTTCAAAACATGATTCAAGCACTCCGTCAAGGCTTGTCCAGGCTTTGCTCATTATGGCGGCTCCTGTTTTGGCTCTGTCGGCATCGTACTGCATAAGCTCAATTCCGGATATATTCAGCGAAAGAGCCTCAAGTCCGGTGCAAAGGGTGCTATACTCATCATCTGAAATATCATTCTCAAGGTATGCCGCAAGAAGTGTTGCCGTGGTAAAGCCTGTCACTCCGGCACCGCTTTTTGTAAGGAGCTCCGACACCTTTTCCTTTGATATATCGTTAAGATCAAGGTAACAGGAGTGAATTGGATCCGCACCTTCCGCATCCATTCCGGCATACAGACGTATAACATTTTTAAATCCGGGCATGCTCATTGCTCCGGCAGTTAAAACCTTTTCAGGACTAACCATAAAGCAGAATGATTCTGAGCCTCCGTCCGTCAAAACAACATCTGCCATATATGAACCTGCCGACAGCTCCGGTAAATTGATTACAACTCCTGTGTCATTCTTCGCATAAGCTGCAGATGCAAACACAAGACCGTTGCCTCCGGAGGATGTGTCCCATGCTTCATCCCGCGAATAAACATCACTATAGCTTACAGTTATATCATTTTCATCGGTGCTGTGACCGTATACATACACCGCTATTGTATCATTTATGCCGGATATACAGAGCCTGCCGCCTTCAAAATATACTCCATCACAATCGGCCGGTTCGTCTGACAGTATGTCCGGCACATTGCCA
>JAZSOL010000157.1:0-3109 GCA_045536915.1 Clostridia bacterium
AATCCCGGAAAAGGCATTCAGCACCGTGCCGGAAGATCTTGGACTTGTTTTCTGGGATTACTACGAAACGGATTATAAATACTACAACAAAAAGCTCTCTGACCTTGTTCCTTTTAACCGTGAAATAATTTTCGGAGGCGGAGTATGGTCCTGGGATGGATTTGTGCCGAATGTGCGCTTCACCTTCGACACAATGCGCCCGGCTCTCGACGTTTGCATCGACAGAGGCATAAAATTCGTTATTGCCACAATGTGGGGTGCTTCGGGGGTTGAAGCAAACTACAATCTCTGCTTTGGCGGTCTTGCACTTTTTTCTGAATATTCGTATCTCGGCAAGGACTGCACCGATGAAGATGTGTTTGATGTTGCCGAAGCGCTCACAGGCGACACAAAGGAATTTACCGATGCTCTCTCCGACCTTGCTCTTGGCTACGATGGTGCCGTTAAAGCCGGAAACGGCGCGTTTTACGGTGATGTGCTTCTGCCCACGGTATATTATGACTTTGACTATAAGGTGATGAGGGAAACCTACGCAAAATCCATAGAAACCCTCGATAAATATCCGGAACACAAATACTATAATTTCTACAGAACCTTCTTTGAAATCTGCCATGAAAAGGCGGATATCTATCTGAATCTCAGATGCAGCTACAAAGAAGGCAACAAGGCTTATTTAAAAGAGGTAGCCGACGTTAAAATTCCGTATCTTACAAAGCTCTACCGCAGATTCTATAAAATCTTTAAAGACATAAGCTTTGCAAGCTACAAGCGCAACGGCTTTGAGGCTGTGCACCTTAGATTCGGCGGAATACTTATGCGTCTTGAATATGTTTCGGAGGTACTCGATGATTATGTGAGTGGCAAAACCGACATAATCCACGAGCTTGAAAATGAACCTATAAGCGGCATCAACAGAACATGGTGTTCAGCAGAGCACTATATTTCAACATCATTTTTAATATAATTTAAAGGAGAACAGACTATGTCAGACAAAATATATTCCTTTGAAGCAGGCAGTAATCAGGTGGATATATTCCTTGGCGGCAAGCGGTTTTTGACTCTGCCGGCATCTGCATCTGTAAACAATTGCATACCGGAGCTTAAGCTCTCTGAAAGCTCCGGCTCTGTTGCCACATATGAATCGGCAAAGGCAAAAATGATATTTGAATTTTTGCCGGACAGCATATTGGTGTCGTATGGCGTAAGCTTTGACGAAGACACCCCGGTGTATGAATCCCGGATGTTTAAGAGTGCAGATTCGGGAATTAAGCTTGCAGACTTTGACAGAGCATTTACTTCACAGCCAAGAAACAACAACTGGGACAACATGGATTATTTTAACCATTTGCCCGATATTTCCCTCACAGGCTATTTTATTCCGGCAACATTCAACTTTTCCATAGGCAATCCCGATGCGTGGGTATCGTTCGGACTTTTGGACATCCCGGACACAAGCATATGCAAAATGGACGAAGACTATTCGTTTCTTGTTGAAAGCTGCGGGGGTAACAAGGTAATAAAGAAAGGCGAAGTCTACCGCCTTCCTCAGGTTATAATAACCTTCCCGGAGAATGAGTTTCAGGCTGTGTCGCTTTTCAGACAAAAGCTTATTGAGCACGGCAAATATACCCCTCAAAAGCCGAAATTTTCAGAAATTCCATCATGGTGGAAAAATCCGTTTGTCTGCACCTATGGCGACCAGATGCTTGAGCATAAGGTGGGACCGTATATTGACGAAAAATGGGTTACTGAAATAGTTGATCTTGCAGAAAATGACTGGGGACTTAAAAACATCAATCTGATTATTGACGATTCGTGGCAACATTATTTTTCCTTTGAGCCGAAAGCCGAGGAAAGCCGTTTCCCTGATATGCGTAAGTTTATTGATTCAATGCATGAAAGAGGGCATCATGTTCTCTTGTGGAATACTCCTATGTTTGAAAATGTGGGGAACGGGTTTACAACAAGAGCACAGAAGCTCGGTATGATTTCATCCTACAGATATGCCGATACCGACACCGGATTTGGAGCGTATCTTAAAGAGCTTGCACCGGAATCCTATGCTTTTGACTACACATCCGACAACGCACGTCAGTTTATAAAAGAAGTTTGCGAAGTGATGTTTGGAAGCGATGAGGGTCAGTATAATGCCGACGGTGTAAAGCTTGACTTTATGGCTTGTCCCAGAAATCCTGCTACCACCAATACATACTCTCATCCCGAAAGAGGAATCGGTGCAACGGAGCTTATGCATTTTTACCGTATGTTCCGGGATGAAGCTAAAAAGGTTAAACCCGATGTTATCATTGATGCCACGGTGGGAGATCCGAGATTTGAAGAATTCATTGACTTCAACCGTATGCACGACACTCATTGCGGCACAATCGAAAAAGAAATCAGAGCAAATCTTTCGGTTCTGGCATGCCCTGATATGCCGATTGACTCCGACGGTGCGCTTATGTTTACAAGCTGGCTTAAAACCCATTACACAAGTGCGGCTGTTTATTCTGTGCCGTCAATGTATTACATGAAAAAAATGCACGACTTTGCCACCACCGAGGAAGGCGAATTTAAGTACAAAAACAGCATAAAATCAGAGCTTTCCACAGAAGAAAAGCACCAGATGGGAGTGCTTCTTTCTATGACGAAATACCGTCCCGACGGTGTGCCCACTCTTGAAAGCTACGGCAACTGGAGCCTCAAAGACGGCAACACGGTAAATGCAATAAGCCAAAACGGTCAGACTGTTGTGTATTATCCGACAGACAAAACCGACACCGGCTATATCTTCACATGGCAAGACGAAACAATAATTCTCCCTCTCCACGGCAGAAAGTTTTCCTGCCTTGAACCAAAAGAGGATTGCAAGCATATGCTCATAGACTATGCGCGCGATAGGGTGATACTTCATCTTGAACCCGGTAAGCTTTATACCTTCAAAAACATTGATGACGGAACCTCAATTGACAGAATCTTCCGTGATAACATTGCTTCAAAGGCAGAAACAGAAGTTGACTATGTGAATGATTAAGCATGAGAGTTTGCCGGAAATTCGGATTAAGCGGGGTGGATGATAACGAAAATGAGGTGCGAGCGAAAGCCTTCCCTG
>JAZSOL010000038.1:0-2275 GCA_045536915.1 Clostridia bacterium
ACACCGCCGGCACAAGCAACGAAGCTCAGATTAACCAGCTCTCGCTTGGAATGGGCGGAATAGTTATAGTGGAATTTGACTTTGCGGTAAATGCACTTCCTGCTTCAAAATCCGTTATTGTTGCAAGAGATGATATGAACAGCGCTACCATACCCGCCACCAATTTTGATGCCGCAACACAGCTTGAGCTCACAACAGCGGGTAAGCTTCAGCCGGCAGGCTCAACCGCGAATGTAACAGTTACCCCCAAAACATGGTATCACATCCGTCAGGTTATCAACATGGAAAATGCAAAGGTGGATTATTATGTAAATAACACCTACCTTGCAACCACAACTCTCAAACATGAAGACTACACACACATTTCAAGATTTTCGGCAACCAATAATAAGAACGCAAATATTCTTTATTATGATAATTTCAATATATATACCGTTGAAAAGCGAAGCAGTAATGTTGAAATAGAATCCGTAAGCTATTATATAGATGGCGTGAGTGCAGATAAAATGGCAGACGGAAAGCTTACAGCCTATGTAACTCTTATGAGTGACGGCTCGGTAAAATCAGACCTCAGATGCTATGCGGCCGTATATGACAATGCCGGCAAGCTCAAAAGGGTATCTGTTCTTCCTGCCTCTTTTGCAGATGGTGAATATGGAAAGCTTGTTGAATTGAATCTTGGAAACGTAAGTGCAGATGACACAGCCAAAATATTCTTCTGGTCAGATTATCTTCTTCCTAACGGAGCAGAAAACGAAATAGCATCAAACTGAGTTTTAACGCAGGCTTTTCTGAAATTGCCTGTCGGAGGTTTTTATGAAAAAAGTAATCACAACAGCACTTCTTGCCGCTATGCTGATGCTTCCTTCGGGAGCAATGGCAGATATAACGGCAGAATATAATTCATCAGAAAACTGCATTTTTCTGAAAGGCAGTTTCCCGGAACAGGTGTATTCGGTTTCGGTGCATGTGGCAAGGGTTAACGAAACCAATACCGTTTCTGAGGATAACCCGCCGCTTATATCTGATCTTATCATACCCGGTGAAGACGGCACAGTCAGCTATACTTTAAAAAACAATCTTCCAAACGGTATATACAACGTGTTTGCCGGATATTCGGCAAAGCCTGCTTCGTATCAGAGGGTTGTAATATTTAACCCGGATTCTGTTCAGACAAGGTCAATGCTTGAAAAGGTGAACAAAGCCGCTGATGAAGCGGATATAAAGGCTATTGCCGCAGATGCCGAGGGACTTGTGAACCTTGGAATTGATGCATCCTCCGAAGCATATCTGGAGGATGCACTTGCGGTATGCATAGCTTTAAGACCGGACAGCGGATATGATATAGCCGGATTTTCCGCCTTCTTTGCATATGCCGATGCAGTATGTGAAATTCTTGATACCAATGATGCTGATTCTGTTATGAAGCGTGCGGCGGGTGCATTTGACTCGGACTATGCCGGCTACCTTGATGCCAAAAAAGAATCCGATGTGGACTCATTTATGCAAAAAGGCGGCATTGCAAAAGAAAAAATGTCTCTTTTGGATATATCACTTCTTTCAGAGCTTTCGGAGGCTGAATCAAGAGGTGAGGTTGAAAGCATTGTTATGAAAAATGCAGAAACTCTCGGTGTTGATGTGTCAGAAAAAAGCGATTTTGATGATATTGCCAAAAACAAAAGATATATCCTGTGGGATTATATAAAATCCAATAAATCAGATATCACAACAAAGTCCGGACTTAAATCTTTGTTTGACAAAGGTGTTGAAAAAGCTCTGGATTTTGAGGATTCACCGTCTTCGGGCGGCGGAGGCGGTTCGGGTTCCGGCGGTAAAGCATCGTCGGTTGCACCCTCGGTTATTACCACTCCGGTTGCATCTTCAGACGGCGGTGCAGTATTTTCCGACATAGCAGGTCATTTTGCCGCTGAAAATATCGGATATCTGCATTCACTAAGCATTATAAACGGTTATCCCGATTCCACCTTCCTGCCAGACGGAAGCATCACCAGAGCGGAGCTTTGCAAAATAATATGCACAGCTTTCGGATTTGAACAGTCTTTTGGTAATGTATTATTTGATGATGTGAGCTTCGGTTCATGGTACTTTGGCTATGTGTCGGCTCTTGCATCGGAAGGCATTGTAACAGGGTATAACGGCAGATTTAATCCGGTTGATAATATCACCTGTCAGGATATTGTAGTAATAATTATGCGTGCTCTTGAGTCAAAAGGTATCCGCCTTGACGGAAGCTATGAGTTTTCAGATGACGAAA
>JAZSOL010000116.1:0-2802 GCA_045536915.1 Clostridia bacterium
AAAGCGTGATATTATAGTCACTCACCTGAAGCCATGTGCCGTTTGTGACTGAAATCAAAGGATATGCCGATTCCATGAATGAAACCGAATATGTACCGTTCATGGGATAGTAATAATGGAAGCGGTAAGAACCGTCTCTCTGAGGTCCGTCACCCTTATACGCATCCTGATATGCAAAGTCACGCACAACAAGTGCAAGAGCTCTTGCGGCATTTTCTGCCTTGCCCTGCATAAGCTGTGATGCCATGTAGCCATACACGGTGTGTGCTACATTGGCACCCTGATCCTTGGTGTCGAGGAGGTGTGTTCCTCTTCCAAAATGCTCCGAGGTGAAGTAGTCAAGGGGTTTGAGATATTTAAGCACCGTGGCTTCGGGAATTTCACCCCTTAAAAGAATGAGAATTCTGCTCAGATCCATCGGCACGCCTATCTGCCATTCATACCAGTTAAACGCCCAGGTGTCTCTCCAGCCTTCGTTTTTGATTTCATCTTCGCCGTAGAGGTTTTCCCAGCACCATTCAAGGCCAAAAAGAATGTCTTTTTTGAGCTGTTCGTCATGATAGGTTTCAGTGCCCGGAGTTGCCCAGCCAAGAGCCATGTGATACATATTGGCATACTGCACTCTCATAGTGCTTGTGGATGAGCAGGGCTGATTGCCCCAGAGAAGCGCCGGATTACCGGAATTGTTCATGGTTGCCTGCTTATCACGGGCATTATTCACCATTCTTTTTTTGATGTTTTGCACATCCGGATCAGAGTCATCTGCCTCTGTGCCGCCGGTTAGGTATTTTTTCCAGTTTTCTAAAACTGCATCGCAGTCGGAACGGGTGATGAGGGTATAGTCGGTGTGATCTTTGGTAACGCTTCTGCCGATTTCTTCGAGCATTCTGTCATTACGACGAATTGCTTCTATTGTTTCCTCATCTGACACAACCACCAGATACTTAAACACCGTCACGCTCTTTCCGAGCGCCCTTGCGGTAAAGTCAACGGGAAGGTACACGGTTTCGCCGTTTATGAGAGGTTCAACCTTAAGCTCATTTGTGCCCGACAAAACCTTACCGTTATCAAAACTCAGATCTGCCTTGAGTGCTTCTGCAAGGTCTTCAATGGGAACATAGCAAACACCTGTTTTTTCAATTGATTTTGCACCGCCGGAATAGTTTACGGGCTTACCCTTATTCAGGTAAGACGCATTTCCCGTGTGGAAGCATATGGAATTTTTCAAAACCTTTTCCACCTCTTTCGGGTCAACGTTGTCGGAGCTTGTAGAGGTCGAGCCTCCTGTGAGGTATATGTCATTAATATACAGTTCCGTTTCGGGATTGGGAGTCATGTTCCATCCGTGGGCATAAATGTCAATTCTGGTTATTTCATCCCAGCCCACGTTGGAGCCGAAATTAGCCACGAAATCAAGCTCAACCTTTTTCCAGCCTTCCCAGTTTATTGTGACACTTGCCATGTTGTAGCCTCCGCTTGCCTTATTACAGATAAAGGCAATGGATGCATTGGTCTTTTTGGCTGAATACATCCACGTCCAGAAGCCCGTGTAGCCCGAAAAGTCACGGGGAGTGCCAAGCGGAAGTATGGTGATTGCAGGATTTGGCACATTATGCTTCCATACTGCAGAGTTGGGGCTTCCTTCCGGGTGTCCTTTTGATACGGGCACCATATTGTTGTCTAAAACGTCAAGAATGTTTCCTGTTGAGAAAACAGCCTTTTTTTCAGACGTTTCAACGTAGCCGTCCCATCCGGCGGATGCACTCATACCAAAGACCGAAAACAGCATAAGCACCGCCATACAAAGACTTACTTTTCTTTTCATTTTCTTTCTCCTTTCAAAATTTTTGTTTTACGGATTAATAGGTTCATACACCGGCTTTAAGAGCGGTGTTTCATACCATACAAATATCCTTTGTGTTTTTTCCTCATCAAAGGCTATGCTTTTTTCTTCATCAGCTTCAAGGCTTACCTTAGCCGGAATAACATTTTGAAGCTTTTCACCGTCATATGAAGCAAAAAATGCATAGAGTGAAATTTTTTCTTCATTATTATTGGCAAGCACGAGCTTTTCATCTGAAGCTGCATACGCTTCAACCGGTGCTTTCGGGTGCAGTCTTATTTCAAAGGATGCTCCCTTTTCCTGCGGAAACTCAAATTCCGCTGTTTCATCACCATATGGAGTTGAAAGGGTAACAGAAGCTTTTTGCAGCTTATGAGTGGGATCGCAAATGCTGAGGATTACCTCTGAGCCCTCACATCTTTTTGATATCATCATAGGCTCGGACACGGTTATATTGTCAAATGAGTCCGCCTGCCAGAACACGTATGATGTGATTTTGGTGCTCTCATCCTTTACCGCCTGAATTTCAGGAGTGTTTATGAGAATTTCGGTATCCTTAGCTTCGGCATAGCCGATAGTTTCCTCTAAAGTAGCACCCGGTAGAATTGTGTAAGCATAATTTGCATTTAAAGGATTTTCACCGTGAGTTATCCACATTTTGGTGAAGGTTTTGGTATTGGTTTCTGATTTTGCCTTTATGCTCTGACCGCCTTCAAATATATATCCTCCCGTGCCGTCTATGTGGGCAAAGGATGCATCCGAAATATCGTTTTCACCGCTTAAAGCTATTGAGCCGGAATCGGTGCTTATGGTTTTGGAAGCATCAATTCTGTTTTCTACAACTGTTTTGACCTCGGAATTCATGGTGGAATTTATGCCCGAACCAAGACAAATCATTTCATCGTCAAACACAAACCATGATTTTTTTGCCACAAGGTCATTTTCGTGAGCAGGCGGTG
>JAZSOL010000024.1:0-31660 GCA_045536915.1 Clostridia bacterium
ATAAAATTGTGAGCGAAGCGAACAGTTAATTGACGAAGTCAATTTTGTTCTAAAATGCTTTTGACTATAGACAAATCTCACCACTCGCAGTACTTTTGTACAGCCTGGGGTTCGATTTATCAATTCTGAATCATTTTTTTCCTATTCACCAACAAGGGACTGTAAAAATCCGTAGATTTTTTACAGTCCCTTGTTCTTATGACCCATACGAGAATCGAACTCGTGATTGCGCCTTGAGAGGGCGCCGTCTTGACCGCTTGACCAATGGGCCATATATTTAATTACTTAGACATTATATCAGCTTTATGTTTTTTTGTCAAGCAAATATTTTTCTTTGAGTTTTCCCATTTTTTTGAATCAATCGCAAAAATTTGATTTGTAGTGGAGTTTAACAATCTAATAAACAGGTTGCATAGTAGTGCACAGCCTTCAGGATGTGCCGGAAACGGTTCGTCGGAAACTGCCGAACCCTACGATGATCAAATTTCAAATGTTACAAAGTAGTAGGGGAATTTCACGAATTGCCCGCATAGTTTTACACATTCCGGTCGATTCGTGAATCGACCCTACGGCACACAAATGCTATTGTTTATGCGTAGGGGACGATGCCCACATCGTCCCGGACGTACGATGTTTTCTGCTAACGGGACGTCGAGGACGCCGTCCCCTACAACGCACTAACCTTGTTTCATCTCCCCGATAAATCAAAAATTTATTATTCGTAATTTTCAGAAGTTACAATGTTAACTGATTTATTTGTGCAAATACGTACCGGATAAGCTCCAATATCATTCTCTCCTTGACATATAAAGGAAAAAATGATAATATTAAAGAAATAGTATATATAGGAAAGGAGTAGAATTAAAATGAAGATTTCCACAGAGATACATTCTGCCGCCAAACACATTGGCGAAGAAAAAGCAATTGAGCTTTATTCAAAAGCCGGGTTTGATGCATGGGATTTTTCTATGTTTAATATGGTGAAATATGATTGGGGAACCAATTCGCTTCTTGAAAGTTCTCATCCTCTCAGCGGTAATGATTATCTTGCTTTTGCAAGGAAGCTGAAACAGGTAGGGCTCGACAACGGCATTGTATGCAATCAGTCGCACGCACCGTTTCCAAGCTATGCACCCGGAATTGTTCCATATCTTAAACGTGCAATAGAGTGTACTGCGGAAGCCGGAGGAGAAATCTGCATTATTCATCCGTGCAACATGTGGACAGCGGAGCAGAATGCTGAAATGTATTTTGAACTTCTGCCGTTTGCAAAAGAATGCAATGTTAAAATTGCAACGGAAAATATGTGGAACTGGAACAGCCAAAAGGATGAAGCATCCTTTGCAGCCTGCGCAACGGGCGAGGATTTTAACGCTCACCTTGATGTGGTGAATGATGACTTTTTTGTTGCGTGTCTGGATATAGGCCATGCTGAAATGCGGGGCTGTGGTTCAACCGCACCGTCAATGATAAGAGCTCTTGGCAAAAGACTCAAAGCGCTCCACATTCACGATAATGACCGTTGGCACGATTCACATCAGATTCCGTTTTCAATGGATATTAATTTTGAAGAGGTTGTAAAAGCACTCAAAGATATAGAGTACGACGGCTACTTTACACTTGAAGCCGATATGTATCTTGAAAAATTCAATGGCGATAATATTTTTGAAGGCATGAAAAACCTTGCCGCATCTGCAAGAAAACTTGCGGATATGTTTGAAAATTAAAGGATCTTATGATGTTAAAAAAATAAAATATCAGGAGTGATACAAATGAAAAATTTAGCTTCATCTATCAAAAAATCAAAAACCGTGGGAATAATTGTTTCCATAATTCTTGCACTTTGCGGAATACTTATTTTCACAACACCTGTTGGAAGCGGTATTGCATTTGCATGGGCAATGATGGTTACGATGTTCACAAACGGTTTGTTCAGAGTTGCGCGCTATTTTATGCTTCCAAAGGAAAACCGCAATGGCTGGATGCTTGCAGACGGTATAATATCTTCGGTTCTCGGATTTATTATTCTTGCTGAAATCATTGCAAAACCGCTTGGTTCAACCCTCGGCATTATAAGTGTTATGGGATTTTTCATTGGTTTTTATGAAATCATTACCGGTATTAATCAGCTTTGCTCTGTGGGCGCTGTAAAGCAGGCAGGAAATTCAGGCGGATGGATGATATTTATTGGTATTGTTAATATTCTTTGCGGTATTTTTGTTGCTTCACATCCCATAATCTCATATTTCGCTATGGAATGGATGATTGGTTTCTACCTTTGCGTATTCGGAATCTGCACATTCATTGAGTGCCTCTGCATGAAATCCAACAAATAATCAGGAGGCAACTATGACTAAAGAAAAAAGCAAATGGAACGTTCTTTTGGTGCTTTCTATGGCGGCATTCATAATGGTTATCGATTCCACTGCAATGAATGTTTCTATTTCAAATCTTGTGGCAGACCTCAACACCGATATAGGCACAATTCAGACAATAATGTCGCTCTACACGCTTATTATGGCAGTTTTTATGTTGCCGGGCGCAAAGATTGCAGATATATTCGGTAAAAAGAAGATATTTATGATTGGCGTGTGCTTATATGGTGTTGGTACACTCACTGCGGCTGTTGCCAAAAATGTTGCAATGCTCTTTATTGGCTGGGCTGTTGTAGAAGGTATTGCATCATCGCTTATGATGCCAACGGCACTTTCGCTCATAACCTCTGCATATGAAGGCAAAATGCGTGCGGTTGCAATGTCTATCTATACGGCAATGTCGTCGGTTGCTCTTGCTATAGGGCCTATATTTGGCGGACTTATTACTACATACCTTTCGTGGAGATATGTGTTTGCTATTGAGGTTCTGATTGTGCTGTTCATTATTCTTAAGCGCAAAACAATTATGGGGATTGATTGTCCGGCAGGAGACAGGTCGGAAAGGTTTGACATTCCCGGCACGATTCTTTGTATGATTTCTCTTTTGGGAATTATTCTTGGTGCGCTTTTGTCGTCCACTTATGGCTGGTTTGAAGCAAAAAAAGCATTTGAGATTTTGGGATTCAAAATAGAAGGAATATCAATTTCGTTTATTCTTATATGCACAGGGCTTGTGTTTCTTGCAATCCTTGGGTTCAGACTTGTTCGTGCCAAAGCAAAAGGGAAGCCGGTTCTGATTGATGTTGATGTGTTTAAAAGCAGACTTTATAACTTTGTTTTGCTTATAAACTTTTTTGTGCAGATATGTCTTATGGCTACTATGTTCATTACATCATTGTATCTGCAGAACGTTTGCCGTTATAATGCGTTCAACACAGGCCTCACACTTATGCCGCTTTCAATACTTTTGTTTGTTACGGCATTTGTTGCAGTGAAGGTGACGCAGAAGGTTCAGCCAAGATTTGTGGTATCGTTTGGTTCTTTGTGTATTTTTGCAGGTGCGCTTTATATGTATATAACGCTTCTTGGAGGTGGACTTGTGAGCGGTGTTCAGATGATTCCGTCAATGTCGCTTCTGGGAATAGGAATAGGGTGCACTCTTAGTCTTACGGGTAATATAGGGCTTTCCGATATTGATCCTCAGTATTCAAATCAGGGCTCCGGTATGATTACAACCGTAAATAACTTTGGTTCGTCAATGAGTACGGCGGTTATGGGTTCAATCTTCACAGGCGGGATTGGTGGCGGAATTCTTGGGGCCTTTGTGTCAAGATATCCTGAAACTCTCGGCTCGCTCACGCACGAACAGGCCGCAACAAAGCTTTCGGATGCATTCCAGAAGGTTAAGGTTATGGATGTTTCGGTAGAAGATATTCCGGCCCAACAGCCTGCAGAACTCAAAGAAGTTATTGTTCACGGTGTTGATAATGCGGTGCTTCCCATATATATGATTATTATGGTAATGTCGCTTCTTGCGGCTTTTGTAGCGGCATTTATGCTCAAACCCAAAAAATAAATAAAACAAAAACGAAACTCCGTTTGCGACTTAATTGGGCAAACGGAGTTTTTAAAATCTTAAATATTCAAAATTTTAAAGTTTCGTTAATTGCTCAGATACATCAAATAATCTGTAGTTTCTGTTTTCGATTCACGAAGTGCATATTGTTTTGGCGAAATCCCCACTCTATTGGTAAATGTTCTGATGAAGTGAGTATATGAGCTGAAGCCTGAAAGGTCGGAAGCTTCGGTTACAGACAAGCCTTCTTCCAAAAGCACCATGGATTTTGTTATTCTGAGACGTATCAGATATTCTTTGAATGATATTCCTGTGTACTTCATAAATGCCCTGTATAATGTGGCTTTACTTATACTGAATTTTTTTGCAAGCGTATCTGCGTTTATGTCATCTGTAAAGTGTTTATGGAGAAATTTGAGCATTTCGGAAAATGTGTTGTCATTGGATTTTGTGAAATTCGGTTTCTGATTGCCGTTTTGCATATGAATTTCGGCAACGTATTTCAAAATACTGCAAAATGTATGTATTTCATTAAAATATTGAAATTCGGAGGGAGTTTCTTCATATTCTGTTTGCATTCTTATCATTTCACGTAAGGCTTCGCATTGCTCATCATTTAAGTGAACATAAAACGGCTTAAACTGTGCAATATAGTTTAAAATCGGCATAGCACACGGCGAATGAGTTTTTATATTTTCTTCCTCGAAATGTGAAACATGACGTTTGTACGATTTTCCTTTTGCAGTTACCATGTGAAATGAAAATGGCGGAAAAACATAAATATCGCCGATTGATGCAACAAAATGCATGTCTTCATAAATAATTTCCAACTCATTATCATCCACAAAGTAAAACTCGTATGAAGCGTGGATATGAGTATCCCATATATTTGAGTTGTTTGACGTGAGAAACGATCTTGCAAAACCCATATTCATTCTCCTTTCTGTTATAACATAATATTAACACATGTTGATTGAAAATGCAAGGTTTTTGCTTAAAAATGAATATTAATATGGTTTGGAATGATGTATACTGATAATA
The DNA here is from genome assembly GCA_045536915.1 of Clostridia bacterium. Lineage (GTDB taxonomy): Bacteria > Bacillota > Clostridia > UMGS1810 > UMGS1810 > RGIG1828. The sequence goes on from JAZSOL010000024.1 coordinate 4,993, forward strand.
TCGGGATGACTAACTGAATTTATCCTGTGTGTTTGATTATAAATTGAAAATGCAATAGTATTGCGTTTTATTGCTTTGTTGATTTTTATTGTTGTTAAGTAAATTAAATAATAGAATCGGAGTGTGCAAAAAATGGAAAAATTGAGATTTGGAATGTCTACCTGCGGTGTTATCGATATCGATGAAAAGGATTTTGAAATGTATGCTGCTGCAGGAGTAAAGGAACTGGAGCTTGCATATTTTTATCTTGACTCAAAAGAAATTGACTGGAATGGTTTGAAAAAAAGAGCTGGAAGGGCAGGAATAGGATTATGGTCGTATCATCTGCCATTTTCTCCGATAGGCGAAATTGATATAGCGCATCCCGACAACGAAAAGCGGACAAGAGTTGTGACGGAATTATCTGAAATAATTAAAAAAGCCGGTGATATCGGAATAGATAAAATGGTAATTCATCCGAGTGCCGAACCTTATGCCGGTGAGAAAAGAGACGATGTTATAAAAAGAGCTCAGGAATCTCTGATATTTCTTGCCGATGCCGCTGAAAGCTGTGGTGCAGTTGTTGCAGTTGAGAATTTACCGCGTATGTGTTTGGGCAGAGAGTCTTATGAGATGAAAAACCTTATAAGCGTTGATGACAGATTACGCGTTTGCTTTGACACCAATCATGTTCTCGTGCAGCCAATAGATGAATTTATTCTTGATATTGGCGATAAAATTGTAACAACTCATTTTTCTGACTGCGATTTCAAAAATGAAAGACACTGGCTTCCTGGTGAAGGGAAAATAAACTGGAATATTATTTTTGAAGCATTAAACAAAATAAACTATCAGGGACCGCTTGTATATGAAGTTGATTTTAAAGCGTATTCGACGATTAACAGAAGATTACTGACGCACGAGGATTTTAAAAATAATTATCATTGCCTTATAAACAATCTTCCGCTTCAGGCAATAGGTACACCGATTGAGGAAAGATGCACTCCGTGGGAAGAGACGATAAAAAAACAGTAATAATTGTTTATAAAAAATAATTTAAGGGCGAAAAAAATGAAAAAACTGTTCTTATGTATATCAATAATTTTTTTGATTGCATTGTTACCCTGCAGTGCATTCGCAAGTGAAATAATATATGAAAAATGTTTTGAAAATAACTCAGAGCTTGTTGGTACGTCGTACTCTGATGCTCCCGCTGTATGGAATGAACAAAAGTGGACTGATTATGATGCTCCCGGATTTATGGTGACAGACGGTTACTTTGTTTATGATACAACAGCTGTTGCCAAAACTTCATACCCGTATAATGGTACAAGAGTGGCATATCCGAGAGTGAATTTTACCGACGGATTGTTATTTCCTGTTACATCGGAGCAGATGGACACGAGTGTTTATACCTTTGAAACAGACGTTAAATTCACTAAGAGTTTTGCCCGATATGACTTTATGGTTCGCATGGGTTCTGATAATTGGGTATCGGGAGTAACTGCAGATATAAGCCTTTTTACAATTTCGGCAAACGGGTATCTTATTTTTGGAGACTACCGCAAACAGCTTGAACTTGACACGAATTATAAAATATCGGTTTTAGTTGATATTGTTGGTAATAACCGATATAAGAGCTTGTTTATTGACACGGTGTGTATGTCTGAAAATCAGAGCATGTCTGTTGCCGGAGCGGATGCACCGGATGATAAGATAAAGTATATTGCATATCCTTCCGTCAGATTGTATCCGCATACGAGCGAAACGGCACATAGCGATAAAAAGTGGTCAGAACTTACTTGCCTGATGGATAACATTAAGGTTTATCGGGGAAATCCGTATATTGCGGAGGAGGTTTTGGTGAAATCCCGATACGATATCGGCCTGATACCATGGGATTTGAGTGTGTGCTGCTCAGACATATTCACGCTTTCAAAAGAAACAGACGGGGTCAGATGGAAGCTTTTAAATAAAGAAAACGGAATTTCGATTGATAAAAACACGGGCGAACTTTTGTATAATGCCGATGCAGGTGAAAGTGATGTTACTGTTATGGCAACCCATAACGGAGAAACTCTTGCCACAAAGGATTTCAGACTCATCAGGTACGGATATTTTGGTGAGAATGATGCAGGCAGATTTGATAATGCAATTGTTAAAAATATTGATGGTGAAAATATTTTATCGGTAAATAGTGAGGAAGGTAACAAGATTACTTTTAACATTGACAAAGAAATTTTTTCGGGACGCATGGTGATTGATACCGTGCTCAGAGCGAGGGAAAATAGATCCGATTCGAATCTTGAAGTGCTGAACGTTCAGGCAAATCAAATGATTTGCAGTGCGGACGGAAATGTTTGTGAGGACTGGACAAGAATCAAGATAATTATAGATACAGTTAAAAATACATATACCATTTTTGCAGACGGTAGGCCCATATCGGATATAGAAGCGGAAATTTTGCCGGAAGCAGGCATAGCTGAAGCTCAGACTCCTGTCCGGCTGATATTTTCAGATTGCTACATAAAGCTACTTTCGGTACACAGAGCACCAAAAAATAATCCGCCTCAGGCTTTTAATGTGGAAATAAACTCTTTGAAAGCCGGAAGCCCGGCATGTGTAACATATGATTATTTCAGCGAAAGCGGATATGATGAGAGCTGTACGCTGATAGAGTGGTTCGCTTTCGAGCCCGATTCCGGAGAATATGTATCTCTTGGGAATTCCTTTACGCCGGATGCAAGCGATGAAGACAAGCTTTTTAAGGTGATGGTGACACCTGCATCAGATACCCTGAAGGGCAAGGGTTATATGAGCGAGCTACGTAGAACAGGCGATATTTATTATGCTTCATCAGGCTACCGGAATAATGTTGCATTTGCCAATGCGGTTGTGACCAACAACACATATAACGTGTTGAATGCATATATAGCTGCGGCAGAATATTCAGGCAGTAAGCTTGTGAATGTTAAAATAGAATCTTTTACTGCACAAACCGGAGAAACTGTAAGAGTCGGTGTCCAGATGGAGGCTGATGGTGGTGATGTAAAGATTTTGCTGATTGATCGTGAATCACTTAAACCATTATATCCCGACGCGCTTTGTTTATCACATGAAAACTGATGTTAATTTTTAAAAACACCGTTAGAAAGGAAGTATGATTTGATGAACACGTTAAGAAGAATAATGCTGACCATATTCAGCATAGTGCTGATAGCAACATTTTGCTTATCTGTATATGCAAATGAAAATATATTGAATCTGGAATTTAATGACGGGTATAATTTTGATTATTTTTATGCTGATTCTGCCACCGGTCAGAACCAGTCGAATTGCCCGTGGTTTGTCAACACAGACGGGAAATTGATTTATGATACCGGAGCTTATTCGGGGGAGGCATATCCGACCAAATCAAACGGTAGACCTGCATATCCGCGCGCAAATATCGGCAAAGCGGTAACAACACAGCAAAATGAGGAAAGCAGAGTTTTGTATCAGTTTGATGTTAAATACACAAGGGGCTTTCTACCGACTACATATATGCTCAGATACGGTGCCGAAGGTTGGGACGGGGCAAAAACCGCTGACGTTGTTATTGTTGAAATTACATCCGGCGGTGTGCTTAAGTTTGGTGACTATGAGAAGGAGCTCTCGCTTGATACGGTTTATGAAATATCTGTGCTGATTGATGTGAGAGGCGAAACCCGGGAGCGCAGTCTTTATGTTGACGGAGTAGTTGTTTCGGAAAATGAAGCAACTACAATAGGATTAAATCCCGACGAAAATGAGGATGCAAAGAAGGTTTTTACATCTTCAATAGTTTTAAAGCCATATGTCAGAAGTAGTGCCAAATATTATTACCTTGACGGGGCGGCAGAGTTTGATAATGTGAAGATAACAATTGTTGACGATCCGGAAAGTTTTTTGGTTATGTCCGACGATGGCGAATATGAATATAATATTCCTCTTTCGGGAGAATCTGTGCATAAGTTTATTGCAAAAGGCCTTTTTTCCGACAGTCTCGATGCACAGTGGTCGGTTGTTCCGGAAAACAGAGGTGTTGCAATAGATAATGAAGGACTCCTTACAATAGCAGATAATGCCGATGGCGGTGAATATGAAATAGTTGCTGAGCATTCGGGTAAGATTATGTCTGCAAAAATAACCTTGAAAAAAATAACAATAGATATTGTTGGTGCCGGAAGAATATATTTGCCTCAGGATGATACTTATGTTGAGTTGAAATATGAGCTAATGGACAGCGAAGGCAATTTGATTCCTGCAAAGTTTTCACTGAATAAATCAATCGCCGGTGTCTTTATTGATGAAGATGGTGTTTTGAGAGTTTTAAAGCCCGATATATCAAAAACAAAAGATCTGGTAATAGTTGCAGAGGCAGATGGAATAACGTACAACATGGATCTTGAATTTGTGGCAGGTTATTACACAAATTTCAATGATGAAGATTGGGGATCTGAGTCATTTATTGCCGAAGAAGACAGTAATAAATATTTAAATCCGAACGGAGAGAGAGCGAATTCACCTGATATAATGACTGTTCCCGGATTTGAAAATGCTGTAGTCAGCTTCAAATATAATGTGGCTCAATTCAATGGCAATAAAGTGATATTTTCCGGAGCTTCAAATAAAAAGGATGATTCTACCATTGATTCGAATGTATGGTGGTTTAATTTCTACGCCGAAAAATCTGGTGATGATGCACTTGTGAGTGTTAATGCGGGTGCGAATGTTCTTGCGGCTGAGCAAAGTGTCCCCTGCGACACAGACTGGCTTGATGTTATGATAGTTTTAAACGGCAACAAGAGAAAAGCCACAATGTATATAAATGGCATCAGGATATTTGATGATGAGGACTTAAGTCCGGTTTATTTTGATTATAAGATAAGACAGGTTATAAGCTATGCGGCAATAGACGATGTCAGTGTTTATTCCGGCGAAATAATAGATATTGAAAATATTGGTATAGCCGTAAAGTCAAATCTTAATATTCCAAGACCGGTTAACGGAAAAGCTTCTCAGACGGAATTAAATGCCAATCTCATATTTGGTGAAAAAGAGATTGAAAATGTTGATTTTGAATGGAAGAGCGCTAAGCAGTATCCCGGAGTAAGTATTTCCGGAAATAAACTTATCATCACGGAGGATGCGCCGGATAACTTTAAACTTACAGCTAAGCTCAAAGGCGGTGAAAGGCTTACATATGAGCTTGAGGCAACTGTATTTAATCCCGACATATTAATAGACGTTGATGCAAATAAGCTGAAAATTAAAGGCAATGCCAATACAGATGTTCTGATAACTATATTTAAACCGGAGCACACCTCAAGTATTGCGAGCGCTTTTTCAGGATGCAGTGACAAGGGAAGTGATAATTACGTCAGTGCAACTATCACGCTTGATTCACGTGGCATGGCTGAGTTTGATATGTCAACCTTTGATGCGGGTGCATATAAGGTATATGTGAAAGAAAAAGACTCCGCTTTGGAAAATTATCTGGAGTTTAATCACAAATTTGATGAGCTCTTTTCCGATAGCTCAAACTTAGAAGATGATGCATTTAAAACAGTGTTAGAAAGAAATACTGAGTCAGACAGGGCAAGTATTGATAAAGCACATGATGAGTATCTTGATTCCGAGCGCAAGGATGTAATATGCAATCTGAGTAAGGCCGGTATTGAGAATTTCTTTATTGCCTGCGAAATAGTTTCATATTTAACAGATGATGAGCTTTCAATAGCAAAAGCAGAAGCACTCAGAAAAAATTTGAATGAATTGAATCTCAATGATGAATTTTTAGATTTGATTGTAAAAAATATTGATCACAAGCCTGTTTGTGATGCGGCATATGCAAAAAATCCAACAACTCCGGCAATGCTTTTGAATGCCTTGAAAGAAAATTCAATTTTGATTGGTCTGTCAAAGCTTGCCAATGTGTATGATGCAAAGTCCTTCCTTGGCGCAGTCGGAAACATTAAGTATGATAGAGCAACGAATGCTCAGAAGGAATATATTTGCGAACAGGTAGGAAACGTTACATTTGGCTCAATGGATGATCTCAATGATGCCATAGACGATGTTGAATATCCGAAATCCGATAAAAAGGGAGGCTCGTCCGGTGGCGGCTCAGGTGGCGGAGGTGGTTTGACGACCATGGTACCTGTTGTAGATACACCTGTTTCGACATCTCAGCCAAAACAAGTTTTCAGCGATGTTGACTCACGTCATTGGGCATATGACAGCATAAATGCTCTTGCTAAAGTTGGCATTGTTTCAGGCTCGGATGGAAAATTCAGACCTGATGAAAGCGTAACGAGAGCCGAATTTGTGAAAATGCTTTGTGAAAGATTCGATATTGAAGGATTTACGCAAGTCTCGTTTACCGATGTAGGGGCAGATGACTGGTTTTTCGCTTATGTTGCAGGTGCGCAAAAGGAGGGGCTTGTCAATGGTACAGGTAATGAATTTATGCCGCACCAAAATATAACAAGGCAGGATGCCGCCGTTATGGTATACAGATTCATGACAAAAAGCGGATTTGTTATGCAGGAAGCCAAGCTTGATTTTGCAGACGGAGATTATATAGCGGAGTATGCAAAAATACCGATAGCAGCACTTAAGGCAGAAGCACTTGTGAGTGGAGTCGGAAACAATATGTTTATGCCTGCAAATGACATAACAAGGGCAGAAGCTGCTCAAATGATTTATAATACGTTAGAAAGAGGAAACAGATGATGTATAAGAAAATATTAGCTTTAATACTGAGTTTTTTGATGATTATTCCGTCATTATGTATTGCTCAGGATACAAATTCATCTGTATTCGAAGCATCCGAGTACGGCAACGAGGTTGGATTTTTGAGTGATTGGGGAATAATTCACAATACAGGTGCTCCCGATGAACAAAGCCCAACAATGACTCGCGGTGAATTTGCGGTTCTTGTTGACAGGGCAATGGGATATAACGGAATGCATAACCAACCGGAACCGGTATATAGTGATGTGGGAACCGGGCATTTTGCATATGATAGTATAATGACCGTATATGAATCGAAGCTTATGACAGGAGTGGGGGATGGGCTGTTTTACCCCGATGCACAAATAATGCTTACCGATGCAATTGCAGTTTGTGTTAAAATGCTTAACTTCGACAGAGAGGCTGTATCATATGGCGGTTATCCTGTCGGATATCAGACCGTTGCATCTAAGACAGGACTTGTTGAAAATGTACGTGGCATAAAGCCTGAGGCGCGAAGAGATGATATTTATGTTCTTCTGTATAACACGGTTCATACCGATATGGCACTGTATGATTTTAAACAAGAAGAGTTCAGAACAGAAAAAGACAGAAATATTTTAACAGAAAACCATAGAATTTATCAGATTGAGGGTATTGTTGAAGCTGATAACAGCACTGCACTTAAGGGCGATACAACAAGAGATGAGGGAAGCGTAGTTGTAGACGGTGTTCTGATACAATCATCGCTAAAGTCTACTATTGATGTGGTAGGTATGAACATACATTGTTACTACCGGAAAACTCATGATGATGAACATATTGCAATAGCTGCTTATCCTGAAAATAATCGGATAATAACCATAACTCCGGCGGAGATTTTAGACTTTGACTATCAAAGCGGAATCTATACTCTTGATTCGGATAAAAAAGAAAAAAATATAGAATTAGGCACAAGATATAATCTTGTATATAACGGTGAGAAAATTGACGGAAGTGACAAAAATCTCATGATGCCTGCAGAGGGTACGCTCACTTTTATTGATAATAACGAAGATAATATATATGATGTTTTATTGATTAAGGAATACTATAATCTTGTGCTTGGTACATACGACAGCATAAAAAATATAATGTATGACAAATTTTCGGATGAACCGGTGTGTAACGGGAGATTTACGCGAAATGTTGTACTTGATGAGTACGATGAGATTATATGTAACACAGAGCTCCAAAAAATCTCATCAGACACTGTTATTTCTGTATACAAAACGCTCAGTAAAGAAAAGCTTACTCTTGAGGTGTCGTCATCGGCTGCTTCCGGAAAGCTGACGGGTATGTATGACGATGCAGATACGGTTGTAACCATTAACGAAAATGATTACAGATTTTCAGGCGATTCAAGAACTGATGTAAATGCATTACGTATGGGGGAAAACATTGTTGCTCATCTTGATGTTCTCGGGAAAATTGCATATGTGTCATTAAACACTCTGAGAAATTCCGGATATCTTTTGAAAATAGGATTTTCCAACAGCGAAAGGAAGACGTTTTTCAAAATTCTCACACCTGCAGGAATATCAACATATTTGTCGGCAGATAAGGTTAAAATTATGACCGACTCGGGAACAAAGTCGCTGGATTGCAAGGATGTTGAAGAGGGGCTTTCTATTGGTGAAAGAGGATTTGTGTTATATGAAACCAATGCAGATGAAAACCTGAGCAAGATAATCGTACCTAAAAATATCAATACCTATGAGGAATTTTCATCATGCGCGGGCTACCCCGTTTATAAGATGAACTACTATATACTCAACTGGAATACATCCGGTGCAACAAAAACATACCGGAAAGAAATTACAGGCTACGACAACTGGCTCATCTTTGACAGTAAATCTGTTGTGTATACTGTGCCTCCCGAGAATGAGGATTTTGACGACGATGATGTGAATGTTTCGCTTATTTCAAGCTATCCCAACAAATCAAAGGCAACTCTCTGGACGGATATTAATGAGGTAAGACAAGAAAAAAATATAGACGTATATAAAATCGGTGATACCGGTTCTCTTCCTAATGTATTGGTAAGCTACGAAAAGGAATACACTTCTCAGATAGTTGAAGATCAGGCTCCTGCAGTTGTTTCAAAAATACAGTATATCTACGATGAAGCCGAAGCTGAGTCCAACACAATTATTCTTGTTGCAGAAAACGGAAAAATAAACAAATTAAAGCTTTCTGATGATGCACTGCTCACAGATGAGAATGGGATAATGCTCAAAAAAGGTGATATCATAAAATATTCTCTCGATAAAAACAGCAGAGTGAATATGATAGAGGTACATTATCGTGCCGAAGGCAAAGAACTGATTACAGATAAAAATGCCAATTATAACACTATGGACCGGATATATCGGCTTGCAAGCGGAAGGGTTATCAAAAAGGACGGCAGTTATATAGAAATTGAGATGTCTTATAACGGAGCAACCAAAATCGAAAGATATAATTTCAATAAACTAACAGCAGTTATATGTGATGAAGATGAAGATGAGATAATTCTTGGTACAACCGATTCAATATCTGTTGATGATGTTGTTGTATTCTATTCGCGATATATGAATAATCGTCTTGCGGTTATATACAAAAATTAGCGTTATATCAGCTTGAAAGGTGGCAATAGATTTATGATTCTGAAGAAAATAATACCGATGTTACTGATGATTTCATTACTTATCGGCATGGTTCCGACCACATTTGCGGCTGCGGATTTTTGCGTGGCGGATTTAACTGCTCTTTCAACCATCCATAAAATAGGCTTGCCTGCTTCGGGTGTGTATACAAAAAGCGGAAGCTACTCGATGCAGTGGAGTGGAGTTGATTTAAATCGCAATATAGTTATCCCTGTAAGAATAAAGGATTTTTCGGGTGGGAAATATCTTGAATTTTGGCTATATTCCAAAACAAAAAACAATTCCGGATTCACTTTGGCGCTGATATCCGATTCAGCCGATACGGCGTGTACCGATTATTATCACGCTCGTGTAGATGTTAACTGGAGCGGATGGAGGGTTGTTTCCCTGAAATGTGACGAGAGCACATTTGCCCCGGTTCATGCTCCGGTTGGATTTGATGAAATAAATGAAATAAGATTATGGCCTACCTACGCAGGTAACAAACCGGAAGTTGATACCGAACTGTATTTTGATAAGATGGAGATTTCCACTGAGCAAACAGTTGCCCCCGATGCAGACGACGAATCGGAAATTCTGGTAATTGCCGATTACTCGGATCCGGTAGCGGTTGTCGAAACCGGAATGGAAGCATCGGGCGAGGTTGAGGGCAGTGGTGATGTAACACTCAAATGGGCAGGCGACAATCTCCAAAAAACACTAACCATTGCAAATGAGGTTACAGACTGGTCTGAATATAAGTGTCTTGTTATGGAGGTTTATTCCAAAAAAGATACGTTTTCTGAGGTAAAGCTTGCAATTATATCAGATAATCCCGAAACAAGCGGCAGTGACTACTATATGGGAAGTATGCCGATCGACTGGATAGGCTGGAAGAAAATCGTGTTCAGGCTCTCAGATTCCGGCACGCTGAAAAAAACAAGAACACCCGCAGGCTTTGGCAAGATTGATGCACTCCAACTTTGGCCGACATACAATAACACAACACTTGATCCCGAAACAGTTCTGTACTTTGACAGGGTATATTTGAGCAGCGAGGAGGTAAAGCAGTCAATGAATAACGATATAGATTACATGATTCCGTCGGAAACAGTTGCGGATGGCGTTGATGCTGCCGCAATGGTGAAGACCAAGCATCCGGATAACGGACATCCGAGGCTTTTGTTTAATGCCGAGGAACTTGAAAACATTAAAATGCTTATCAAAACCGATCCGTTTATGAAAAAAACATATACAAATGTAATCACAACAGCAATGGCAGCACTTAAGGAAGATGTGCTTACATACGGAATGCCCGACGGCAAAAGATTGCCAAGATCAGCACCGAATATGATGCCGCCGCTTGCAATAGCGTATTTGCTGACAGATAATGTTCAGTATAAAGACAGGCTTTGGACAGAGATTGAAGCAGTTTGCAACTTCCCCGACTGGAATCCTACGCATTTTCTTGATGTTGGTGATTTTGCCCGTGGTGTTGCATATGCATACGACTGGCTCTATGATGAGTGGACTGTGGAGCAAAGAAGAATAATGAGAAATGCATTTGTCAGAAACGCATTTGCCCCGTCTATGCCGCATTTGAGAGACAAAACATACTTTGCGGCACAGACTAACAACTGGAACCAGGTTGTATGTTCCGGTATCGGACTTGCGGCTTTGGCTGTATGTGATGAACCGGGATATGAGGATATTGCAAATGAAGTTTTAAACAGGACTGCACAGTGTTTGCCAACGGCACTTGCAACACTTGCTCCCGATGGGGCATGTACTGAGGGTACCGATTATTGGTCATATGCAAATGAAAACTTCTTTATATATGATAATTCACTGTTCACATCAATGGATTATGATTTTGGTCTCTCTGACTTTGAGGGGTTAAGCAAGACCGGATTTTATCCAATAGCATTAATGGGGCCGACAACTCAAACCTTCAACTTTGCCGACAGTGCAGGAAGTATGGTTCAAAGAGGTATATTTTTCTATCTTGCAAGACGCTACAATTTGCCTGAGCTTGGTGGTTACGAAATGTCGGTCAGACAAACCGGCGGTGACTGGATAGATCTGGTGGTTTATCGTCCCGATGAAAGGTATAGTGATTTCAGTAGCTATATGTCGTTGGATAATCGTTTCAAAGGTGAGCAGGAGCTTGCTACCTTCAGAAGCTCATGGAATGATGATAATGCTTTATTTGTCGGCTTTAAGGGTGGAAGCAATCAGGCGAGTCACTGCGATCTCGATCTTGGAACCTTTGTGCTTGATGCACTTGGAGAAAGATGGGCTTGTGAACTCGGCAAGGAATATTATGAAGCTCCCGGTATGTGGGATTTTGACGAAGATGGCGGGCGTTGGAAATATTACAAGAAAAACCCCGAAGGTCAAAATACAATCATAATCAATCCCGGAGATAAGCCATTGCAAAACGTTTATGCACAGGCAGAGTTTGAAAAATATGAGATTTCTGATGCGGCATCGTATGTTGTGATAGATTTAAGTGAGGCATATAAGGATTATGCGTCTGAGGTAAAAAGAGGCATAGGACTGATTAACAACAGAAGTGCGGTAATTATTCAGGATGAAATTAAAACAACCGGTGCATCCGAGGTTTATTCGGCTTTCCATACATCAGCAGACATCAGTATTGCAGATGATAAAAAAAGTGCGATTTTATCAATTGGTGATAAAAGAATGAAGGTTGAATTGTTGACGGATACAGGTGAATTTATTGTGATGGATCCGGTTCCTCTGAAAAGTTCGGCAGAGTTGCCGGAAGGTGGAGTGAATCAGGAAATAACAGGTATAAAAAAGCTTGCCGTTCATGCCGTGAATGCAGTAGACCCAACAATAAGCGTGTTGTTTACACCTGTAATAACTTCCGAACCGATTACAACGAATATGCAGGCGATTCCGCTTTCCGACTGGGATAACTACAAAACAAACAGTGCGGCTCTCAGTGAACTTTATGTTGATGGTATTGCACTTGCAGAATTTTCTCCATATAATACTCTCTACACAATCGACACCGGAATTGTCGGAACTGTTGATGCTGTTGGAAATCCGGATACTGAGGTTTCCGTAATCCAGGCTGATGGCTTAAATTCTACAGCGAACGTAATTGTAAAATCCAAGATAACCGGAATGCAGACAGTTTATAATCTGACTTTTGAAGAAACACTTCCGGCTATGTTCACAGAAAATGTGCAGAGCTATGAAATAAAAGGCGTGCAGGCATCATCAATACCTGAGGAGCTTAATGTTCCGGAAAATACATTCGACGGAAACAGTGTTACAAAATGGGCTGCTGAAGGTGAAAACGAATGGATTATCTGGGATTTGGGAGAAGTTAAGCCGGTAAATTCGGTTGCACTTGCATTTATGAGCGGTGATAAACGTCAGGCGAAGATAACCATTGAAATATCCGAGGATGGCGACGTATTCAGACCGGTGTTTGAGGGACTTTCAAGCGGAAAGACTGCCAATCTGGAAAGCTTCTCTTTTGAAGAGGAAAACGCGAGATACATAAAGCTTATAAGCAACGGAAACACCGCAAATAAATGGATAAGTCTTACTGAAGTGAGCATACCTGTTATTTTTAAAGGTTTTGCAGACACCCAAAGTCATTGGGCAAAAGAGGATATAGAGCTTTTTGCGGCTATCGGGCTTGTGAACGGTGTGTCGGACTCAGAATTTGCTCCCGACAGAAACGTGAGCCGTGCAGAATTTGTTGCAATGATTGTGAGGTCACTTGGTTTAAAAGGAACATCGGGCTTTGAACTTCCCGTATCAGACGTGGAATCCGACAAATGGTATTCTGGCGATATTTCTGTTGCTTGTGAGGCGGGACTGATTCCGGGTAAAATGTATGAGGGAGGAGTATTTAATCCTGATGCTCTGATAACGAGAGAGGAAATGGCGGCAATTATTGTGCGTGCATATGAATCTGAAAAGGTTCTGCCTGTGGCAGATGTCAATATTGATAAATTTGCAGACGTTGGTGAGATTGATACGGAATATGTTCCGTATGTAGCCAAAGGCTTATCGCTCAGATTTATTTTGGGAAAGAGCGCTTCTGAATTTGCTCCGAAGGATAATGCAACGAGGGCAGAAGCCGTGGTTATTATAAAAAGACTGCTCACTCAGGTGAGAGAATGATTTAAGTTTCATATCCGGATTATCATGCAATGTAATCCGGTTGAAATACAAAATATAAGGAGGTCTCCAAAATGAAAGGAACAAAAAGATTTTTGGCATTCATAACAGCAGTGGTAATGTTAACCTCGCTGATGAGTGCCGGTGTTATGGTGGTTGGGGCGGCTTCGGCTGAACCATTGAGGGTGTATTCAACAAATGTTGACACCGTTACAAGCATCACTACGGTAAGTAATCAAGCGGGAAGCTCGTCAAAGCTACCTAAGTTCATACCGAGTAACGGCAACAAGAACATAGTATTTGACACTTTGGGATATGAGAATGTGGCATATGAATCAGGTGATTCGGCAATTCTCAGAATTGGTGAAAAAAGCGGAACCGCTTTTGTTGCAAACACCTTTACCGATGCAAATATGGAAAATGAAGTGATGTACAGAAGCTGGACTGTTAAGTATGAAACCAATTTTGCTTTAACAAACTTTGGCTTGCGTTGGGGAAAAGCAGATTATAACGGAGATATCAAAGCTCAGGATAATAACCTTTTTCTGATTGACGCAACCGGTAAGCTCAGCTTTTCCGGATATAATGATACTATTGTTTATGATACATTACTTACTCTCGGTGATACCTACACTATCGAAACAGTAATAGATATGCGTTCGGGTAAATGCATTGCAGAATATTATATTACAAAAAATGATGGCGAACGTGAATATGCCGGAACAGTGCAGACCAAAGGTCATATGACTGATAACAAATTGACTACAGGTTGCGGCAGAACTTCTTTTGAAAGCTTTGTCAGGGTTTATGCCTACAAGAGCGATAAAACCAAAACACAGAATCTGAAGCTCACGGTGTCTGATGTTGAGGGATATCTTGGCAGCCTTGTTCCGATTAGTGCAAAGGCACCTATAAAAGTTTTTGCATCTGATGACGGAATAGCAGGCAATTATTCTTCAAGCTGGCAAACAACAACAACATCTTTGCCAAAATATACACAAAACTCCGGAAATAATACATTCTGTCTTGATACAACTGCATATCTTGATGCTGAATATGTATCGGGAAATAAAGTAAGATTATATTATGGCGATAATCTGACCTCAACTCTTCTTACAACTGATAATATGAATGACCTTGTGATGCACAGAAAATGGACATTTAAATTTGAGGAAAATCTGGTGTCAACAGACTTCGGTATCCGTTGGGGAGCAACAAACTTCACCAATTCCGAAACCGGTACGGTTGACAGAGTGTTGTTTAATGTTGGTGCAAACGGAGTATTGACGTTTAAAGATAAGAATAATGCAGTTGCAGTTACATATGCTGATGCTATTACTGTCGGCAACGAATATACTGTAGAAGCATTTATTGATATGCGTACGGATAATGCCATAGCAGATTTTTATGTGACTAAAAATGATGAAGTGCGCAAGTATGCAGGATGGGTATTTACCACAGGAAGTAATGCAACAAATGAGCAGTACAAAAAACTGTCTTTCTCAAGCTTTGTGCATTCATATGCGTATAAGCCCGGAGAATTAACCAAAACTCAGGCAACCAAAATCACAATTTCAGATCTTGAAGCATATCTGGTGCGTCCGGACTCTTTATACGAAAAGGGCGCCGTTAAGGTATTCTCTTCAGATGATGATATGAAGGATTTTGCATCAAGTAACTTAAAAGGAAATTCGTCCACAATTCCGAAGTTTGCAAAGGATGCCGCAAACAAAGAGGCAACTCTCACAACTCAGCTTGGCACGGAATATGTTCCCGGTGATGTTGCAAGATTGTTCTATGGTGCAACACCTGCTACATATTTTACACTTGAAAATATGGAAAAAGATGTGATGTACAGAAGCTGGACATTCAAGTTTGATGATGTATTTGTACGTACAAGATTCGGAGCACGTTACGGAAACACAGCATGGGTAAGCGGCGAAACCGTTGACGTTGAATTATTTGAAGTCGGATATGATGGTATTTTGAAATTCAATGGAGAAAATAACACAGGCTTTAGCTATGACAATGTTCTGGAGCTTGGCAAGGAATATACGGTTGAAGCGGTTATTGACATGAGAGGGGATACCCGCAAGGCTGAATTCTATCTCACCGAAGAAGGCAAGAAAGCTTCAAAGCTTGGAGAAACAACCACAACCGGTGGCGGTCTTGAAGCAACAGAAAAGAAATCATTTGCAAGCTTTGTATTTACAGAGCCGTTTGTTCCGGATTCGCCTTCTGTTACTCAGGGAACAAAGATAACTGTGTCAAATATCAAAGCATATCTTGGTGCTCCCGAGATAAACCTTGAGGATTACAATATCGGAAAAATTAAAACAGCTATGGATTCGGTAGCTACTGATAATGTATACAGAGACGGAACACTCGAAGTGAAAAGCTTTGTACAGAATAATATGTCCGATTCCCTTGATATTACTATAATTGCGGCACTTTATTCCGGTGATAACACTCTTTTGAATGTTGCAATGGATGATTATTCTATAAAATCGGGAGATGGAGTCGAGGTTTCAACATCACTTGAAATAAAAAATGCAAAAAATACTTCTGTAAAGGTAATGCTTGTTGATACCATAAATACGCTTATGCCCTATGTTAAGGCACACAAAGTGACAAGAGATCCTGCGTGTGATCTTGCAACCCTATATCTTGTTGGTGATTCACTTTGTCAGGAATATGGCGAGGAAGATTATCCTATGCAGGGATGGGGATATTATTTGCCGGATTATCTGACATCTGATATTAAAGTTGACAACAGAGCAAAATCCGGTTGGTCAACAAAAACCTTTATTGAAAGCACAGATGAAACCTATAGCTGGAATGCAATAAAAACCTCACTTAAAGCCGGCGATATGGTTCTTGTTGCATTGGGTATAAACGATGCAAGCATAAATGGTGCAAATAAAACAACGGAAGAAGAATATATCACAAATCTTGAAACTATGATAGCAGAGACAAAAGCGGCAGGTGCGGAGATAATCTTTGCAACACCCACAATCAGCGGCGGCACAGAGGGAAGCGAAAACGGCTGGGAATACAGTTTATCGAATGCATGGGCCGCAAGAGGAGATGTTTGCAGAGAAACTGCAGAGGCGAATGACTGCGTATGCATTCCGCTTGGGTCAACACTTGCAGATTTGTATGAAACCATGTATGAAACATACCTTTCTGAAAACCCGGATGCAACCATTTCGGAAGCGAGAGATTATGTGAGATACTATTTCCATTTGTATGTCAGCGAAATAATGAAACCGATTGACGAAGGCGGCTGGGGAATTATTTATATTTCTAAGCTTCCTCATAAATATTATAAATGGAATGCTGAAACAGGATACACATACATAAATGATACAACTCATGTAAATGAGCGCGGAGCTCAGAAGATTGCAGAGGTTATAGCAACACTTATTTCTCAATCCGACAGCGCTCTTGCCGATTTTGTTGAATAAATACTATATTTTGAGGCTGTAGCAAAACGCAAGAAGAACGGTTCGTCGGGAACCGCCGAACCCTACAATGGTCAAATTTTAAATGTTACAAGGTAGTAGGGGACGGTCTCCCGGACGTCCCGGGAAAATCATTTTGCTACAGTCTCATGTTTGGTTTGAAACCTATAGGAGACAATCAAATGGATTTCACGAATTTAAAAAACTTTATGGATTATATGGCAAGATGCCAAAGCCCCGGAAATGCGGTGCAGGTTTATAAAGATGGTAAAAGGGTTTTTGAATATACATCCGGATATTCGGATTATGAAGCTAAAGTGCCGCTAAATGGTGATGAATATTATAATATATATTCATGCTCTAAAATCACAACGGTTACGGCTGCCCTTCAGCTATTGGAAAAAGGATATTTTCTGCTTGACGATCCTTTAAGCGAATTTATTCCCGAATACAGGCAAATGTTTTTGAAAAATCAAGATGGCGAAATTGTTGAGGCGAAAAACCCGATAACCATCGGCGATTTGTTTACTATGACGGCGGGATTTACATACAATCTTGATAATGATGCAATAGCCAAAACGCGGGAAATTACCAACGGGAAAATGGATACCGATGTTTTTGCAAGGTGCATGGCATCTGAAATTCTTTCATTTGAACCCGGAACACGCTGGAAGTATAGCCTTTGTCATGATGTTTTGGGCGGTGTTGTATCCATACTCACGGGAATGAAATTCAGCGAATATGTAAAGAAAAACATATTTGAACCTCTGGAAATGAATAACAGTGGTTACCACAGGTCAGATGGAATATATGATAAGATGTGTAGCCAATATACCTTTGTTCCGGATGGACAGGCTGATGAATTTGACATTGTGGAAGCTCAGAAATACGGGAAAGCCAACAACGGCATATTCAAAAAAGTGGAAAAAACCGTTATATATGATCTCGGAGAAAATTTTGACAGCGGCGGTGCAGGAATTGTTACCACGGTATCGGATTATGCTAAGCTTGCGGTGGCTCTTGCAAACTATGGCATTGGAATAAATGGTGAACGTATTTTATCGAGGGGTACGGTTGAGCTTTTGCAGCAGAACAGATTAAGCGAAGCAATACTTAAAAACGATCTGACTTTGCCGCAATTAAGGGGCTATGGCTACAGTCTCGGAGTTCGTACGCTAATAAATAAAACAAAGGGTAGTTCGATAGGCTCTTTGGGTGAGTTTGGATGGGGCGGCGCTGCCGGCGCATCAGTGCTTGTAGATCCCCAACAAAATCTTGCCGTATTTTATGCTCAACATTGCCTTAATCCGAGAGAGGCCTACTATCAGCCACGGCTCAGAAATGTGGTTTATTCATGCCTTGACAGATAAAATTTGGTTAATATGTGTGCAAAAAAATAAAGCTAAGCTATGTGCAAAACATGTGGCTTAGCTTTATTTTGAAACAATAGCTATATACAATCGTAATAATACACAAAATCACTATAAATAAATTGACATATCAATCCTGCTGTGATATTATTATATACAATGGAAAATATGGGGTTTTGCACTTATGCAAAATTTCGTTATGTATGTACTTTATTTGAAAGGATTGATATACATGGGTTTAACCCTCACAGAAAAAATACTCAAAAACCACGTTGTTGACGGTGAGTTTGAAAAGGGTAAGGAAATCGGCATAAGAATCGACCAGACTCTTACTCAGGATGCCACCGGAACAATGGCGTATCTTGAATTTGAAGCAATTGGAATTCCCAGAGTCAAAACAGAACGCTCTGTTGCTTATATTGACCACAACACTCTTCAATCCGGTTTTGAAAATGCCGATGACCACCGTTTTATCGGTTCTATTGCAAAAAAACACGGCATATATTTTTCGCGTCCCGGTAACGGAATCTGCCATCAGGTTCACCTTGAACGCTTTGGCATTCCCGGCAAAACTCTTATCGGTTCCGACAGCCACACCCCCACAGGCGGCGGTATTGGTATGATAGCAATCGGTGCCGGCGGTCTTGATGTTGCAGTTGCTATGGGTGGCGGTGCATATTATATCACATACCCCAACGTCGTAAAAGTAAACCTTACAGGTAAGCTTTCTCCATGGGTTGCGGCAAAAGACGTAATTCTCGAAGTGCTCAAAAGAATGAGCGTTAAGGGCGGAGTAGGCAAGGTTATTGAATACTGCGGCGAAGGTGTTAAAACCCTTTCGGTTCCCGAACGTGCAACCATCACCAATATGGGTGCGGAGCTTGGCGCAACAACTTCAATCTTCCCATCCGATGAAATCACAAAAGAATTTCTTAAAGCTCAGAAGAGAGAAGATGTGTGGACAGAGCTTAAGCCTGACGAAGATGCAGTTTACGATGAAGTTATAGATATCAACCTTTCCGAAATCGTTCCTATGGCTGCCTGCCCCCATATGCCCGATAATGTTAAGACTCTTGACGAAATCGGTAAAATGAAAATAGATCAGGTTTGCATAGGTTCTTGCACCAATTCTTCACTTCAGGATATGATGAAAGTTGCTCATATCTTAAAGGGCAAAACAGTTCATCCTGATGTATCGCTCAGTATTGCTCCGGGTTCAAAGCAGGTTCTCAATATGCTTGCTCAAAACGGTGCCCTTGCAATTATGATTGATGCGGGTGCAAGAATTTTAGAGAGTGCGTGCGGTCCTTGCATTGGTATGGGTCAGTCACCTAACTCCAATGGTATTTCGCTCAGAACCTTCAACCGTAACTTTGAAGGCCGTTCCGGCACAAAGGATGGTCAGATTTACCTTGTATCTCCCGAAGTTGCGGCGGCATCAGCTATTACGGGTGTGCTTTCAGATCCGAGAGCTCTTGGTGATATGCCCGAATTCAAAATGCCCGAAGAATTCATTATTAATGATAATATGATAGAGCTTCCTGTTGATGAAAAGGATATGGACACCATTGAAATCAAACGTGGTCCCAACATTAAACCTTTCCCTGTAACACAGCCTCTTGAAGATAATATAGAATGCAAATGTTCGCTCAAGGTTGAAGATAACATCACCACAGACCACATTATGCCTGCCGGTGCAAAAATTCTTCCCCTTCGTTCAAACATTCCGGCTATAAGTCAGCATTGCTTTACGGTATGTGATGAAAACTTCCCCGCAAGAGCAAAAGAAATGGGCAAGAGCATAATCGTTGGCGGCGCAAACTATGGTCAGGGTTCATCCCGTGAACACGCAGCTCTTGCACCGCTTTATCTCGGAGTTAAGTCTGTTCTGGTTAAATCATTTGCAAGAATTCACAGAGCAAACCTCATTAATGCGGGAATTTTGCCTTTGACATTTAAAAATGAAAATGATTATAATAACATCGACCTGAATGATGAACTTGTTATGTCGGATCTTACAGATGCAATCAAAAACGGCAAGAATGTTATTATTACCAATAAAACAAAAAATGTGACTATTGAATGTGAATGCGAGCTTTCCGAACGTGCAAAGAAAATTGCTCTTGCAGGCGGACTTTTAAGCTACACAAAGGAACAGATGTAAAATAAAGAAAAGGAATGATAAAAATGGCAAAAATTATGATGAAAACGCCCCTCGTTGAGATGGATGGCGACGAAATGACCAGAATCATATGGAAAATGATTAAGGATATCCTTATCAATCCGTATGTGGATCTCAAAACCGAATACTACGACCTCGGTCTTGAATACAGAAACGAAACAAACGATCAGGTAACCTTCGACTCTGCAGAGGCTACCAAAAAATACGGCGTTGCGGTAAAATGCGCTACCATTACTCCCAATGCCGCTCGTATGACTGAATATAACCTCAAAGAAATGTGGAAATCTCCAAACGGCACCATAAGAGCAATTCTTGACGGTACTGTTTTCAGAACTCCGATTATCGTTAAGGGCATAACTCCCTTTATTCCCACCTGGACAAAACCAATTACCATTGCCCGTCATGCTTACGGTGATGTGTATAAAAACACGGAAATGCAGGTTTCGGAAGGCTCGAAATGCGAACTCGTATGCACCGACAAGGACGGCAACGAAACCCGTCAGCTTATTCATGAATTTACCGGTACCAACGGTATCATTCAGGGGCTTCACAATACCGATAAGTCAATTTCAAGCTTTGCAAGAAGCTGCTTTAACTTTGCACTTGACTTAAAGCAGGACCTCTGGTTTGCTACAAAAGATACCATCAGCAAAAAGTATGACCATCGTTTCAAAGATATTTTTGCTGAAATTTTTGAAAATGAATACAAGGAAAAATTCGACGAGGCAGGCATAGAATATTTCTACACTCTCATCGACGATGCCGTAGCAAGAGTTGTTCGCTCCGAAGGCGGCTACATCTGGGCATGCAAAAACTATGACGGCGACGTTATGAGTGATATGGTAGCCACAGCCTACGGAAGCCTTGCAATGATGACATCCGTTTTGGTTTCTCCCGAGGGCGTGTATGAATATGAAGCCGCTCACGGTACTGTTCAGCGTCACTACTATAAGCACCTTAAAGGTGAAAAAACATCCACCAACTCTGTTGCAACTCTCTTTGCGTGGACAGGTGCTCTTAAGAAAAGAGGCGAGCTTGACGGACTTTCAGACCTCGTTGAATTTGCCGATAAGCTTGAAAAAGCAACAATCAAAACAATTGAAGACGGAGTTATGACAGGTGACCTCTACCTCCTTTCTTCTCTTGAAAACAAAAAGAAAGTCGATACAGAAGAATTCTTAAAGGAAATTGCTGTTCGTCTTGATGAAATGATGTGAAAAAATGGAACCGAAAAATTACACCGTAACGAAAATTGAGGGTGAATACGCATACATCAAAGATGAAACCTCAGATAATGAAATTTTCATTGCTTTAGCACTTTTGCCTGAGGGTACGGATATCGGAACCCATTTGCATTATGAAATGTTTGAATATTCAATAATATAAAACGCAAAAACCAAAAAGATAATTGCATTTGTCAAAATCTTTTTGGTTTTTATTTTAATTATTTTTAGCAAAAAGATTTTTAATTGAATAAGGCAAAAGCGCAATGAATCCTGTCGGATTTATGAGCATTTTAACAAAGTTCAGGTGAAAATCTTTCGCTATAAAATCAGGTTCGGATGACTACTGTCAGGCTAGCCTGACAGTAGTTATCCGAACCTGCCTGAAAACAAGCATTTTCGGTATCTTTCGTTTTGTTGTCCTCGAAAGGAACAAAGCCTTACTTCGTCCTCCATACCGAAATCTATCACAAAATACGTAGTTTTCAGGTCAAAGAATTTTTAGCAAAAAGATTTTTAATTGAACAAGGCAAAAGCGCAATGAATCCTGTCGGATTTATGAGCATTTTAACGAAGTTCAGGTGAAAATCTTCCGCTATAAAATCAGGTTCGGATGACTACTGTCAGGCTAGGGGAGGCGTTTGTTGGTAATGTTTATCTGAATTCATACCGTAGCCTGAAAGACCATGAGCTTGTAAATGAGCAAAACAGAAATTGCCCACAGGTGCGGATTTTATGATTTATCGCATATGGAAAAAACAATAAAGAAAAAATTTTTAAATAAACAGTTGAATATTGGAAAATAATATGGTATAATTTCACTAAGTGATATGAAAATATCAGATAAGTTATGGCACTTTGCCATAATAAAAAAACAAAAAGGGGAGAAGAAAAAATGGAAAAGTTCTTTAAAATTAAAGAACGCGGAAGCAGTGTGAAAACGGAAATTCTCGCAGGTATCACAACATTTCTTGCAATGTCGTATATCCTCGCGGTAAATCCGGGGTATCTCGGGAATATTCCGGGCGCTTCACCTGCAGGTATCTTTATGGCAACTGCAATCTCTGCAGCTATCGCCACACTCTGTATGGCATTTTTTGCCAACTATCCTGTTGCTCTTGCATCGGGAATGGGTCTTAATGCTTTCTTTGCGTTCACGGTATGTGGCGCAATGGGCTATTCCTACGAAGTTGCCCTTACGGCAATTTTAATTGAAGGTATTATATTTATGATACTTTCACTCTTTAAGTTCAGAGAAGCACTTGTTAATAAGATACCGAATAACTTAAAGTTTGGTATCACGGCAGGTATCGGTTTGTTTATAACAATTATAGCTCTCATAAACGCTAAAATTGTTGTGGCTGATCCGGCAACAACTGTTGCTATGGGTGATCTTGCATCTCCGGGCGTTGTTCTGGCGATTGTGGGTCTTTTGGTTATCGGAGTGCTTCAGCACTTCAAGGTTCCGGGCGGAATTCTTCTCGGTATTATTGTTACCTGGGTTCTCGGTATAATTGCTGAGCTTATCGGTTGGTATGTTCCGAATCCCGATGCCGGCGTGTATTCTGTAATTCCTAATCTTTCATGGGAAGCAATCAAGGCTAACTTTGCGGCTCCTGCAATGTTTAAATTTGATTTTGCATTTATAGCTAAAAACTTTATGGGATTTGCTATCGTTGTGTTCACATTCCTCTATACCGATATTTTCGATACAGTAGGAACTCTTATCGGTGTTGCTCAAAAGGGTGATCTTCTCGATGAAAAAGGCGAACTCCCAAATGCAAGCGGTGCTTTGATGGCTGATGCTGTTGGTACAGTTGTTGGCGCTTGCCTCGGTACATCCACCGTTACAAGCTATGTTGAATCAAGTGCCGGTGTTGCTGCAGGCGGAAAAACAGGTCTTACCGCAGTTACAACTGCTGTAATGTTCCTTATCGCAATAATCTTTGCGCCTATCTTCCTCGCAATTCCGGGCTTTGCCACAACACCTGCAATGCTCTATGTTGGTCTCCTTATGCTTTCTGCGGTTAAAAATGTTGACTTCGAAGGCGATGTAGCCGACACTATCGGAGCATTTCTTGCAATCGTAATGATGCCTCTTACCTACTCAATTGCAAATGGTATTATGTTTGGTATTATCGGTTGGGTTATTCTTAAGCTTGTTATCGGCAAAGCTAAAGATATCAGCGGTGTAATGTGGATTTCCGTTGCTCTCTTTGCAATTTATATCGCATTGAAGGTAATGGGTCTTGCATAAGATAATTTATTAATAAAAAATCGAGTAGGGTGATTAAATTCTCCCTACTCGATTTTTTTGCTGACACATATATTATAAAAATTCAAAAACTGAAAAAAACAATTGATGCAGACAGAGTATATTATAAAAAGATATTTATGTTGAATATTTTCTTTATAAACATAACATTTTCTTCGGCATAGCATTTCTCAGGCTCATCGTCCTCCTGAATCATTCTTGTTCTTTCGCTTCCGATTACGCAGATTCCGGTTTTCACAATACTACAGCCTTATCAGTTTTTAATACATATCTTTGATTTCGTCAAAATTTATTTCTTCACAAGCCGGTGCCACTATTTCAGGCTCACCGCTCTGAGAAAGTCCCGCTTTTCTTTCAACAGCCATTTTTGCAAATGATGCGGCGCTTGTAATGTAGCTGTTGTTATTGTTGCAACGGTCGTATTCCATTGCCGTAAATGCCATAACGGCGTGCATTCCTTTTTCGTCAAGGCAGTTATACATGTTTGTAAGGTCAATTACGTCATTTGTCATAACGATGTTGGAATCGTAGTTCACAAGCTCAATATGAAGCGTGGAACATATTTTAACAACTGTGTCGTAAGCTGTGCCGCCAATGCCTTTTTTGAGTGCACTTATGATAGTTGTTTGTGCAATGCCTGTGTCCTGCGAAAATTTTCTTATGCTTTTGTATTGCTTTTTGATTTCTTCGCTAATTATTTCAGTAAGTCTGTCCATTGGACACACCTCCCAGTATACGTATTTATCTGATTTTATCATATTGAATATAAAAAGTCAATATGCATGGATTTTAAGTTTTCTTATCGGAAAATACGGACTTGCATATATACTTTATTTATGATAAAATAATAATACTTTCAAATGTAAAGTCCGGCGGTGATATGTCAAGAGGAATTTAATAAATAAATGAATAAATTTATCGTTAAATTCCGAGATGAAGGCGCACTTTAATAAGCCCTGCCTGTTCAGTGATTTAAAACAGGGCGATATTTTCAGAGAAAGTTACTTCTCTGATTTGATATAAAGTCGATTGTCTTTCAGCAGTCGAAAGACTAACCGCACAAATTTTCGGGCAGTTAATGCGAGTGCACGTTTGTGATTGAATCTGTTAACCTCTTTGTATTTGAGATTGTAGAAGCGTTTGTACTCTGTATCGCATCTTACAAGAGAAAAAGCAGCTTCGCACAGATAATATTTCAGAAAACGATTCCCGGAGTTTATGTGATTAGTAATTTGAGAATGAAAGTCTCCGGAATCCTTTTGCTTCCAAGCTAAACCGGCATATTTTGCTAACTGTGATTGACTTGGAAAGCGATTGATATCACCAATTTCTGCCATGATTCCGGCAGAAAAAACCGGACCGATACCATCAATTGAGGATAAGACATTAGGCAACAACTGCATTTGCGTAGCAATTGCTTTGTCAAATTCCTTGATTTGCGACTCCAATGCTTTTATTGAAGTTATGGATATGGAAAGTACCTGATTTACAGAATCGTTTACTGTTTTAGGTAAACGATATGAACTTCTTGCGGCTTTCTGTATGGCTTTGGCTATTGCTTCGGGATCCGAAAAACGGTTTTTACCCTTTTCAGAAATATAAGCAACCAGTTCATGTAAGTCCATATGTGCAAGCTCTTCTGCTGATTCGAAATCATCATAAACAGCAAGAGCTGTGGCACTGAAAGTATTGGAAAATACTTTCTCCTGCGTTAAAGTAGAATACTTCTTAAAGAGTGTATTCATAAATCTTTGTTTTTCTTTAACAAGATTCTGAACAGTGAAAAATCTCGCTCTTGTGAGGTTTTGGAGGGCTTTGTAGCGGTAGTCCCCGAAATAAACCCCTTTGTTGATTCTTCCGAAACGCAGGCAATCAGCAATAACAAAAGAATCAATCCAGTCATTTTTCTGCAAATCATTGTATAATTCTTTAAATTTGCTGACCTGACGAGGATTAAGCACAAATATTTTACGTTCAAACTCAAGCAAGGTGTTATCTTCGCGAAGAAAATACACAAGATTATCACCGTAAACTGAGGTTGCCTCAATTCCAATATGTATTTTGGTAATTGAATGTTCATGAGCGACTTTAAAAATACGTTTAACGAGTGTTGTTGAGCCGTCAAGGGAATTGGGCAGTGAAAAATTACTGTGTTTAACTCCGTTATCTAACATCAAATAAACAACATTGGATTTACTACTAACATCAATTCCGACGAAAAGTGTGTTCATAAAATCACCTTCTTTCATTAGTGGATTGGTGTGTCTAATTGGTTTGGTAATACCCATGATCACAGAGCATCAACACCCTCGCATATAAGAATCTCGCTTGAGACGTTCTGATGCGAACCGCACTGCTAAACGGCAGGACGAAACTCAAGCAAACAGCCGGCGGTTTGAAGTTAACATCTATGTCAGGGGAACAGACTTTAAATGAAGCAACCATATATGGTTCAACAGGAGATTAAAGAACAGATACCTGATTGACACTAAGACAATTATATCACGGGTATTATCAAACTGATTAGACAAAAATAAAAAGTTATTGAGGTTACTTTGAATACCTCAAAATATATTATACGAGGAG
>JAZSOL010000115.1:0-9062 GCA_045536915.1 Clostridia bacterium
GTTGACGTTAAAGAATTGCCCGTGCTCAGTTCAAAAACAACTGTGTTCACAGCAAATACAACCACACAGCCATCGAAGATGTATGGCAAATATATTAAATGATAAGGAGAAGTTTTATGTTTTACAAAGTTGAAAACGGGAAGCTTATTAAAGCTCCCAAAAACAGTTTGAAAGTATTTATTGCAAATCCAACAGATGAGCAATACAGATTTTTTGGTTATACCAATGAGATTATTGAGGACGAAATGCCCGAAGAAGTTGAGGGCAAGCATGTTGAGGAATATTACGAGCAGAAAGACGGAGTTATTTACAAGCATTATAATGTTGTGGATATTCCGATGGAGTTATATCCTACTGAAAATCCCGAAGAGGTGATGGAAGATGAAAGTATATGATATTATAGCCGAAGCTAAAAAAATTCGGCCGGGGCACGAATGGGATTCCGATGTTGTTGAAAAGTGGATTGACAGAGTCGATGCTTCAATTCAGCTTGAAGTAGCTTTAAAAATGCCGTCTCAGATACGAAAATGCATACCGGATGCGTGGGACAAAGACAAAAAGTATACCTGCGGTGAACGGGTGCATCAGGTGGTATCGGGGAAAAAACGTGTGTTTGTGGCAAACTGTGTTACTTTGGGTTCTGAACCAAAGGAATATCCGCAGTATTGGAAAGAGGTACCATACGAAACCTACGTGGGACATCCTCACGACAAGCTTTATGTGTCGTACATTATTGCAATGATGGATTATGCAAACAGAGATTCCAACAAATACACAAGTGATTATGCGCTATATAATGCGGATTTGGATGAGTTTGCAAAGTGGTGGCAGAGAAAGTACAGATATAATTTTGTGGAAGGAAGTGACCCTTATGAAACTGACATTCGACCTTCCTGTAAGGTATAATGATGTTAGCGATTCAGATATAGGTCAGTTATATGTTCAGGTGAAAAAGCTTGTTGATGATCTGAATTACATATTGAGTAATATTTCAGAAGACAACCTCAGTGTTGCTCTGAAAAACAAATTGAAATCCACATCTGAAAGCGCACAAAAAGCATTGACCGATGCGCAAAAGGCATTGGATGCTATAGATGAAATGAAAGAAGGTGAATGAAATGTTTCTTCCGTGGATGAAATATTCAGCCAGAATACCCGAGTATCAGCAGACGAGGTTTTCGGGTATAGAACGGGGAAAAGCGGATGCTGACGGAAGTATATATGATTTACAGAACATCAGCACTGATGATTTCCCGATTTTAACGGCATCACCAAACAGAAAATACAACAAAATCAGCTATAGTCCGTTGTGGTATTACGGTGTGGCTGAAAAAGAATTTTTCATCGCCGGTGAGAGTGCGGACTTCGAAAACGAAACGTGGGTGCCTGGAAAAACACACAGCGAAGGTGATATAGTGGGGCATAACGGCGTTTTTTTCATAGCAATAAGAGATGTAACCGGCGATGCGACGACACAACCGCCTCATACTGCCGCTGAATACTGGGCGATATATACAAATATAACTTTTGCATATGACGAGGTATGGGATTGGTGGCACAAATGCCGTCCGGGTGATGTTGTGGCGCACAAGGGCAGATTTTACCGGAGTAAAACAGGAAAGAACATTAAGCTGTATGACGACAGCACAAACTGGCACTGGTATTCAATTTCCACAGGACCGCAAAGCGCAGGCACGTATTCGAATTCCGTGACGTATACACGCAATCAATATGTTAAGTATAAAGAAAATTATTATATTTGCATAGCAGACAACGTAAAAAATATTGCTCCCGATAGCAGCGATGCGGTGAATGCGTGGAAATATGCTACCTGGGATTACACAGCTGAGTACAATATTGGGGACGATGTTATATCCATGCTTGGGGAAAAATGGGTGTACAGATTCCGTAATAAGACCGGCAAAAACACAAGTCCGGAAACCGACACGGCAAACTGGGAACCATATACATATGCATCGTTTTGTTACGATGGCAGGATTGTTGAAGGGTTGCATCTTTCTCCGGGTAAAAAGGAATGCGCGTATCTGAACGGACACATTGTTATAATGCCTGACGGCGTGTATTACAAAGAAGATGATGGAACGTTTGGCTATTTAAATGGTTCAAAATCCGGAAAATTTGACACAAAAGACTATCGCGGTATATATATAAACGGGAAAAAATTTGATTACCCTATGGTTGCAACGCTCGTTAACGACTCAGATATGAACAAAATAAAACTTGGTTTTTGGGGCGGGAATACAATTTCTGTTGCCGGCGATTACTCAACTGTTGACTTGACAAAAATATTCAGGAGCGGGGATGCAATAGAAATTAATCAGCAAAGACAGGAAGCGCATCGTGATTACGCAATTATACCCAATGGGACATATTACGTTGAAACCGTGAAAAAGGATGAGCTTATATTTACCGTGAGTGCGTTTGCAGGTGCAGACATTGGCGAAGAAGCAACTATAGGCTCGGGGAAATATTATTATCTTGGTGATGCTATATTTTCTAAAGGTATGCCGGATATGGATTATCTTTGCGTATCCAACAATCGTATGTGGGGATGCCATGAGGACACGGTTTATTCAAGTGCACTGGGTGATGTATTCATATGGCAGAGGTATTCAGGGCTCGAAACTGACCCTGTGTATATTGAAACAGGTGACCTCGGAAGTTTTACCGGGTGCTATGAATACAACGGATACCCGATATTTTTTAAAGAAAACGAAATGTTTCGCTTATACGGAAGCACATCGTCTCAGTTTGCGCTTCAGAAGGTGGCAGACTACGGACTTATGAAAGGCAGTCCGCACGCTGTGTGCACTGTGGACTCCGTGCTTTACTTTTTGTCGCCTCACGGAATATGCGCGTATACAGGCGGAGTGCCGGCTGTTATATCGGATGGGTTGCACCGTGATTTGTCGGACGGTGTGTTTGGAACAGATGGCAAAAAGCTTTTCGCAAGTGTGAACGACGGAGAAAAACGAATAATGTATGTATACGATACACAAAATCGTGTGTGGTCGAGCGAGACTTATGACGAAATGCCGTTGGGTGTGACTAATTTTAATAATGAATTGCGAATAATCGATAGTCAGGGTAATTTGATGTTGTTTTCAAAAAGTCGCTCAGAATGGAATTTTGAAGCTGATACAAACAAGTCTGTTATTGAGTTTAACGACTTTTATAATGATTCTGTTGATTCAAAGAGAGTGAGCGGTGTTAGCATAAGGGCAAGTGTGAACCCTGAATATGATGCACTTATAATCTATGTTCAATATGATTCGGACGGTGAGTGGCACAAGGTTGGAAGCATATATAATCAGGACAACCGGAAGAGAGTGGCGGAATTTAATTTCTTTCCTATGAAATGCGACCATTTCCGCATCAGACTTGAATGCAACGGAAAATTTGCGTTATATTCGATAGTGAGGCAATTGGAAGGATGAGAAAGGTGTGATAATATGGCTATAGAAATGAGAAAGAAAAAAGACGAAGAAAGAGAAGCGTGGTTAAAAAGCGACATGGCGGAAAATTTGCTCTTTAAACCATCGGGAATAAAGTATAAGAGTAACCCTGAACCCGAAAACAGACCTGCGGCGGTGGAACCCGTTATTAAAGGTGCACCGCTTCAGGGCGAAAGTCCTTATAAGACTCCGCCGAGTAATTATGACATATTCCCAAACACCAATTACATGGCAGATGGACTTAATGCGGAGAGAGAAGGGCGCTTTAATGATGCCGCATACTTTTTTGGAATGCATGATGCGAAAATTGATGCAGGTCTTGGAGGCGGATATGCAAAGTTTAATCCGTATCGGTACAATTCAAAAAACGCTGATAAAATAGCGGACCTCAGAGACCGATGGGAAAATTACGACGATTTCAGCTACGACCCGACAGAGGACGAAGCTTACAAAGCTTTAGCGGGTGTGTATTCAAAAAATGCAAAAGATGCTTCGGCAAATGCTTTGGGATTAGCGGCAGCTGCAAACGGAGGTCAGATGAGCTCCAATGCGGTTATAGCCTCGAACCTTGCGTATCAAAATAAAATGGCAGGACTTGAAGCTGAAATACCGCAATTAAGAGAGCTTGCTTATCGGATGTATCTTGGTGACAAGGAAGACCTCAGAACAACTCTTAATGATTATATGTATCAGGAAGAGCAGGATTATAACCGTTGGGAAAATGACCTTAACAGACGGATTGAAAATCAGAAATACGCGAATGATATGCGAAAAGCAGAAGAGCAGACGACATACAACAGAAACAAAGCAGAGGAACAGGAAGCTTATAACAGAGCTTTTGAGAGATGGATGTCACTTGGTGCAATTGGCAACGAAGCTGATGCGATAACTTTGGGAATGCCTGTGGGAACACCGATTAAAGATTCTTATATATGGAGTCATGAATTTAATTACGAAAAAGAGCGTGACAAAGAAGAACAAAATGCCCGTCGTGAAGACACAAATTATCAAAGAGGATTAGACCTGATAGAAATGGAAATCTATTTGCGTGAACAAGTGAAAAAAGGTTTAATTTCTCAGGATGTAATGAATACTCTTCTTAAAAGTGTGTATCCGGATTATCGGGCGCCGGGTGTGACATACAATTCTCAGGGCACAGCATCGGGTGGCTCTTCCGGAGGCGGTGGTGTAAATTATAATTTGCCTGCGAACGGTGCAGCACCTTCTTCGGGAAATGCTCAATCGGTATATGATGCAGCTATTCAAAATGGCGGAAACATAACAGACATGGCAAACTACATAAGCAATGCGGTTCACAATGGTGAAATATCCGATGAAGAGGGCGAAAAGCTTGTGAAAAAATTGTTGGGCTAAGAAATATAAGCGATACCGACTGAAATATGTCGGTATCGTAACACTTTAACAGAGGTGAAATTATGGCAACTAAAACAGTGGTAAAAAACGGTAAAAGATACATATACGAGGGTGACAGGCTTGTTCGCGTGGAAGATGTGGCGCCCAAAGTTCAAAGTCAGGAAGAGGCGGATAAGAGAGCTAATGCGAGAAAGAATTATTCCGGCAATACCCAAAAAAAGGAAAGCAACGTTCCTGCAGCGCAAAAACCATCTACTCCGAAGATTCAGAGCCAAGCGGAAGCAGACAAGAGAGCTAACGCAAGAAAAAATTATTCGGGCAATCAAAGCAAAGTTTCTTCAGCACAGGAAAATAAAAGGAGAATGGAATCGTTTGAGCAAACCCCTGCGGAAAAAGATGCAAGAAGAAGTTCGAGAGAAAATGAGACATACCGCAGAAATAAGGACGAATACAGGTTTGCGAAAGGCAGAAGGGATAAAACTTCGAATAAAACAGACACTTTGGTGAGTGAGGTTTATCGCAAATACAGAAGCGATAACTTTAAACTTGATACCATTCCCAATGATTATATAAAGCTCGTGGAGAGTTATGAAAATTTATCAAAAAAGTTTGGAAATTCATATATTCCCAAAAGGGATATGGCGGCATTTACGCAACAGCTTGAAGATTATGAAAAAAGAGTGGAGCAGCTTGATGAATATGTGAATGTGTACAGAGCTGATTTATCGGAGGAAGAGCTTAAAGCCTACGAGGGTATTTCTGCTGATGTGAAAAAAATGAAAGCACAGACGGGTGTGCAAAAAAACATTTACAGAACGTATACATCTGAAGCTGATTATAACTATAAAAATGCTATAGACAAAGCGAAAACATATAGCGAATTGGTTGATATTGAAAATCAAATAAAATCCGATTACGGAGCCAAAGGCATAAGTGACGGTGAATATAAAAAACTTACCGACAAAATCAATCAAAAAATGGGTAGCGGTGAGTTTGTTGCATCTATGACAGACAAGCAAATTGAAGCTGAAAGAGAAAGAATTGTTTCCCAAAAGAATAACGATTTATATGCTATAGACAGTTCTATGCCAGGAGCCGGAAGCAATTTATCATATACTCCGGAGGGATATGTGTATTATGATCCGGAAAAGGGATTGGAAGCTAACGAAAAACTAAAGAAGTTTGAGGATGCTCAGTCTGAATTTGATGTGGCTTATTCAAAATATGATAACAAAATCAACACTTTTAACAATGCGGTAATCGAATCGGAAGCTTTAAGGCTGGTTAATGAATATATAAACAACAGCGATTATTCACTTTACAGTAAGGCGGGGCAGCCAAATTACACTACGGAAACAGCCACATCGTTAAATATTACAGACGAAAACGAAGATAAATTGATATATAACGCAGTTAACGGTGATGCAGAAGCTATTGCGGGGACAAGAAGCGCACAGGCTATTCTTTACGGTACACAGCATACATTCGACTATTCGATTATAGGCACCATGACCGAAGATGAAATAGGCACATATAATTATATTGTTAACACAAGAGGGCTTGAAGCAGGAACTGAGTTTATCAAAAAGCTTTCTCCTGTTCTGAACAAAAGGCGAACTGCAGATGTAACGGAGTCTGCTTATAAGTTTTCGAAAGAACACCCTGTTTTGTCGTTAATAGCAAATGTTGCCACTTCCTCTATTGCTGGTATTACAGATCTGGCACAAACTGCAACAGATTTTGTGGGTGGGATAAAGGGCGATATTGATGTGTATGACGAGAGGCACAGGGGTGCGAATATCAGAACAGCTATGTCGCAGGGTGGTCGGGATGCGTTTGACAGTCCGATATCACAGTTTATATACAGCACTCTTGAAATCGGTGGTAAGGAAGCAATGCTGTATGCTACTACTTTGGGTATCGGTAAGGCATTTAATCTTGGCGGCAAGGCTCTTGGTGCAATCAATATGGCGGCACACAGCGGTACGGCATTTGAAAGCAAGCTTATTCAGTACAAAAAAGAAGGTGCTTCGGACGGTGAAGCTTTGTTTGCCGGTTTTGCAAGTGCGACAATTGAAGCTATAACAGAGGCTTTACCTATGCAAAGAATTATAAAGACTCCGGATTTACTGAAAAGCATTGATGCAAAAAAAGTTGTGCAGATAATGAAACGTGCAGGAGTTTCGGGTGTTGAGGAAGGACTTGAAGAAGGTACATCTATGGTACTGGGTGACTTGTATGACATTGCTACGAACCATGAACAGCTTACTGCATATTATCAGGCATACAACAAAGCAATTGAGGATGGAGCAAGCGAAAAGGATGCCACAACAAAGGCTTTTTTGGCGGCAATTGGTGAATTTGGTCAGAATGTATTGGCAGGTGCGTTTGTGGGTTTTGGAATGAGTGCGGCAAATTCTTCTGCCGTGATTACTCAGGCTGATAATATCAGGCAAGATGCAGAGGGGTATTTCGCTGAGTTTGGAAGCGATGCTGAGAGTGTTGCGACATTGCTTACTCATTTGGGACAGCCTGCGGATGTGAGCACTATAGAAACTGCAAAGACTCTTATTGAGTTTTCGCAAGGTAAAAACATATCCAACGAAATGAAGGATGCCATAAACAACACACCTTCATTAAGGGGTGTTGCTCATGCTCTTGTGAATATTAATGCGAAAAATGCGACCGAAGCTACGGAGGATGCGAGTAAAGAAGCAACAGTACCGGAGAACGAAACCGTTTCTGCGCCCGTTGCCGAAACTGCAGACACGAGGGTATACAATGCGCTTGTGGGCGGCAAGATGAATGCCAATCAGATAGATAACATCATTGATGATGACGAATCACGTGAAGCTTTTGAACGTCTCACAGGCAAAAAAATCGAAGGCTCAAAGGCAGAGCGGAGAGCTATCGTGCGTGAATTTCAAAACGATGCACGAAACATTGAGGATTTGAAGCTTAAAAATGCAGGGTTTGACAGCATAGCGCTTAATACTGCTCACGAAAAGGTGAATAATCTTCTTGAAAAAGTGAACAGCGAAAATATGGGGAGAATTATAAAAAGCTCTACATTATCCAAAGCCTTTGAGGATTTAACCGGAACAACTCTTGAAGGAACTATGGCCAAAAAGAAAACGGCCATTAGAGAAAGCGCAGAGTTTGCAAGAGAGGTATATGCGGAGTCGGTGAAGGTTGGAAGAGGCGATATCAGGCAGAGTATGTACCGGGATATGGATGCATTGAGTAATGACAAAAGTAATGACAATTTACCCAATAATTTATCCAATGAAGGTGTTGTGGAAAATACAACAAGCGAAACCACTCAGGTTAATCCGTCAGATGCGGAAAGAATTGAGTTTGAAGCTGCACAGGCCATAGATGAAGTCAGCACCGAAGATACAGCCGATACCATTGGCAGATCCGGAAAGATTGCATACAACACTATTATGAGTGATACTAAAGATAGTCTTGTTAATCATCTGAAGGAGAAAGGATACAGCCATCAGGAAGCAACAACAAAGGCTGCGCAGGTGTTTGCATTTGCTTATGAATCGGGGCGCAAGGGATATGACGAAGGAGTTATGTTAAATGCGGTAAGCAATTATATTGAAAAAGGAACATATGTTAGCGCAGAGGCTATGCGCGCATTTTATGCCGGAGTTTCAGATTCAAAATTGCTTAGGGGTAAAAAAGGCGCTAAACTCATAAGAAATGATGTACTTGACAGAATGCGTTCGGGCAAGCTTTCCGAAAGGCAGATATCAGAGAGAACTATTCGGGCTATTAATGCGATTGCAAAAAAGCTCGGTGTTGATATTGAGTTTGTGGATAAGCTTACAGATAATGACGGCAAAGATGTTAATGCTTCTTTCAACAAAAAGACCGGAACACTAAAAATAAGTGCAAAGGCTAAAAATCATTTTCTCGTTGCAACAATTCACGAATCGGTTCACGCTATAAGGTCCATTAATCCTGAACTCTATAACAAGCTTTCGGGCATTGTGTTTGAAACGTTAAACGAAAACAAAGGCGCTTACACCGGAATATGGAAAGAAACACTTTCGCAATATCGAAGTGAAGCTACCAATGAGGACGGAAGCTTAAACAAAGACCTTATAGATGAAGAGCTCACAGCAAAGGTTATATCCGATGTATTGTTGGATGAGAATTTCATAAAAGAGCTTGCAAAGACCAACAGAAACTTTGCGCAGA
>JAZSOL010000229.1:0-6271 GCA_045536915.1 Clostridia bacterium
GTCCTCGACGTCCCGTTTTTGCGTCAATGCGGGACGTCGAGGACGCCGTCCCCTACGAAACATTCACGTTGATTTCATTATCAAACACCCCCATAAATCAAAAATTTTTCTTATATAACAAAAACCGTTAAAACTCAAATCACCATACAGTTGACACACTTACGTTTTTGCTATATAATTTAAAATATATGGGAGTTGATAAAATGACAGTTAAATTATATGACGAAAACAGCCACGCAACGGAATTTGAAGCCGTTGTTATTAAAGTTGAAAAAACCGATAAAGGCTACAGAACCGAGCTTGACCAAACCCTGTTTTTCCCCGAAGAAGGCGGTCAGTGTTCCGACAGAGGAACGCTCAACGGCATACCGGTTACTCACGTTGAAATCTGCGGCGACACAATATATCACTACTGCGCCGGAGAACTTGAGCCCGGCAAAAAAGTTTTTGGAAAAATAGATTTTAATTTGAGATTCAGGAATATGCAGAATCATTCGGGAGAGCATATCATCTGCGGAATTGCCCACAAGCTTTTCGGATGCGAAAACGTTGGATTTCATCTGGGTGAAGATTGCGTAACGATGGATCTCGACTGCGAGCTTAAAAATGAAGATATCAAAAACATAGAACTGCTTGCAAACGAAGCGGTGGTAAGAAATCTTCCGGTAACGGCGGTTTATCCGTCTGAGGAAGAGCTTGAAGCCATGACCTACAGGGCAAAGGGCGAAATTGACGGAAAGGTGAGAATTGTTACCATTGGAGATGTTGACTCGTGCGCATGCTGTGCACCTCATGTGAGCCGCACGGGAGAAATAGGAATCATAAAAATTATAGACTCAATGCGACACCGGGGCGGTATGCGTTTTACCATAAAATGCGGATTTGATGCACTCAGCGACTATTGCGAAAGACTTTCGCACAATGTTGTGATATCTAATCTTCTCTCTGTGAGACAAGAAGAAACTGCAGACGGCGTGAAAAAGCTTCTTGAAGATATCAACCTTTTAAAATCAAAATTAAGCGAAAAAAACAAACAAATGGCAGATTTGATTGCTTCATCTGTTGAACCCACGGAAAACAACATATGCGTTTTCTGCAGTGATTTTATGCCGGACCAGCTTCGTAACCTTGCCAACCTACTCAAAGAAAAAACCCCGGCTTACGTTATTACACTTTCAGGAACCGACACCGAAGGCTACAAATACATTGTAATGTCTGATAAAAATGATGTTTCCGAATATGTTAAAAATGCAAACAGTGTTCTTTCGGGCAGAGGCGGAGGCAGAGGAAACATGGCATCCGGAAGCTTTTTGGCAACAAGAGAACAGATTGAAAACTTTTTTAATTAAAGGCGCAAAGCTCAATGAGACTTTTTAAAATAAGCAACAAAGTCCGCGTTAAGCGCCAAATCAAAATTTTCTCTTGACATTCCCATAATGCGTGATATAATTTTAATATACTTATTAATCAGGAGGACACTATGATTATTCCGAAAAAAAGAATTGCAATTGTAATTTTAATGCTGTGCATATGCTTTATTGCATCTGCCTGCGAAGAAGAAAGTGCTATTTTCAACGAAAACGAATCTGAAAGTATTGTTAATATCGAAACCACCAATAACAGAAACCCCGAAGAAATAAAACTCGATATTTATCATAAATACAAAGAATCCGTGGAAACTTTTAAATCCGAAAACAACTTCAACACCCGCTACGGTCTTGCCCACATCGACGAAGACGGTATTCCGGAGCTTGTCTACAATGTTGATGAGGGAAAATATAAGGTCTACACCTACGACGGAAAAATCCTCGTGTATTCGGGCGCATTCAAATCCAAAAACGGCGTGTTTACCTATGACGGTAAGCTTTTTGCAACAACCAGCACACCGGACTACAACGTGCACGCAAAAGTTTCCATTGATGAAGCTCATAAGGTTTATGACATTGGATATCCCTATATGACAAAATCAAAAACCGGAGACGGAAACGGATTTATATATACCTACAACAAAGAAGAAATCCCAGAGGAAGCATATAATGACATATGCAGTAAAATGGAAGAACTTGTGACATATCCCATACAGGACCTTACATATCTTGAAATTATTTTAAAATAACAAACATATTATTAAAACGGGTTGCGGCAATGGTTTTGTCGCAACCCGTTTTATAATTTTGTATCTACATATGCTTCGGAGAATTCAGTTTTCAAAATAGGGAAACCCAAATTTATGGAATACTTGTTATTTCAGATTTTCAACCATTCGTGTTGCAATAATGAGAGCTTGTTCTCTTGTGGCATTTGCATAACCTGTTGCTTCTTCCTCGGTGGTTGTGTTTTGCGGAGCAAATTTGTTGTCTCCAACGCCATTTATAATTTCATTTGCTGCCATAAAATATACGCTGTCTTTTGCCCAGTCGGATATTTTACTGTCATCTGCAAATGCTTTTGGTTTCTTATAATCAAGCTTAAACTCCGCATCTGTTTCGATAGTCCAGCCCTTTATTGTTGCTCTTTTAAACACTCTTGTAAGCATTGTTGCAGCCTGCTCACGGTTTAAAAGTGCATCGGGGTCAAACTCCGTTGCGGAAATTCCCGTTGTGATGCCTGCGTTGTATGCTTTCAGGACCTCTGCATCTTTTGTATCAGAAAACGGATTATTTACAGCGGGAATCGCTTTTGTGTTTGCAATAAGCTCATAAGTCTTTACCGATATAGCGGCAAACTCAGCTCTGGTGACGGGCTGTGTCAGATCCGCACCCACAAGACTTTCGGGAATAATTTTTTTGTCGTATGCCTGTTCGATTTCATCCGATGCCCATTCTGATATTTCGGAGCCGAAAGAAGTTCTCACATAATCCCACTCACACACAAACCCAAAATTTTCTGTTGAATGGAAGTTTACCGCACCTTCGTCCACAATGTCGTTCCAGCTTCCCGACGTGCAATCCCAATTTGCAGGATCGGGAATACGATATACCTGCAGACAATTTTCTTCTCCGCCCGAAGGCTCGGATACATCCCAGTTTTCATAGTCAAACTCTTCACCACTGACCCATGCAAAGCTTCCGTTTTCCTTTTTATAACCTCCAAGCCAATAACAGTTTTGTTCTCCGTCATCCACAAGCGACATAACAAATTCCTGCTCGTCCTCCGATGTAATACACGAAAGATATCCGCCAATGCTCTCGCAATATTCCTTTGCCTCCGACCACTTCAAGCCTTCGTCAAATATCTGATAAGAGTGACCGTTATGTGTCCCGTCCGATATGGGTGCGTAATCACTTTTGGCACCAACCGAAACTGCACACATACCGATTATTAAGCCGAGAATCATCGCTACAACTGAAATTTTCTTCTTCATTTTATAATTCCTTCTTTCACATTTAAGTTTATAATTACATATTATAATACATTTTTTCTGTTTTAACAAGAGTTTTTGCGATTTTTATTTTTCTCTGTTTAGCCATATTTCGTATTTTAGCTTTTAAACCCATGGCTTTACTCATAAAAGCACCTCCAAATAGTAGCGAACCAGTTTTTCAACCCTCAATTTTTTTGCATACATGTTTAGCTTGCTTAAATCTTTTTTTGGATTTGACACATACATTTTGAGTGCTGATAAAAAGGTCTCTGTTCCGATTTTATTACGACTGCGGATTATATCACATATTGTTCTTTCCATATCATATGCCGGCACGCTATTTCCTGCAGGAGTTTTTAGAATTGTTTTTCCTAAAGAAAATAGTTCTTGTTTAATATAATACACTTTGCATTCTGCTTTGATTGATGTAAACGGAATGCATGCAGAAGGTGTAGTAATGGTGTGTTCAAAAGGTGTTCTGTCAGAAATTCCGTGTAAAAACAAAGCGGTCTCATGTGAAAAAATTATTTTTCGCTACGCTTACTAATAGATAAAAGTTCATCTTGCATATCATCCGCCAAGATATACTGACCTTTCACAATTCTCTGAATTTTATTTTCTTTGCACAATTTATAGAGCATTGCCTTAGATATACCATGTTTGGCAGCGGTTTTAGTTTCTATAATACCGCCATTATTTTTTTTGCAATGGTATTAAGTTCTGTCAAATAATCCATACAATCGCCTCACAAAACTAATTTTATAATATTACACTTCAAATTATGATGAAAGTCAAAATTTGTTTGGAGTTATATATATAAAATGCTCACCTATAAAATATAAGTGAGCACTAAAGTTATTTGATTTTCTCTGCCTCGAAAAGCATATTTTCAATAAAAATCCCATATCCTCTTGTCGGGTCGTTTACAAATACATGGATTACTGCGCCGATGAGTTTGCCATTTTGGATTATTGGGCTACCCGACACAAGTGATGTCAATAGGGGACAGCAAACTTCTTTATTTTTGCCCGTAATAGGCATCTTTTCCGTGTTTGCGCAAATAGTGTTTATCCAATAGTTCCTGTTGCATAACCTGAATTTTGGGATATAACACCTCGGTATGAAATGCCATAAAGGCAAGCTCTTCCAACACAACTGCATTGTGAACGGCATCATAAGGATTACATCCCCAGGCAAACGGACCATGTGAATTAACCAGAACCGCAGGGATTTCCTCAGCGGATTTATCCTTGAA
The DNA here is from genome assembly GCA_045536915.1 of Clostridia bacterium. Taxonomy (GTDB): domain Bacteria; phylum Bacillota; class Clostridia; order UMGS1810; family UMGS1810; genus RGIG1828. The sequence goes on from JAZSOL010000229.1 coordinate 4,620, forward strand.
GGTTTCTGTAATTACATTACCTGTTTCAAATTCATATTCACCTGCTATCTCCTTAGATGTCATTTTTCTGGTGCAGGGTATCTCTCCGTAAAAATAGTCACCGTGGGTTGTGCCATAAGCGGGTATGCCTCTGCCTGACTGTGCCCAGCTGGTCGCCCAACGGGAGTGTGTATGAACAATGCCGCCGATATGTGGAAAAGATTTATATAGCACTAAGTGTGTAGGGGTATCGGAAGAAGGTTTCCATTTTCCCTCTACGATATTTCCATCAAAATCGATCACCACCATATCGTCAGCAGTCATCGTGTCATATTCTACACCGCTTGGCTTTATAACAACAAGATTCTTTTCACTGTCTATACCCGATACATTTCCCCAGGTAAATGTAACAAGATTATGCTTCACTAATGCAAGATTTGCTTCTAAAACCTTTTGTTTTAACTGTTCAAGCAATTCAGGTACACCTCCTTTGATTATATTATATCTTTCTTAACCACCTCAAGCAAGAAATTTAATGTTTTGGTATAGACAAATATTGATATATATGATATAATCAATTCTGTAAAAAGGGGTGTTATGGAACTATGTTGGGAATTTACGAAAGAAGGCAGTTTTTCAGCGGAGAAAAAATATGGCTTGGCAGATATAGAAATCTTGCTAATATACTACATTGGCATTTTGAATGTGAAATCATAAGAATCGTTGAGGGTAAAGCAAAAATCAAAATTGGCGATTTTTGTTTTGAGGCTATCAAAGATGACTGTTTTTTTTGCCGGAGCGAAGAATTACATTATATTATCTGTGAGCCTGATGCACTGGTAGATATTGCTATTTTCGACGAAACTCTCGCCGCAGAGATAACAAGTAAATATACAGTTGCATCTCCAAAGCTTCCAAAAAACATTCCCATAAAAGAGCGTTTTGATTACATAAAAGAGGAACTCTCTCAAAAAAGGCAGTTCTACCGTGAGGCACTTGAAAATCACGCAAGAGCTTTGTTTATCGATATTTTCCGCAATTGCCAAATCACAAAGTGCGAAGAAAAAGCGAGTTTGTACAAAAATCTTATTACCAAAATCAATAATGATTTTTCATTCATCACTTTTAAAGATGCCGTACACTATTCAGGATACAGCTCATCGCACTTTTCAAAAATGTTCAAAAAGCTTACCGGAATGAATTTTTCAGAATATCTTAATATCATAAAAATTGAAAACGCTATTATGATGCTTCGTAATAACAATGCTACCATGACATCCATTTCTCTGAAGTGCGGGTTTTCAACCATACGAAATTTCAATCGTGTATTTAAAAAAGTTACAGGATATTCTCCGCTTTCACTTCCAAAAGATTTTATTATAGAAACAGGCTTGCACATATCGGGGACAGATTATTTCGATCCAACCGATAAGACTTCCATACTACTATAGCAGCAAATATTATTAGTGTGAATATCGGATAAGAAAAACAATGCACATAAAATCGGAATAGACAGCAAGAAAAAATTACCGCAAATTGAGGATTTAAAACTCAACTTGCGGTAATCTCATTTAGTTTACCCGATAACTATATATTTTCTTGAACACTGAGGTGTAATTTCATCATTCCAACCTTCGAGGAATTCTTTTTCAATCCTGATCCGATATCCACAT
>JAZSOL010000204.1:0-9485 GCA_045536915.1 Clostridia bacterium
AATTCTTTGAGGCGATAAACGAAGGCTTTGACAGAGTTGAAAATACTTCCCATAGCGGCAAAGTGAAATTTGTGTTCACTTCATCCGATTTTGACAGCCTTTCGGATAAAATATATGATTTTTACAGCGGAAACTCCAATCTCATCATTAAGATCAAGACCGACGAGGGCTATTCCTGCATTGAGTCCACGGGCGATACCGTTTTGGTAACCAAGCACAGCGTTGACGAGGAGGGTAATCACGTGGTGGATACCTATGAGGCTGACGTGAACGACAAAAAGAGCGTGTTCTCAAATCTTTCCTCCTCAAAGGATTTTGAGTGCGAGGGCAAGACCATTGAAAAGATGCTTCTTAAATCCACCGAAGGAATTGACGATCTGAGCCAAAAGGAAGCTTTGGCGGAATTTGAAAATCTTGAAGAGGGAATCACCAAGATCGTTGAGTTTATGGATAAGGTGGAAAGCAGCGGCTCCAAGATGGATACAAGCTCCGTTGAAATGTTGGGCGACGCTTTGCAGGGTCTTAGCTCCAACAAGCTTCTCGGAACAACGGGATGTGACTTCATTGAGGGTACTCTCAAATCCGAGTTCGTTATGGAAAAGGTTGACGGACTTGACAGGGAAGTCGTGGACGACGTGATGGTGAATCTGAGAAACGAGGACGGAAACGCCGATCCCGAGTTCAATCTCGGAAACACCTTGGCATCGGGCGTTCAGGCTGCAGAGCTGGTTACACAGCTTGGTAAGGATAACGGCGAGACGGACGAGCCAAACGAGGAGGTTGAAAAATCCCTTTCCTGGCTGATCGAAAATATGTCACCTACCTCCGCCAAGACCATATGTAAGATGATAACTCCCGAATTCATAAGGGAAAAGGGACTTACCAACGGCGATCTTAACCACGTGTCGGATATGCTTAAAGAGCTGTTTATGCAGATGGCAGAGAGCGACGCTATGAGCGAGCAGGAATATAAGAACGAGTCAAAAGCCATTCAGAATCTCTATAATATGATGGTCAAGGCTACATCCAACGGCTCAAAGTCAATGTTTGACGAAGACAGCGGCACGACCGCCGACTCGGTGATCACCAATTATATGAATTCAAAGGTCGTTTCCAATACCGTGTACACGCACGCGTTCAAAAACGGCAAGCTCAAGATAGACTTCTTGTGCTTTGGCAGTAAGAGTATGAGAGCCGAAGACAAGGAAAAGCTTGCAAAAGCGGCTGAGCAGTATTATCTGAAGAATAAGAACAGCGCAGACCCAACGTTCAAGGATAAGCTGAAAGCTCTGGCGGCAATGCTTTGCATAGAAATTGACTTTGATGAAAGGGGCGCGACCTATTCATTCCCCGAAACTCCCGGAATGAATCCCCTTGAATATAAGGACGGCAAGTACACCTATACGGTCAACGGCAAGCTCGTCAAGGGTTGGACTGAGATCAACGGCAAGCTGTACTATTTTGACAATAAGGGTTATGCCGCTATAGGCTGGACTACCATCAAGTCCGAAACGTATTATTTCACTGCCGAAACGGGTGCGCGTACGGGAATTGTGTCAATAGATGACGTGCTTTACGCGTTTGATGCAAACGGCGTACTTACAGAAATAATAGGATAAATAAAAAACACAAAAAAGTCCGAAAAATGTCAAGAAATTTTCTAAAACCACTTGACAAACAGGACTTTTTTGTGTATAATATCATCTGCCGCATACTGTCGGTCCTTTAAAGGCGCGCAAAAATACTTGTGAACCTACCGACGATAGCGAGTTTTTGCACATAACGTGCTTATGAAAGAGAGGTGCTTTTCGTGTTCGCAATTATCGTAACCGGCGGAAAGCAGTATAAGGTTAACGAAGGTGACGTAGTTTACGTAGAGAAGCTCGGCGCTGAAGTTGGCGAAACTGTAACATTCGACAAGGTTCTCACCGTAGAAAAGGACGGCGACCTCAAGGTTGGCGCTCCCTATGTTGAAGGTGCAACCGTTACTGCAAACGTAGTAAAGAACGGCAAGTCCAAGAAGATTTACGTCTTCAAGTACAAGGCTAAGAAGAACGAGAAAAAGAAGATCGGTCACAGACAGCCTTATACCAAGGTTCAGATTCAGACTATTTCTATCTGATTTATGACCAAAATCACTTTTTTCAAACACAACGACGTTTTCTACGGATTCAAGGAATCCGGACACGCAGGCTTTGCTGAGTCGGGCTCGGACATCGTATGTTCAGCTCTTTCCGCAATGACTATGCTGATAGTAAACGCCATCGAAGTATCCTACGACTCAAATATCGATTATTCCATCGACGAGCAGACCGCAGAGATAACGGTGCTTGCGAAAGCGGCACTTACTGAGTGTGAAGAGGATGAAAAGAAGCAGTACGCAGTAGCGGGTCTTCTTAACGGATTTTACATTCAGCTTATGGATATGCTTGAGGATTATTACGATTACATCGAGGTTGAGGTCGTCGAGGATCCACAAAATTAGTAACGGAGGTGCATTCCAATGCTTAGAATCAGTTTACAGTTTTTTGCTCATAAAAAGGGTGTAGGTTCTACCAAGAACGGCCGTGACAGTGAATCCAAGCGTCTTGGCGTTAAGAAGGGCGACGGTCAGTATGTTACATCTGGTAACATTCTCGTTAGACAGAGAGGTACAAAAATCCATCCCGGTATCAATGTTAAGAAAGGCAGCGATGACACCCTTTTTGCAGTTGTTGACGGTAAAGTAAAATTTGAAAGAGTCGGCAAAGATAAGAAGCAGGTTAGTGTATACGAAATTGCTCAGTAATTCATTGAATATTTGATCAAAATAAAATCTCAGGTGTCATTGCGCTTGAGATTTTCTTTTTGATTAATAAATATTTATTTTTTAATGAATCTTTACTAATCAAAAAGAAAATATTACATTAAGAGGTGATTAAGCTATGTTGGCAGATACAGCGAGTATATATGTTGAGGCAGGTAACGGAGGGCACGGTCTTGTGTCTTTCCACCGTGAAAAATATGTTGCGGCAGGAGGTCCCGACGGCGGTGACGGCGGGCACGGCGGTGATGTTATTTTTGTTGTTGATGAAAAACTCAGCACACTTATGGACTTCAGATACAGACGCCACTATAAAGCTCAGAACGGAGAAGACGGTAAAGCTGCTAAATCAAGCGGAAAAAACGGTGAGGACCTTATTGTAAAGGTTCCTGCCGGCACTATCATAAAAGACACTGAAACCGGAAGAATTATTGCAGATATGAAGCAAATCGGTCAGCGCTTTGTTGTTGCAAAAGGCGGCAACGGCGGTTGGGGCAACTGTCATTTTGCTACCGCAACAAGGCAGATTCCACGTTTTGCAAAAAGTGGCACCGAAGGCGAAAAACGAGAAATAACAATGGAACTTAAGCTCCTTGCGGATGTGGGTCTTGTTGGATTTCCGAATGTTGGTAAGTCAACGCTTCTTTCTGTTGTGAGTGATGCAAGACCTAAAATTGCAAACTATCACTTTACAACTCTTGAACCGAATCTCGGAGTTGTTAATCTCGGGCTTGGAAGCAGTTTTGTGATGGCGGATATTCCGGGTATAATCGAGGGTGCAAGCGAAGGAATAGGACTTGGACACGAGTTTCTGCGTCACGTTGAAAGAACCCGTCTTCTTATTCATGTTGTTGATGCATCGGGCATCGAGGGCAGAAATCCGATTGAGGATTTTGACCTTATTAATAACGAAATTCAGATGTATAATCCCACTCTTGCCGAAAGAAAACAGATTGTTGCGGCAAACAAACGCGATCTTGTGTATGACAATGAGATTTACGACAGCTTTTGCGAAGAAATGGAAAACAGGGGATATAAAGTGTTTAAAATTTCTGCAGCAACCAATTCCGGAGTTTCAGAACTTATGCGTTATGTTGCTTCTATTCTTGATGAAATACCCGTACCCGTGCTGTATGATGAAGAGGAAAACGAAGTTCAGGTTATCAGCTTTGAAGATGAAGCGCCGTTTACCGTGAGAAAAGAAAACGACACTTATGTTGTTGAGGGCAGATGGCTTAAACGTCTTCTCGGCTCAACTAATTTCGAAGACAGCGAATCCCTGCAGTATTTCCAGAATGCACTCAAGAAAAAAGGCGTTATAAAAGAACTTGAAAAAATGGGAATAGCAGAGGGCGACCCTGTGAGAATGTATGAAGTAGAATTTGACTATATCAAATAAAAAAATAGGCTATAGCAAAAAATATGCAATAAAGTTTAAATAATATTGCAGGGAATGCATTTATGCATTCCGAAGAAAGAATAACCGTCCCGTAGCGGCCATAATTTGCTTTATTCTTTCACTGCATATCATTTATTGTATATTCAAACATTTTGCTATAGCCTTTTTTCAAGGAATTTTGCATATATTTTGGGAATTATATAATAAATTTTTTTATTATGAATTTATCGATAATGTTTGACATTTAAATGATTTTTCGGTATAATAGGATAGTATAGAATTTTTATGTTATAAAGAGGAAGTGTGAGAATGCTCAATAGTAAAGAAAGAGCTTATCTTAGAAGCCTTTCCAATAAACTTGATGCTATTTTTCAAATCGGAAAAGGCGGCATCAATGAAAACCAGCTCAGGCAGATTGATGACGCTCTTGAAAAACGTGAGCTTGTTAAAGTTCATGTTCTGGAAAACTCTTTTCTCGACACAAGAGAAGTGTGTAATGAAGTTGCCGATGCTCTCGGTGCCGATCCGGTTCAGGTTATAGGTAAGAAATTTATCATATACAAAGAGTCGAAAGAAAATAAAACAATAGATTTAAGGCAGGCGAAGGGTGTTGTCAGAAAATAGAGTGGCAATTCTCGGAGGTACTTTCAATCCGGTTCATAACGGTCATATTGCAATGGCTGATGCGGCACTAAATGAGTTTGGACTTTCGAAAATAGTTTTTCTTCCAAATGGAAATCCGCCTCATAAAGCCGATGTTCATATCATTGATGCAAAAAAGCGTTATGAAATGGTTTCGATTGCCGTGCGTTCAAATGAACGCTTTGCGGTTTCGGACTATGAGGTTAACCGGCAAAAAAAGTCATACACAGTTGAAACATTGCCGTATTTAAAATCCGTGTATGGTGATGATATCAGCTATATTATCGGTGCCGATTCACTCTATACACTCGATAAGTGGAAGGATTACCGCAAATTGATTTGTCAGTGCAGATTTATTGTTGCCGACAGAAGCTGCGATAATGCTCCGGATTTGTATGAGATGTGTGAAAAATACAAAAGCTTAGGTGCAGATATAATGTGTATGAAAATGCCAAGATATGATGTCACATCAACTCAGATAAGGCATCTTGCTTCGCAAGGAATGGATTTTAGCCGATATGTTCCGCCGGGTGTGTATGAATATATAAAAAACAATAATCTGTATCAATCATTTACGGAGGATGAAAATGACTATTGATGAGATGCGTGATAAATTGCAACTTGCGCTGACAGAAAAACGATTTAACCACTCTCTTGGTGTTATGCAGACTGCGGTCAGCCTTGCCCGTCACTACGGAGCTGATGTTAATAAAACTGCAGTTGCAGCTCTTTTGCATGATTGTGCAAAAAATTATTCTAAAGCCGAAATGTTTGAACTGTGTGAGAGATATAACGTGGAGCTCGATGAAATAACAAGAGCATCTACCGGACTTATTCACGGGTTTCTCGGCGCTGTTGTGGCAGAAAAATACTACGGCGTGTCCGACCCTGAGATTTATGATGCTATCTATTATCACACAATAGGTAAGCCTGATATGAGTCTTATGACCAAAATTGTGTATATTGCAGACGGTATAGAACCCTTGAGAAATTATGACGGGGTTGACCGTATCAGAGAAATTGTATATGAAGATATCGACAGGGCGCTCGTCTTGCAGATAGACTATACATTAAGGTCTGTTATTGCCAAGGGCGGTCTCATACACAGCAATACCATAGACACAAGAAACTTTTATTTGAAAACAAGGTGATAAAAATGAATAAATCAAACGGCGTAAAAGCTGCCGAAACTGCTCTTGGAGTTTATTTGAAATTTATGGCGGTTTTCACAGTGATTTTTTCGTCAATTGCAATAGTGTTTGCACCGTTGGTTTCAACGGTGATGGACTTGTATGGCTACCAGTCGTTTCTGGGAATCAACTTTTCCGGCGAAAAAGAAAAATCATATGTGAATGTTTTGCTTATGGGTCTTGATAAAAGTGAATCCTTAAGTGATGTTATGATGGTTGCGCAGTTGAATCTTATGACCAACGGAGTAAATGTTATTCAGATTCCGCGTGACACCTACATTGACAATGACCGCTATGATAAAAAAATCAATTCAGCATACGGCGAGGGCGGACCTGAAAAATCAATTGAAGAACTGAGAACTATTCTTGATTTGGATATCGATGGATACGTTACCGTCACAACATCCGGATTCAGAGATGTAATAGATGCTGTTGGCGGAATTTACTATGATGTTCCTCAGGATATGAACTATGAAGACCCTTATCAGGATTTATACATACATCTCAAAGCCGGCTATCAGCTTCTCGACGGCGATAAAGCAGAGCAGTATGTCAGATACAGAGCAGGTTATGCAAACGGTGATATAGGAAGAGTTGAAGCTCAGAGCGATTTTATCAAAGAGGCTATAAGGCAGATTGTGGAAAGAAACATTTCCAATCAGGAAGCGGACACAAGTAAATTGATAACTTCTCTGAGTAAAATGGTCAATACGGATTTCAATCTTTCCGAAATGCTTAAATATGCTCCGTATATTTTAAAGGTAAATATGGATAATGTTAATGTTATGATGATTGAGGGTTATCCTGAATATCGCAATAATATTTCATATTTTATAGCAGATGATGAGGCAAATGAACGTCTGGTGCGCGAATATTTCACACCCGATATCTCAGAAGCAGACCTTAGCGAAATAAACGTGCGCGACGATGCAATCGGAAAAAATTCGGTTGAATATTATGTGTCGGAAACTCCCGAAATGAATATTCCCGAATCAGATATAAGCGTTTATATTCTTGACTATAGCTGTACCGACGGTATATCACTTGAAAAGGTATCGGATGCTTTGAAAGCTTCGGGATACAATGTTGTGGGAAGTGTGTCATCCAAAACTGCAACCATTGAAAACACATGTTGCATCAGCAGTGAATCCAGACCGTATGCATCGAAAGTCGCAAGGTCACTTGGTATGGATACCTATATTCTCAATCCGGAGCATTCAAATGATGCAGATGTAGTCGTAATAATAGGAAAGGATATCGAATAGATATGGAATCAAAACAGTTAATGGAAAACATTGTAAAATGTATGGACTCAAAAAAAGCTGTGGGAATAAAAGTTCTTGATATAAGCGAAATAACAACTATGGCAGATTATTTTGTTATATGTCAGGGTAATTCCAACACGCAGATGAAAGCCATTGCAGATGAGGTTGAAGAAAAGCTTTCAGAAGCGGGTGTAAATCCAATCGGACGCGAAGGTATGGCAACAGCTTATTGGATACTGATGGATTATTCGGATGTAATAGTTCATATATTCAGTAATGAGTCAAGAGAGTTTTACTCAATAGAAAATCTGTGGGCAGATGCAAAAAATGTTGATATAAGTTCAATTATAACAGAAGAATAATTTTAAGGAGTGTGAAATAAATGAACTACGATTTTGGTGCAATAGAAAAGAAGTGGCAGACAAAATGGGAAAATGAGAATGCATTTAAGGTTGTGGAGGATTCTTCAAAGCCTAAGTACTATACCCTTGAAATGTTCCCATATCCTTCAGGTAACCTTCATATGGGTCACGTGAGAAACTACTCAATAGGTGATGTGGTTGCAAGATTCAAAAAAATGCAGGGGTTTAACGTTCTTCATCCTATGGGTTGGGATTCTTTCGGACTTCCGGCTGAAAATGCTGCTATCAAAAACGGCGCAAATCCCAAAGACTGGACTCTTTCAAATATCGATAATATGAGAGATCAGCTCAAAAGTATGGGAATAAGCTACGACTGGGACAGAGAAGTTGCCACATGTAAGCAGGATTACTACAAGTGGACTCAGTGGATGTTTCTGAAACTCTATAATAACGGACTTGCATATAAAAAGAAATCCTATGTAAACTGGTGTCCGTCGTGTCAGACCGTTCTTGCAAACGAACAGGTTGTAAACGGGAAATGCGAAAGATGTAAAACAGAAGTCGGCAAAAAAGACCTTGAACAGTGGTTTTTCAGCATAACCAAATATGCAGATAAGCTCCTTGCAGATATCGATAAGCTCAATGGCTGGCCCGATAAAGTAAAAACAATGCAGACCAACTGGATTGGAAAGAGCGAAGGCGCTCAGGTTGACTTTAAAGTAGACGGAATGGATAAAACCCTCACTGTTTATACTACCCGTCCCGACACAATCTATGGTGTGAGCTTTATGGTAATGGCGCCCGAAAGTCCGCTTACCGAAGAAATAATCTCCGGAAGTGAAACAGAAGCCGAGTGCAGAGAATTCATAAAGAAAATGCAGTTTGTAAATGATATCGACAGAGCATCCAACGATATCGAAAAAGAGGGTGTTTTCACCGGCCGTTATGTTATAAATCCGCTCACAGGCAAAAAAGTGCCTCTCTATCTTGCAAACTATGTTCTTCTCGACTACGGTACGGGCGTTGTTATGGCAGTTCCCGCTCACGACCAGAGAGACTTTGACTTTGCTAAAAAATATAATCTTCCCATTGATGTTGTTATCAGCCCCGATGGCTCTGATATAGATGGTTCAACTCTTGAAGCGGCTTTTGAAGCAGAGGGAACAATGATAAACTCAGGTGAGTTTAACGGTATGAACAACCGTGAAGCTCTCCCAAAAATGATTGAATATATGGCTGAAAACGGCATAGGAGAGAAGAAGGTTAATTTCCGTTTGCGTGACTGGCTCATCTCCCGTCAGAGATACTGGGGCGCACCTATTCCGGTTATCTACTGTGAGGATTGCGGCGCTGTTGCAGTTCCCGAAAGCGACCTTCCCGTAATTCTTCCCGAAGACGTTGAATTTACCGGACTTGGAAAATCGCCGATTGCATCAAGCGAAAGCTTCCGCCATGCTCCGTGTCCGAAGTGTGGAAAAATGGGTACACGCGAAGTTGATACTATGGATACATTCGTATGCTCTTCCTGGTACTTTATGAGATACTGCGATCCCAAAAACGAAAATATGCCTTTTGATAAATCCAAAACAGACTACTGGATGAATGTAGACCAGTATATAGGCGGTGTTGAACACGCAATTCTCCACCTTCTCTACGCACGTTTCTTCACTAAGGCACTCCATGACCTCGGATACATTTCCTGCGATGAACCTTTTGAAAATCTTCTCACTCAGGGTATGGTTCTCAAGGACGGAAGCAAGATGTCCAAGTCTGTGGGCAACGTTGTCAGCCCCGAAGAGATTATCAGCAAGTACGGTGCGGACA
>JAZSOL010000303.1:0-27684 GCA_045536915.1 Clostridia bacterium
ACACTTTAATAAACAATAAAATTAAAATTGACTGGACAGTGAAAAATAAAAACGATAGAATCATGAGTTTTTCAATAGGTGCACATCCTGCTTTTAATTTAAAAGTAGGGGACAACTATTTTAAATTTGATACCGATAACGATATTGTGTATAATCTTATTGACGAAAAAGGTCTTTACCACATAAACAGCGTGCATACCTTAAAGAATGACGGATATGTCAAAATAACAGATGATATGTTTGATAATGATGCTCTGATAATTGAAAACAGTCAGGCAAAAGAAGTAACTATTTGTGATAAAAGCAAATCAGCTTATCTTAAAGTTAAATTCGATACAAAGCTTTTCGGCTTGTGGTCTCCTGTCAAAAAGAGAGCTCCTTTTGTATGCATAGAGCCATGGTACGGAAGATGCGACCGCAACGACTTTGATGGAGAACTTTCAAAGAAGGATTATATCATTAACCTGAATCCTCACGAAAAGTTCAATGCGTCTTATGAAATAGAATTATTGTAAATAAAATAAGTTGCATCTAAACCTTATGTATCGCATTTACTATAAGGGATTTGAATCTAAACCATCTGTCCCTTATATATTCAAAAGACACAAACTGATACTAACGGAGGAAAAATGAATAACTTAAAACTTTTATTTTCATCACTAACAGTTGCATTTGGCATTTTAGGATTAACAAAAGCTGTTTCCAACGACATCACAATGCCTGCAACAATTATATGCTTTGCAATCACAATGTTTATCACGTCGAAAGAACATAAGTCCAATGAATGCCAAAAGTCTGCTCTGTGTTTTTTGATATTGGGTGTGTTTTTACTGTTAGTTACAGCTTATAATATTATTACGTCGCTTTTTGGATTATAAAAAGCTTGAAATGAATTAACATACAGAAAGGGATTATTATGTATAAAATAGTGAGAAAAAAGATTTTAAATCCAACGGTGATACTGATGGATTTTTATGCACCATTGGTGGCAAAAAAAGCTCAACCCGGGCAGTTTATAATTTTAAGAGTTGATACAGATGGCGAAAGAGTTCCGTTTACGGTTGCTGATTTTGACCGCGAAAAAGGCACTGTATCCGTTATTTTTCAGGTTGTTGGAGCCACAACCGAACTTCTTGCCAAAAAAGAAGAAGGAGAGTATATTGAAGATTTTGCAGGCCCCTTAGGCAAAGCCACGCAGACCAACGGAAAGAAAAAAGTTGCCGTTGTTGCAGGAGGCGTGGGATGTGCAATAGCATACCCTGTTGCCAAAAAGTTTCATCAGGAGGGCACAGATGTACATACCGTTGCCGGATTCAGAAGCAATGACCTTGTTATTTTAAAAGATGAATTTGGCGCAGTTTCTTCAAAATTTATCCTTGTTTCCGACGATGGAAGCACAGGCAGAAAAGGTCTTGTTACCGATGCACTCAGAGAGCTTATTGAAAGTGGAGAAGAGTATGATGAGGTTATTGCAATAGGACCTCTTGTTATGATGAAATTCGTTTGCGAGCTCACAAAGGAATATGGAATCAAAACCGTTGTGAGCATGAATCCTGTGATGATCGACGGCACGGGAATGTGTGGCGGATGCCGTCTCACAGTTGGCGGTGAAACCAGGTTTGCGTGCGTGGATGGTCCTGAATTCGATGGCCATCTTGTTGATTTTGATGAAGCCATTGCAAGGTCATCGATGTATAGAATATTTGAAGCTAAAAAACGTGAAGAGGCATGTAACCTCTTTAAAAAGGAGGTTCAGTAAATGCCTAATATGTCACTTAATCAAAATGAAATGCCCACTCAGGCACCTAACGTGCGCAATAAGAACTTTTCCGAAGTAGCACTCGGCTACACTGCTGAGCAGGCTATGGATGAAGCGCAGAGGTGTTTGCAGTGCAAAAATAAACCATGCGTTGGCGGATGTCCCGTCGGAATAGATGTTCCTGCATTTATTGCACAGGTTGCAACAGGCGATTTTGAAGCGGCTTATGAAATAATAACTGCTTCAAGCTCTTTGCCGGCTGTTTGCGGAAGAGTGTGTCCTCAGGAGAATCAGTGTGAGGGTAAATGTATTCGCAATCTTAAAGGTGATTCGGTTGCAATCGGAAGACTGGAAAGATTTGTTGCCGACTGGCATAATAACCACTGCGCTGAAAAACCTATCAAGCCGGAAAGCAATGGAATGAAAATTGCGGTTATAGGTTCGGGCCCTGCAGGTCTTACCTGCGCCGGAGATCTTGCAAAAAAAGGATATGATGTAACAGTTTTTGAAGCCCTTCACACTCCCGGCGGTGTTCTTGTGTATGGAATTCCGGAGTTCAGGCTCCCTAAATCAATTGTTGCAAAGGAAATTGACGGTCTGAAAGCTCTTGGAGTTAAAATAGAAACTAATGTTATTGTTGGTAAAACCGTTTCAATTGACGAGCTCTTAAATGAAGATGGCTTCAGTGCAGTTTTCATAGGTTCCGGTGCCGGACTGCCCAAATTCATGAATATTCCTGGAGAAAATCTCAAGGGAGTGTATTCTGCAAATGAATTTCTCACACGCATAAATCTTATGAAAGCCTATCTTGAAACAAGCTCAACACCTGTCTACAAGGCAAAAAAAGTTGCCGTTGTTGGCGGAGGTAATGTTGCAATGGATGCGGCAAGATGCGCTCTGAGACTCGGTGCAGAAGAAGTCAGCATTGTGTATCGTCGTTCGCTCTATGAATTGCCGGCAAGAAAGGAAGAAGTGGAACACGCTCATGAAGAAGGCATAAAATTCCGACTGCTCACTAATCCTGTTGAAATTGTTGGCGACAAAAATGGTTTTGTTAAAGGAATGAAATGCGTTGAAATGGAGCTTGGAGAACCCGACAGCAGTGGCAGATGTCGCCCGTTCGTAAAAGAGGGAAGTGAATTCGAGCTTGAATGCGACTGCGTTATTATGTCTATCGGAACTTCTCCAAATCCGCTCATAAAATCTACCACCAACGGACTTGAAACTCATTCCTGGGGCGGGATAATAGCAGATGAACAGACAGGCGAAACGTCCAGATGCGCAGTGTATGCCGGCGGAGATGCCGTAACCGGTGCCGCAACAGTTATTCTTGCTATGGGAGCCGGAAAGAATGCCGCGCAGGCTATTGATGAATACTTGAAATCAAAAGATAAATAAAAAATTCAGACTGTAGCAATAATGCATAAATATTTCGCATTACCTTGTATCAATTGAATTGTTCTATAAATTAAAATTTATTTTATAAACTTTTAAGTGCTACAAAGAAGTAGGGACGATGCTGACGCATCGTCCGTATTTTATGCATATTATAAATTTTAATATATCCGCGTATACCGGAAAATCACGCATTAACAGCTTCAATGAGCTTTATAAGCGAAGTTTCAAACTTCGCACCATACCAGTGATTATCCTCTTTTGCAGTTTCTTTGATACACAAAACGCAATAATCAGCGGCTATTTTTGCAGATTCATAAGCGGTTTTACCTCTTGTGAGTGCTCCTGAGAATGCAGATGCATATATATCGCCTGTACCGTGGCAACTATTGGGAAGAAGAACGTGTTCGTAGTAGTCATACTTTCCGTTTTCAAAAACAACAACACCTGTTTTGCCGGCTTCATATGAAACACCGGTAAGAATAATATTTTTGCTTCCGAGAGCACAAAGCTCAGAGATAAGAGCGTCTATGTAGGCTCTGTCGTATTCTGTTTTGTAGTCTATACCGGCAAGGAAGCTTGCTTCCGTGATGTTGGGAACAAGATAATCTGCTTTTGAGCAAAGACCTTTCATCGCTTCAACAAATTCTGCGTCAAATCCTGGATAAAGCTTTCCGTTGTCTGCCATTGCGGGGTCGATTATGATTTTACCACCGTCTTTCAAAACGCTTTCGCAAATCTGAGCAACGTAGTCAATCTGTTTTGTGCTTCCGAGATACCCTGTGTAGATTGTATCGAAGCTGAGACCTTCTTTAACCCAGTGATTTTTAATATCGGGCATATCGTCTGTGAGGTCACGGAATGTGTATCCGGAAAAACCTGCTGTGTGAGTTGATAAAACAGCTGATGGGAGAGGGCATGCTTCCACACCGCAAGCCGATAAAACCGGAAGCGCAACGGTGAGTGAACATTGTCCTACGCATGATATATCCTGAATTGTCAGAACTCTTTTGTAATTCATTTAAAACACCTCTTTACAAATTCTATATTATGTATTATAATCTTAATGTGATATTATGTAAATAATCAAAACAGGAGTTTTTTATATAACCAGATGAACAAAAAAAAGTATTTCAAATTATATAACGAAATTAAAAATCAGATATTAAACGGTGATTATCAGGCAGGAAGTAAGCTACCGTCAAAACGTGTTATGGCTGATAAAACCGGCTATAGCATCATAACAGTGGAGAGTGCCTATGAAATGCTCTATGACGAGGGCTATATTTCACCGCGTGAAAGAAGCGGATATTATGTTTGCGAAATAGATACTGCTTTTGGTATTGAAGCGGCAAAAATAAAAACGCCCTATGCACGTCTTGAACCGGATGAAAATGTGAAAGCCGAGGAGTTTGAATATTCTCTGTGGTTTAAAACTGTCCGGAAAGTAATATCCGAATATGGCGAAAAGCTGTTTGTTAAATCTCCAAACAAGGGATGCTGTGAGCTGCGTAATTCAATTGCAGACTATTTGTATCACTATCGCGGTATGATTGCTGACCCGGCATGCATCATTATCGGCTCGGGTTCTGAGCAACTTTATGAAAATGTTGTGCGCATTCTTGGCAGAGATAAGATATACGGCATAGAAAATCCGTCGTATGCTCAGATTGAAATGGTATACACAAGCTTTGGTGCTGAAGTGTGTAAACTCAGGCTCGGTTCGGACGGCATTGAAACCAACGAACTAACGGAAAATAAATTTGATGTTTTGCATGTTACTCCGTTTCATAGCTATCCCACGGGTGTCACAACCTCCGTTTCAAAAAGATATGAGTATCTCAAATGGGCAGGCAAAACAAAGTATATTGTTGAAGACGATTTCGACAGTGAATTCTTTTTGCCCGGTCATCCCATTGAGTCTCTTTATTCTCTCGGCGGCTCTGATTCCATAATATATGTCAACACGTTTTCAAAAAGTCTTTCGCCGTCTATGAGAATGGGATATATGATTCTTCCGCAAAATCTTATGGAGACCTATGAAAAGAAACTCGGGAAGTTTTCGTGTTCGGTTCCTGTTTTGGATCAGTACATACTTTCCGAATTCATATCAAGCGGTAATTTTGAAAGACATCTCAACAGAATGAGAAGAAAAATGAGCAGAGGAGATAAAAATGAAGTTTGATTCCTGTATGATAAATGAGGCGATATCGGTTGAAAGAATGCGCCTGAGTGATGAATATACCATAGCAAATTTTACCGACAGCAAAACCCTTATGTACCGTGCGGCAATGGGGATTTATGAATCGTGCAAAAGCTTTAAAGAGCCCGTTTTGATTGTAACCGGAAGCGGCAACAATGCCGGCGACGGATATGCTCTTGCAACGATTCTTGCAGATAACGGCATAAAATCTACCATTTTGAGACTTTTTGATAAGTTTTCCGCTGACGGAAGATACTATTATGAAAAAGCCTTGTCCTGCGGTGTTACAGACTGTGAATATGCAGATGATATGGATTTTAAAAAATTTGCTACAGTGGTTGATTGTATATTTGGAACAGGTTTTAAAGGTGAGCCAAAAGGAAAAGTTGCCGATGTAATCCGCAAAATTAATTCTTCCGGTGCATATGTTGTTTGCGCCGACATAAACAGCGGGCTTAACGGCGATACGGGAGAAGCTGTTCTGGCAGTGCGCTCTGACCTCACGGTGTCTATAGGTTTTCCGAAAAAAGGTATGTTTCTTTCAGATGCTCCGGAGCTTATAGGCGAGCTTGTTAATGTTGATATTGGAATTATTCTTTTGTAGAAACGGAGAAGATTATGAAACTGTATTTTGCACCTCTTGAAGGCATTCTAACTCATACCTACCGCAACACTCACGCCTCATTTTTCGGAGAAGCTGATGCGTATTATGCCCCTTTTATAACACCAAGCGATAATGAAAAAAACAGCAAAAAGAATATGCGTGATATTCTTCCTGAAAATAACGTCGGGATTCCGCTTGAGATTCAGGCGCTTGTGTGCCGTTCGGATTCATTTGTTAAATTTGTTGATGAAGTAAAAAAATTTGGTTATAACTCAATTAATATAAATCTCGGTTGCCCATCGGGAACTGTTGTGAAAAAGGGAAGAGGCTCCGGATTTTTGCGCCATACCGATGAACT
This sequence comes from Clostridia bacterium, assembly GCA_045536915.1. Classification (GTDB taxonomy): domain Bacteria; phylum Bacillota; class Clostridia; order UMGS1810; family UMGS1810; genus RGIG1828. Next base: position 6,320 of record JAZSOL010000303.1, read on the forward strand.
TCTGAGGTTTTTTGAAGAAATTTTTTCTGAGGCAGATATTAAAATATCTATTAAAACAAGAATCGGTTATTATTCTGCTGAAGAATTCGACGGTCTTCTTGATATCTACAACCGCTTCAATCTTTCGCTTCTGATTGTTCATCCGAGAGTGAGAGAGGCATTCTATAAGGGTGAGCCTGATATGGAAGCTTTTTCAAGGGCATATGAAAAATCCAAAAATAAACTTTGTTATAACGGCAATGTTTTTTCGGTTGAGGATTATAATTCGGTTAAATCAAAATTCCCCGAACTACACAGCATAATGATAGGCAGAGGCGCAGTTGCAAATCCGGCAATTTTCCGTGAGATAAGGGGCGGCAAAAGGCTTACAACCTTTGAACTTGTTGAGTTCACAAATGTTTTGGCTCAAAACTACAATAAGATACTCAAATCCGACATCTATACTATGTATAAGCTAAAAGAAATATGGATGTATGCAATGCTCAACTATCCTGAAGAAAAGAAAATTCTAAAATCCATAAAGAAATCCAATAAGCTTTCCGATTTCCTGCGGGTGCTTGATAATCTTGGAGAAATAAACATAAATTAAATCATTCAACGGAGAATAAAATGAAAACTTTACTTGTGGCTGTTAATGCCAAATTTGTACATACAAATCTTGCTGTGCGTTACCTGAAAAAAGCTCTTGGTGATGTGTGTGATACTCAGATAAAAGAATTCAGCATAAATGATAATTTATTGAGTGCAGAAAGAGAAATTATACTCTCAAAACCCGATATCATTGCCTTTTCGTGCTATATATGGAATATGGGATTCATTCTTGAAATGTGCTCAGATTTAAAAAAAGCTCTTCCCCATGTAAAAATAATTCTCGGCGGACCCGAAGTGAGCTATGATTCCGGGGATATTCTCGAAAAATATGAATTCGTGGATTATGTTGAAATTGGTGAGGGTGAGTGTGTTTTCCCTCATCTTATAAAGCATATAATAAATTCAGGCCCCATTCCCGACGGTGTAAGCCACAGGGATGACGGAAAAATAATAAAAGGAAGCGCTCCTGTTTTACCCGACCTTGACAGCATAGAGTTTCCGTATGGGAATGATATATCCAACATTTCCGGAAGAATTATATACTATGAATCATCAAGAGGATGTCCTTATGCGTGCAAATACTGCTTATCCGGCGAAAGAGGTGCAGTGAGGTTCAGAAGTGTTGACCTTGTTGAAGAGGAATTGAAATTTTTTGCCGACAATAACGTTTCTCTCGTTAAGTTTGTGGATCGCACGTTTAATGCCGACAGGAAAAGAGCTGAGCGTATTTGGAAATACATTGATTCATTAAACACCAAAACACGCTTTCATATGGAAATAACAGGTGAGCTTATAACCGATGAAACGGTGGAAACTCTTAAAAATCTTAACCCCGGAAATTTTCAGTTTGAAATAGGTGTTCAGAGCACGAATCCGGATACTCTGGCGGCAATCGACCGCAAATGCGATACCGCAAGGCTTTTCGGGAACATAAAGAGGCTTCTTGAAGAAACAGATATTCACATCCATCTTGACCTTATTGCCGGATTGCCATATGAAGATTTTAATAGCTTTCAAAAATCATTTAATGATGTTCTGAGCCTTAGACCACACGTTCTTCAGCTTGGCTTTTTAAAACTTCTGAAAGGTTCTAAAATGCGCTCTGAAGCACATATCTACGGTATGATATGCAGAGATAACCCGCCGTATGAAATAATTTCAACCGATTTTATTTCGTGCGAGGAAATTTTGTTTTTGAAAGATGTTGACTATGTTTTTGATAAATACTACAACGACGGCTCGTTTGCAAAAACAATTGATTTTCTTTTTGGAATATATGAAGATAAATTTATGCTTTTTTCAGATATAGTTAATTATTTCAGAAAAGAAAATCTTATCAATACTTCGCTTTCAAAAGCTAAGCTGTATGATATCTTGTATGAATGCTTTTTGGGCCTTGGCAACAAATTTGCCGACAACCTCAAATATGACCTCATAAAAGCACTTCACCCCGGCAAGCTTCCTTATTGGTGCAAATCGGATGAAAGCTTCCGCTTTTCCGATGAGGTGTATGAATTTTTGAAAAACGAAGATATTAAAAAAGAAATTATGCCGAAATATTTTGGCACTCCTGCTAAAATGATAATAAAGTATGTGAGATTTGAAAAGTTTTCCGATTGCGTTCTGATGTTTGACCATAGGGATGGATGCGTGTATGACGTGAGCAATTATTTTATGAATGACAGAAAGGAGGAGAACGAATGATTCAGGATTTGGAATACGGGCGTCTTGAAAATGAATATTGCAAAGCAGAACCCGAAGAGTCGGATTTCGTTTTTTGTTTTAAAGACGGATGTGTGCTGATTTTTCGTGATGATAACGTTTTTTTAAAATTGCCTCGTATTGAAGATGTAAAAAAGATTTGCAATATATCTTCGCAAAATCTTCAATATCTGTTTCGGTTTCAGAATACAAACTGTTTTCTGTGCTTTGATGCCCCGGAAGAGTGCGTTGATTCACACCTATGCTACGAAAAGGTGAGAACCCTCAGGGAACTGCGTTCAAAAGATGTGTGCTTTGCATTTATGACAGCGTGGCATCTGTATTCGTGGTACAGCTCAAACAAATATTGCGGACGGTGCGGTGCACTTAATGTTCACGATGATATCGAGAGAATGATGCGGTGTCCGGAGTGCGGCGGGATGTATTATCCGAAAATTTCTCCGGCGGTTATTATTGCCGTTACCAACGGAGACAAATTGCTTCTTAGCAAATACGCGGGCAGAAACTATAATCGCTTTGCTCTTATTGCCGGTTACACGGAAATTGGTGAAACTCTTGAACAGACAGTCCGGCGTGAGGTTATGGAAGAAGTTGGTCTGAAAGTTAAAAACATTCGCTATTATAAAAGTCAGCCGTGGGGAGTAGATGGAAATATCCTTATGGGATTTTTCTGTGAACTCGAGGGAAATAGCGAAATACATCTTGACTTCAATGAGCTTTCCTACGCAAACTGGTATGCACGCGGTGAAATTCCGTGTGAAGATGATGGAATAAGTCTTACACGTGAGATGATAAGGGTGTTTGATGAAAATAAATTTTGATTAAAAAAATCACTGTATAGCGTTAATACAGTGATTTTTTTAATCAATTCTTAATCAGCTTAGTGATTTCACATATTCTTCATATGTTGGTTTTGCAGAAATAATTTGATTTCGTATGCTGTCTGTAAATTCGTTTGTATATCCGTTTATAATTATAACGGGAAGTCTTCCGCAGTATTGATGAATAAATTTTGCGTCGTCAACAAAAAGTCTTATGCATCCGTGCGATGCCATTGTGCCGATAGCGTCATATGCACTGCGGCTGAGAGTATTGTTTGTATTGCCGTTAAACACAAGTGAATGGAAACATATATTTCCCGTAATCTGCGAGCAGTATCTGACAAAACAGTTGGAACTTGAGAAATAGTACCAGTCGTTACCGAGAGGATTAACTCTGAATGTTCCGTTGGGTGTGCGCCAGCCAACACCCGTACTGCAAAGCATATATTTTACAGGTTCAACAACTCCGGATTCTGTTTTCCCGTAAACCGTAACGAGCTGCGCCGACTGATTTACTTCAACGCTTGTGAGCGTGTATGGAATCCTTGTGCTTGAAAGAGTAATCTGACCGGGCAGATAAGATTCTTTGATTTCAAAAGTACCTGCATATCCGATGGTTGAAGCAAATGGTTCTGCTGCAATCATTACGGGGTGGTTATATGCCGGGGATATATAAGGTGCCGCAACAGGGTAAGCAATCCCGTCGATATACAAAGCTTTTTCACCGAGAACCTGCATTATAGATTTGCCATCTTTAATGAGAGTTATTGCCTGGTTTTCATAGTTGTATGAAATGTTCACATTAAAAGCTTTTTTGAAATCATCAACAGACACAAACAGATTTCCTTCTCTGAACTCTGCGCTGTAATATGCAGTGCACCACTGACCGTTGACGGTGTAGTTTGGTGAATCGTTGTAGAATGTTACTAAATCGCCGCCTTTATAATATGTTGCTGCATCAGCTTGCGCGATTCCCGATAAAACAAATATTGCCACAGCAAGGCAAAACAGACAGAAAAATTTTTTCATATAGCCATACTCCTTTGAATTGTTTATACATTATTACTTGATTATATCTCATTACGCGCAAAATAGCAAGTATTATTTAATATATTTTTGGGAATATTACGAAAAATAATAATATAGCCTTTATAGTCAAATGAATCGAAAGAGACAATTCCGCGGAAGGCATTGTCTCTTTCAGATATTTCTTTTTCTTTCTATCATTTCATCAATTCTCTTAATATATTCCGAAACTTCTTTAACATTAAAAATTCTTTCTATGTTGTTGCCGCTTATAATTTTGGTTGATGCTCCGGCACCAAGAGAAATTATTGTCTGAATTTCTTCCATTATGTATATGTTGTATAAGCATTCGTGTCCGGGAGTGCAGTAACCAACATTTTCAAGGTTTCCGAGCATATTTTTCTGACGGTACATATAGTAGGGGATTTTGCCGCTTTTTTTCATACTTTCCTGAGCAAGCATCAGCATCCGGTTTACGGCATTTGCGGCGGTGAGTGAGTACATATCATATTTCATATCGAGATATGAACCGCGCTTTATACACATTGTGTGAACCGTAATACTTTCCGGATTCAGAGTTTCAAGCAGGCCAAGAGTTTTTCTGAAATCATCCGGAGTTTCGTTGGGAAGTCCTGCAATTATATCGCAGTTGATGTGTGAAAACCCCATGCTTCGTGCAAGATTAAAGCTTTCCACGAATTCCTCTGCAGTGTGGTTTCTGCCGATTGTTTTGAGAGTTTCATTTATTGCAGTTTGCGGATTTATGCTTATTCTTGAAATTCCGTGCTTTTTTAAAATTTCGAGTTTTTCATAAGTAACCGTGTCGGGTCTTCCGGCTTCAAATGTTATTTCACGCACCTCGGAGAGATTAAAGTTTGCTTTAACGGATTCAAGAACTGTATCAATCTGAGCTGCACTTAGTGCACTTGGTGTTCCTCCGCCGAAATAAACTGTGTCAATAACTTTCCCTTTTATTTTTTTTAGCCTTGAAACCTCTTCAATCTCTTTTTTCAATGCTTCAACATAAGGCTCGGTAAGCTTGTTTGAAAATGCTATCGACTGGGATGTAAATGAGCAATACAAACACCGTGTGGGGCAAAAAGGAATACCCACATACAGGCTTATTTTATCTTTGTCCATAGAATTTATTGCAGTTAATTCGTTTTTCGCAACTTCCCATGCAAGTTCTGACTTGTCCGGGTCTGATTCATACATTTCGGTAAGATAACCGGAGCAGTTGAGGTTGCCGTTTTTTTCAAAATGCTCTCTTACTATCTTGGAAGGTCTGATACCTGTGAGAAGTCCCCATGGAAGGTGTATGCCTGTTAATTTCTCCAAACAGTATGAAACTGATTTTTTTATGAGTGTTTTCGAATAAACTTTATCGGAGAACGAATATTCCTCAAACTCACCGTTTAAAACAGCTTTTGCGCTGTAAGTGTGCATTTCGCCGTTAAAGGTGTATGTTGAAATAATATAGTCGCTTTCTTTTGGTTCTTCATCTGAAAACACTATTTTGGTTTTGGGGAAATATGCGTTAACAATTTCTCTTACAGCATACTCCTCGTTGTGATTTTTAAGAATTATTATCATTTTTTCACCATATAAAAGGGTTATTGGATTTTTCGTGGCCTATTGTTGTTGATGGGCCATGACCCGGATAAACAATTGTTGAATCGGGTAGTGTGAAAAGCTTTGTTTTAATTGAGTCAATAAGTGTTGCGGTGTTTCCGCCCGGAAAATCCGTTCTGCCAATTGATTCTGAAAAAAGAGTATCGCCCGATATAAGAATTCCGTCTGTTAATATGCATATTCCGCCCCTTGTGTGACCAGGAGTGGAAATGATTTTAAGTATGTTTCCTGAAACTGAAAGTTCATCGCCGTCCAAAAGCAGTAGTTCAGCTTTCGAAGACGGTGAAGTAGCGCCAAATGCAGATGAAAGATTCATTGAAGAATCAAAAAGGCTTTCGCTGTCGGGCTTTCCTATGCATATTTTGGCTCCCGTGAATTCGTGCAACTCATCAAGGGCCTCTATATGGTCAAAGTGTGCATGAGTGATTATAATGTAGCAGACATTCAGGCTTAAATCTTCAATGCATTTTTTTATTGCTTCGAAATCGCAAGCCGGGTCAACAACTATAGCCTCGTTTGTTGATTCATCATACAATATATAGCAGTTTGTCTGCATCATACCGAGCGGCAATGTTTTAACAGTCATAGTATCCTCCGCCTGAAATATTTTAATTAATGGTTTCTTGTAACATCCACGATGTCTCTGATGTTTTTAAGCTTCTTTATAAGAGTGTCGAGCTGATTTGTGTTTTTAATTTCAACAGAAGCCTCAATAATTGCCATATTGTCTTTGTTTGTACGTGCATTTATTGCCTTAACAACAACCTTGCAGTCGTTCATGGCATTTGCGGCATCTATCAGCAGGCCATTTCTGTCGGTACCAACGATTTTAAGATGTGCAAGATAAAATTCGTTGTTGCTGTTTTCCCAGAGAACTTCTATAAGACGTTTTTTCTCGGCGTCATCGGTGTAGAGTGCGGAAATGTTAACGCAATCCTGCCTGTGGATTGAAACTCCGCGTCCTCTTGTTATATATCCGATTATCTTGTCGCCGGGGAGAGGATTACAGCATTTCGAATATCTGATCAGGCAGTTGTCAACTCCCATAACCACAACACCGTCTGAAGATGATTTTTCGCTCTTTTTCGCGGGAGTGGTAATTTCGAGAAGTTTTTTCTCAGGGTCAACATTGTCTTTCTGATATTCGTCTTTGAGTTTTGCAATAACGTTTGCAACCTGCACTCCGCCGTAGCCTATGTTTGAATATAAATCATCGGTACACGCAAAACCGTATCTTTTAACAACACGCTCAATATAAAGGGCAGAAGTAAGCTCGAGGTCGCCGTATCCCTGACGTTTGACTTCTTTTTCGAGCATATCTTTTCCTTTGATGATGTTTTCGTCGCGGTTTTCCTTTTTGAACCACTGATTAATTTTGTTTCGTGCCTGACTTGTTTTAACAATTTTAAGCCAGTCGCGGCTCGGACCGTGGATGGCAGATGATGTTATAACTTCAACAATATCTCCGTTCTGAAGCTGATAGTCGAGGTTGACGATTTTTCCGTTTATTTTTGCGCCCTGCATTTTCCAACCGATTGCACTGTGGATGCTGAATGCAAAGTCAATAGGGGTGGAGCCTGCAGGGAAACTCAGGACATCACCTTTCGGTGAGAAAACAAATACCTGGTCGGTAAATAAGTCAATTCTGAGAGCTTGCAGAAATTCCTCTTCATCCTTAGAATCTTTCTGGATTTCGAGAAGCTGTTTTATCCATTGGAATTTTTGTTCAAGAAGCATATCATTACGCGAGGATTTGCCCTCTTTGTATTTCCAGTGGGCACACACACCGTTTTCTGCAATTTCGTGCATTTCTTTTGTTCTTATCTGAATTTCAAAAGGAACTCCGTCGTGACCGATAACCGTTGTGTGCAACGACTGATACATATTGGGCTTCGGCATTGCAATGTAATCTTTGAATCTTCCGGGCATCGGCTTATAAAGCTCGTGCGCCGCACCGAGAGCAGCATAACAGTCGCTCACGGAATCTGTTATGATTCGTACGGCAAATAAATCATAAATCTGGTCAAGGGTTTTGTTTTGTGTAAACATTTTGCGGTAAATGCTGTAGAAATGCTTAGGTCTGCCATCTATTTTGCAGTTGATGTTAAGCTCTGTGAGACGGTCTTTGATGTCTCTTTTGATTGTTGCAATATATTCTTCTCTTTCCTGACGCTTCTGTTTTATTCCCTCAACAATTTCGTGGTAGGCAACGGGGTCGATGTATTTGAGTGATAAATCCTCAAGCTCCCATTTGATTTTATACATACCCAGCCTGTGCGCAAGCGGTGCGAAAACCGAGAGAGTTTCTCTTGCTTTTTCACGCTGTTTTTCGTCCGACATACTTATAAGAGTGGACATATTATGAACTCTGTCGGCAAATTTAATGAGTATAACACGTATATCCGAAGCCATTGCCAAAAACATTTTTCTTAAGTTTTCCATGTTGCGGTCTTCTTTTGTTGTAAACTGGATTTTTTCAAGCTTCGTTACTCCCTCAACGAGGAGACACACCTGTTCTCCAAACATTTCTTTTATGTCGTCGGCAGTGTAGTCCGTGTCTTCAACAACATCGTGAAGAAGAGCCGCACAAACAGAATCCGTATCAAGCTGCATATCGGCAACAATGTGTGCAACAGCAAGCGGATGGGTTATGTAAGGAGTACCGGAAACTCTCTTTTGAGAGCTGTGTGCTGATTCTGCGAGCTTGTAGGCTTTGTCAAGCTTTTCGGTATCTGCATTAGGGTTATAGGATTTGATTTTTTCAATGAGATTGTTGTAGGAACCGTTTTTGTTCATAGAATCACCCTTGTAAATTACTGAAATTTTGGTGCAACTAATTTATTATAAATTTCTGATTGCGATAAATCGCATTTTTCACCGTAACATTCACCTTTTTTTATACACAGCGTGTCGGCATTTTTTGAAAATTCAAATAATTTGAGTTCACTGAATATTTCAAGTATGCAGACTAATTTCTTTGATGATACAAAAAATGATGAATATGATTTTAAAGCGGCACATAATTCTCTGATTTTAAAAGTAAGTCTGTTATTGTTCAGATATGACTGAAGACATTTATATACTTCTCTTAAGTTTTCAACCGAAAGTTCGCTTTTTGAATCGTAATGAGAATCCTTTATCAGAAACTGAACGTTGTCTATTCCTCTGTAGGAATTAATATTTACCGTCCCTGCAATTGAAATATGCTCATCGCTCTGATATGATGAGACATTGTCTGCAAGGTTGAATGCCGGCGCTTCAAAATGACGATGGTTTTTTTCAAGATTTATAAATGCGTGTTTCCCTGATTTGTGCAGTTTAACACCTTTTACGCATACATCATTGATGCAAAAAACAGGTTGCTTATTGCCCACACCGTATGGCTCGAGGATTTTCAATTCCTCTGCAAGCGAGAGTGTTAAATCGGAAGCTTCAATTTCAGCATCCACATCAAGTCTCGGAGTCATAATTTCTTCGGTCATAATTGCGGATGCATATGCGTTGATTTCTTTTCTGAATTTATCAATATCGGAAGCTTTAAGGCTAAATCCTGCTGCGAGGTCGTGCCCGCCGAATTTGGTGAGAGAGCCGGCGCAGGCAGACAGTGCATCAAACAAATTAAATCCCGGAACGCTTCGTCCGGATGCTTTGGCGTTTCCGTCTTCGCTTATTGAAACAACAGCACTCGGCTTGTAGTATTTATCGGTGATTTTCGAAGAAACAATACCTATAACGCCGTGATGCCAGTTTTCTTTTGCAACAATAATAACGTCATCATTATAAAGCTTTTCGTTTTCAATTATTTCAATGGCTTCCGTGAGAATCTGAAGCTCTTCTTTTTGCCTGAGCTTATTGCTTTCGTCAAGATATTCGGCTATTGAATACGCAACCTTTGAGTCTTTTTCGGCAAAGAGATTAACGGATGAAACAGCCGAAGCAATTCTACCGGCGGCGTTAAGCCTGGGGGCAATGGCAAAGCTTATGTTTGTTGAGTTAACATGGCTTTTATCTATGGATGCAATATCCATCAGAGCAATCAGACCGGGGTTTTCTGTTTTTGAAAGCATTTCTATTCCGTATGCCGCGATGAACCTGTTTTCTCCGATTAACGGTACCATATCTGCAATTGTACCGATTGAAGCAATCTCGGCATATCGGTCCATAATATCTTTCGAAAGACCTGAAAGTGCGTAAACGAGCTTGTATGCAACTCCCACACCTGCAAGGTTTTTGTTTGGATAAATATCGCCTTCGATTTTGGGGTTTATAACCGAAACAGCATCCGGAATCACCTCTTTTGGGGTGTGATGGTCGGTTATAATAAAGTCTATATTTTTACTTTTTGCATATTCAACTTCGCTTACTGCGGTTATTCCAACATCAACAGTGATAATAAGTTCCACTCCGTCTTTGGCAAGTCTGTCGATTGCATTAGTGTTTACACCATAACCCTCATCAGCTCTGTCGGGTATATAAAACACAACATCAGCGCCTGTGGATTTAAGGTAATCATAAAGCATATATGTAGACGTTATGCCGTCAACATCATAATCGCCGTAAACTGCAATTTTTTTGCCGTCTTTGATAGCTTCAGTGATTTTATCAACAGCTTTTTTCATTCCCGAAAGAAGAAAAGGATCTGAAAACTGCGAAGGAGATGTACTGTTTATAAAAGTTTCCACTTCGCAATCTTCGGAAAGTCCGCGATTTGCAATCAAGCCTGCAACTATTTCTGAAATATTGAATTTGCCGGATATATGTTTAATTAAATCTTTTTTCTGTTTTGATACAGTCCATTTTTTCTGCCTGATCAATAGACATACACCTACTTTATTTTCTTATTTGATTATTATAACATTTTTTTCTCCATTGTGCAAGTAAATAATGAATTTTATTGTAAATTTAATTGAGCAAAGTGTGAACTTATGTTGCGGTGCAAATATGATAATGGGAAAATATTTGTAATTTTTTTGCTATTAATATTTATATTTGAACAAGTTTAACAAAATAAGTAGATATGTGTTGACTTTGAAAGATTTTTTTAGTATTCTATTAATGAATTAAATTGACATTTTAGCTTTATATAGCTTTTCTATTATTAAAAGGAGCGGTTATATGTTTATTAAAGAGGTTACAGTTCAGAATCAGGTGGGATTACACGCACGTCCGGCAACATTTTTCATACAGAAAGCTAATGAATATAAATCAACCATCTGGATTTCAAGAGATGAAAGAAAGGTTAATGCAAAAAGTCTTCTCGGAGTTCTTTCTCTCGGCATAACAAAGGGTGTTGCAATCACCATTTCTGCCGAAGGCGCAGATGAAGAAGAGGCTGTTAACGGTCTTGCTGATCTGGTTGATTCAAACTTTGCGGAAAACATATAATTTTATTACCCCTGCATACAATATATGCAGGGGTTTCTTATGTTAAGATACCGGTGCAGTAATTTTATTTGCGGAGGATTTTATGAACGATATTGAAGAAAAACTTAAAACTCTGCCCGATAAAAGCGGGGTATATATAATGAAAAATGCCGACGGTGAAATTATTTATGTTGGTAAGGCTAAAATTCTTAAAAACAGGGTTCGTCAGTATTTTAAAAGCCATAATCATCCGCTTAAAGTCAGAAAAATGGTTGAAAACGTTGCTGATTTTGAATATATTATAACCGATAGCGAGCAGGAGGCTCTTATTCTTGAAAACAATCTTATCAAGGAAAATATGCCTAAATATAATATTCTTCTTAAGGACGATAAAACATATCCGTTCATAAAAATAACCGTCAATGAAGATTTCCCGAGAATTTTTGTTACACGCAGGGTATTAAGGGACGGCGCTAAATACTACGGACCGTATTGCAGTAATTTTAACGTCAGTGAACTTATGGGGCTTATTGAAGACGTTTTCTCTTTAAGAAAATGCAAAAAGAATTTTTGCGGTGATGGCTCTGATTTTAAAAAGTCAAGACCTTGCCTTTATTATCAGGTCGGAAAGTGCGTAGGCGTTTGCGCAGGTGAAGTTTCACGTGAAGAATACAGAAGCAGGGTTTCAAAGGTGATAGGTTTTCTAAGCGGTAAATCCGATGAAGTAACAGAAATTCTGACCGAAAAAATGAAAAAAGCGGCAGCGGAGCTTGATTTTGAAACAGCGGCAACCTTGCGCGACAGAATTTCGTCTGTTTCCATGCTTGGTGAAAAGCAGAAAATTGTTTCTGCCACGGGTTCTGACTGCGATGCACTTGCGATGTATAATTCAGATGACTGTGCATGCGTTGAAATATTTTTTGTGCGTTCGGGAAAAATTGTTGGTAAAGAGCATTATTTTCTCAACGGAACCTATGAAAGTGAAGACGGTGAGATTTTAAGCGGATTTATCAAGCAATATTATGAGGATTGCAGTTTTATTCCCGGAGAACTTCTTGTGCAGTGTGAAATAGACGATAAGGAGCTGATTTCGGGCTGGCTCTCCGAAAAAACCGGCAGAAGTGTTAAAATCAATACTCCGAAAATAGGAGACAAACTTAAACTCATTGCAATGATTGCCGCCAATGCAAAAAAAGAGCATCGGGAACGCACTCTCAGATTAATGAGAGATATTTCCTTTAAGGATAATGCACTCACTGAAATGCGCAATTTAACAAATCTCGAATCAATACCGTACCATATTGAAGCATACGACATATCCAATACCTCGGGTCAGTCTATGGTTGGTGCAATGGTAACATATGTAAACGGTAAGCCGTGTAAGTCCAAATACAGAAATTTTAAAATCAAATACACAGCCGGTCAGGATGATTATATGTGCATGAAAGAGGTTGTGCAAAGAAGAATTGAGCACGGCTTGAACGATAAAGAAAAAATTAATTCGGGCGCAATCGGGGAAAATGATGCTTCGTTTTATCCTTTCCCTGATGTTATTTTTGTTGACGGCGGACTCGGACATGTTCAGGCGGTTAAAGAAATAATTTCAAAATTTGATATGAATATTCCGGTTTTCGGTATTGTTAAAGATGACCGCCACCGGACCGACGGGCTCGTATGCGAAAGCGGTCGTGTTGATGTGCCGAGGGATTCTGAAGCTTTTATGCTGCTTACTCAGATTCAGGACGAAATGCACCGCCGTGCAATAACTCATCACCGCAATCTGAGAAGTGCTTCTTCACTCAAAACCGCACTTTTGCAGATCGACGGAATCGGCGAAAAGAAAGCACGCACACTTCTCAGACGTTTCAAATCGTTAAAAGCCATTAAAGATGCAACACTGGAAGAGCTTGCAGATGTTCCGGGAATCGACGCAAAAAGCGCAGAAAATGTTTTTTCGTATTTTTCGGATAAATAAACCGGATATTATAAGCTTTCAATAAGTTCGCAAAGCTTTATGGCGGGAATGCTGAGCATAAACCAGTATGCGCAGTATCTGAGGCATATTTGACCCATAAGGTTAAACGGATATCCGGAATAATCCCAGATGCCAAGTTTCATTCTGATGTTGAGAATATACCCTGCAATAAACTCCGTTGCAGTTATAATCAAGGCGGAAACGAGACAGTTTATCAGAAGCATATCGCTTGCAATAGTTTTGTTGTATAAATAAATCATCATAAGGCACAAACCGCCCGTCAGCATCATTGTCCAGTGTGTAAAGCCTCTCCAGAGTATTTCCGTGAGACCGTAGCCGAGTGCACCAAGTAAAAAAACCAGAAGATATATAATATGAAACAACCCTTTCCTTAATATATTGCTTTGAATATAGTTTTAGAAGAATGGAATGTTTTATTCGGTTAAATACTGCCATCAATTTATATTTTAAATCAAATAAATTGCCTCAAATGCACATAAACGCATATTTATTTATAAAATTAATATTAATGCTTGATTTTTGTGAGGATTTGATGTAAAATATATAAAAACGCAAAAGAGGAATGAAATAAATGCCAATAACAGAGTTTTTAGAAAATAACGCAAAAAAATATTTTAATCAGACGGCGATTGTTGAAATTAATCCGGATGTCCGTGAAATAAGAAGAGTAACCTGGAAAGAATACGCTCTCATTGAATCGGGTTCGGCTCAGGAATACAGAAGAGAAATCACGTGGGGAGTTTTTGAAGAAAAAGCAAACCGCTGTGCCAATCTTCTTATAAGCAGGGGAATAAAAAAAGGCGATAAGGTTGCAATACTTCTTATGAATTGCCTTGAATGGCTTCCTGTGTATTTCGGAATTTTGAAAACCGGCGCTCTTGCTGTGCCTGTTAACTATAGATTCACATCCGGTGAAATCAAATACTGTCTTGAGCTTGCAGATGTTGATGCTCTTGTTTTCGGTCCTGAATTTATTGGTCGTATGGAAGAAATATCCGATAGCATTCCTGATGTAAAGCTTCTGTTTTATGTTGGTGATACGTGTCCGACTTTTGCAGAAAATTATCTCCATCTTGTTGCGAATTTTTCAAGTGTGGCACCTGATGTTGCCATCACCGATGAAGATGATGCCGCGATTTATTTTTCTTCGGGTACAACCGGATTCCCGAAAGCTATTTTGCATAATCATGAAAGCCTTATGCATGCGGCTGTGGTGGAACAAAAGCATCACGGCCAGACTCATGATGATGTTTTCTTATGCATTCCGCCTCTTTATCACACGGGCGCAAAAATGCATTGGTTTGGTTCTCTTGTGTCGGGAAGTAAGGCTGTGCTTTTAAAAGGTATTAAGCCGGTTAATATAATCGAAACTGTTTCGAACGAAAAATGCACCATCGTATGGCTTCTTGTTCCATGGGCACAGGATATTCTTGATGCAATCGATAAAGGGGATGTTTCAATTTCAGATTATTCGCTTTCTCAGTGGAGACTTATGCATATAGGTGCTCAGCCTGTTCCTCCGAGTCTTATTAAAAGATGGAAAGATGTATTTCCCGGGCACGATTACGATACCAACTACGGTCTCTCCGAATCAATAGGTCCTGGTGCTGTTCATCTTGGTATTGAAAACATACATAAAGTAGGAGCAATCGGTGTTGCCGGATATGGCTGGGAAGTTAAAATTCTCACACCCGACGGCAATGAGGTTGAAAGAGGTGACGTGGGCGAGCTTGCTCTGAAAGGCCCCGGCGTTATGACCTGTTATTATAAGGATGAAAAAGCCACCAACGATGTTTTAAAAGACGGATGGCTTCTCACCGGCGATATGGCTATGCAGGACGAAGACGGATTTATTTTCCTTGTAGACAGAAAAAAAGACGTTATAATAAGCGGTGGTGAAAACCTTTACCCCGTTCAGATAGAAGATTTTCTAAGAGCCCACCCATCGATCAGCGATGTTGCGGTTATTGGTCTTCCGGATGCGCGTCTCGGTGAGATTGCGGCGGCAATAATTCAAATTAAGGACGGTGCAGTTTGCGATGAAGAAGAAATCAATGCTTTCTGCAAAGCATTGCCCCGCTATAAAAGACCGCACAAAATTATTTTTGCCGATGTTCCAAGAAATGCAACAGGAAAGATTGAAAAGCCGAAATTAAGAGAAATGTATTGCGGAGAAAGTCTTGTTGCAACTCAGATTAAATCCTGATTTGTTATCAGTTGGCTTGGCGGCAGAGCAGGTTCT
The DNA here is from genome assembly GCA_045536915.1 of Clostridia bacterium. Lineage (GTDB taxonomy): Bacteria > Bacillota > Clostridia > UMGS1810 > UMGS1810 > RGIG1828. The sequence goes on from JAZSOL010000303.1 coordinate 21,714, forward strand.
GCCGCTGAGTCTTAATTACGTATGGAGATGATAGTATGAAAATAAGTTTGAAAAATGCAAAAGTATATACAAACGATGGCTTTGTCACAAAATCAATCAGCATTTGTGACAATAAAGTTGTTCCATACACCGAAAATGCAGGCTTTAATATTGTTGATTGCAGTGGATACTATGTTTTCCCCGGCTTTGTTGATGTTCATGTTCATCTTCGTGAGCCGGGTTTTTCATACAAGGAGACCGTTGATTCGGGAACACTTTCAGCTCTTGCTGGAGGCTACACAACGGTTCTTACTATGCCGAATTTAAAACCTGTGCCGGATTCATATGAGAATCTGAAAGAGCAACTCGACATCATAAAGCGGGATGCAAGGTGTAAGGTTGTGCCGTTTGGTTCAATAACTGTAAGTGAAGAGGGGAAAGAGCTTTCCGATATGGAAAAAATGGCAGAGTATGTTGCCGGTTTTTCGGATGACGGAAAAGGTGTTCAGAGCGATGCAATGATGACCGATGCAATGATGAAAGCCGCTGAGCTCGGGAAAATCATAAGTGCTCACTGCGAAGATAATTCGCTTTTAAACGGCGGAGTTATTCACGACGGTGAATTTGCCGCAAGAAACGGATTTAAAGGCATATCATCTGAAAGCGAATATAAGCAGATTGAAAGAGATATAGAGCTTGCACGCAAAACGGGTGTTAAATATCACGTTTGCCATATTTCAACCAAGGAAAGCGTTGAACTTATAAGAAAGGCAAAACAAGAAGGTGTGAACATAACCTGTGAAACTGCACCGCATTATCTTGTTATGAATGATAATGACATAGAAGATCACGGAAGATTCAAAATGAATCCTCCAATAAGAAGCGAAGCAGACCGCATTGCTTTGGTAGACGGTGTTAAAGACGGTACAATCGATATGATTGCAACTGACCACGCACCTCACAGTGAAGAAGAAAAAAGCAAAGGCTTAAACGGCAGTTTGATGGGGGTAATCGGTCTTGAGTCAGCTTTCCCCGTTCTCTACACAGAGCTCGTTATGAAAAATGTGATATCTCTTGAAAAACTTGTTGAGTTAATGAGCATAAATCCTGCCGATAGATTCAATTTAAAAAGTGATGATGTTGATTTTTGCGTGTATGACCTTAGCGAGTCATATAAGATTAGCGGTGAAAAATCCCTGTCAAAAGGAAAGTTTACTCCATTCGAGGGTAAAGAGGTCTGCGGAAAATGCGTTATGACAATTTGCAAAGGCGAAATTGCATATAATTGTGAAAATTGAGTGGTTGAAGATAATTATATTATGTAAACAAGAGAGGAGATAATATGAAACAGAGTCTTTTTGAAATAACAGAAAACACAAAGATTGCCAATGATGTGTATAAAATGGTGCTGGTGGGTGATACTTCCGATATAACAAACTGCGGGCAGTTTGTTAACATAAAACTCGACGGAATGTATCTTCGACGTCCGATTTCTGTTTGCGACTATACCGACACTGCTCTGACGCTTGTGTATAAGGTTGTTGGAGGTGGAACGGAAAAACTTTCCGGCATGAAATCCGGTAAACTTGATATCTTAACCGGACTTGGTAACGGATATGATATTAATAAGAATTTCACCTCTGCGCTTTTAGTTGGCGGCGGAGTAGGAGTTCCTCCGCTTTATAATCTGGCAAAGAAACTGATTGGTTTGGGTAAGAAAGTAAGCGTTATTCTTGGATTCAATACGTCCGACGACGTGTTTTTTGCTGATGAGTTTAAAAAGCTTGGTGCAGACGTTGTTGTCACAACTGCAGATGGAAGCTATGGCGTAAAAGGGTTTGTTACGGATGCGCTTTCAGGCATTGAATATGACTATTTCTTCACTTGCGGACCTGAACCGATGCTCAAAGCTCTCTATGGTGCAACAGAAGTTTCGGGTCAGTTCTCTTTTGAAGAGAGAATGGGATGCGGTTTCGGTGCGTGTATGGGATGCAGCTGTAAAACCGTGACCGGATATAAGAGAATATGCAAAGACGGTCCGGTTCTTGAAAAGGAGGAAATATTATGGTAGATATAAGCACGAATCTTGGTGATTTCAAGCTCGACAACCCGATCATACCCGCTTCCGGCACGTTCGGATACGGTTATGAATTTGCCGAGTTTTACGATATAAATGTTCTTGGAAGCTTTTCTTTTAAGGGAACAACAAAAGAACCGCGTTTTGGGAATCCCACTCCGAGAATTGCAGAATGCACAGAGGGAATGATAAACTCTGTGGGACTTCAGAATCCCGGGGTTGATGCTGTAATCAGCACAGAACTTCCCAAACTGAAAAAATGCTTTAATAAAAAAGTTGTTGCAAATGTTGGCGGTTTTTCCATTGATGAATACACCTACGTTTGCCAAAAACTTGACAGTGAAGAGCAAATCGGAATATTTGAGGTTAATATCAGTTGCCCAAATGTTCATGGTGGCGGTATGAGCTTTGGCACTAATCCTGATGATGCTGCAAGAGTTACAGAAGCTGTTAAAAAAGTAACAACCAAACCGGTGTACATAAAACTCAGCCCGAATGTAACGGATATCGTGTCAATTGCAAAAGCTTGCGAAAATGCCGGTGCAGACGGTATATCTCTTATAAACACTCTTTTGGGTATGCGTGTAAATCTCAAAACCAAAAAGCCTGTGATTGCAAATAAAATGGGCGGTTTTTCCGGGCCGGCAATTTTCCCGGTGGCTGTGAGAATGGTGTATCAGGTCTATGAAGCTGTTTCAATTCCGATTATCGGAATGGGCGGTGTGGAAACTGCTGAAGATGTTATTGAAATGATGCTTGCAGGTGCTTCGGCTGTTGAAGTGGGTGCTGCAAACTTAGTTAATCCTTATGCCTGTCGTGATATAATTCAGAATTTACCGCAGGCAATGATGAAATATAATATTACTTCTTTAAAAGAAATTATCGGAGGTGCACACTAATGGGTAAAGATGTAATTATTGCGTGTGATTTTGACAGTAAGGAAAAGGTTTTTGAATTTCTCGATAAATTCAAAACAAAAAAACCTTTTGTTAAAATCGGAATGGAGCTTTTTTATGCGGAAGGTCCCCAAATCGTTAAGGCTATCAAAGACAGAGGACACAAAATCTTCCTCGACTTAAAGCTTTGCGATATCCCCAATACGGTTAGAAAATCAATGGCAGTTCTTGCAAGACTCGGTGTTGATATGTGCAACATCCATGCATTCGGAACTGGTGCTATGATGCAGGCGGCAATTGAAGGTCTTTCATCGGGCGAAGGCGAACGTCCGCTTCTTATAGCTGTTACTCAGCTCACATCCACAAGCGAAGAGCGTATGAAAAATGAACTTCTTATTGATTCTCCGCTCGCTGATGTTGTTATTCACTATGCCAAAAACTCAGCTCAGAACGGTCTCGACGGTGTTGTATGTTCACCTCTTGAAAGCGGTCTTGTTAAAGAAAACTGCGGCGAAAAATTCCTCACCGTAACTCCCGGTATCCGTTTTGCAGATGGTGATGTTGGCGATCAGGTGCGTATCACAACTCCGGAAAAAGCTGCTGAACTTGGTTCTGACTATATTGTAGTGGGAAGACCCATTACCGCCGCCGATGATCCCGTTGCGGCATATGAAAGATGCGTTAAAGAATTTGTTGGAGAATAATAAAAAGGAAGGTATTTAACTATGGATAAGATTACAATTGCAAAAGATTTATTAAGCATTTCAGCGGTTTTCTTCCGTCCGGACGAACCATTCACATGGGCAAGCGGAATCAAAAGCCCCATATACTGCGACAACAGACTTACTCTCAGCGATGTGAAAGTGAGAACAGATGTTGAAAACGGTCTTGCTGATATTATAAAAGAGTGTTATCCTGATGCAGAAGTTCTCATGGGTACTTCAACCGCAGGTATTGCTCATGCAGCAATCACAGCTCAGATATTGGGTCTCCCCATGGGCTATGTACGCGGAGGTTCCAAGGACCACGGCAGAAAAAATCAGATAGAAGGAAAGCTTCTTCCCGGTCAGAAAGTTGTTGTTATTGAAGATTTGATTTCCACCGGCGGAAGCGTTATTGAAGTTGTTAATGTTTTGCGTGAAAACGGAGCGGAAGTTCTCGGCATTGCAAGCATTTTCACCTACGGAATGAAAAAAGGTCTCGAAAGACTTGCCGAAGCAGATGTTAAAAACGTAAGCCTTTGCGATTTCGACACAATTGCCGACGTTGCGGCTCAGACCGGATATATTAAAGATTCTGATATCGAAAGACTTATTAAATTCAGAAACAATCCTTCTGATGAAAGCTGGATTAACAACTGATTTTACTTTTGATATGAGGTGATAATAAATGCGACATTTGATAGATGTTTTTGACCTTTCTACCGAAGAAATAGATGAATTGATATCAGTTGCCGGAGATATTATGGAAAATCCGGATAAATACACTGAAAAATGCAAAAACAAAAAACTTGCAACCCTGTTTTTTGAGCCTTCAACTCGTACCCGTCTGAGTTTTGAAGCGGCAATGATGGAGCTTGGCGGAAATGTTCTTGGATTTTCTGAAGCAAATTCAAGCTCTGCGGCAAAAGGTGAGAGCATAGGCGATACGGTTAAGGTTGTGAGCTACTATGCCGATATAATTGCTATGCGTCATCATAAAGAGGGTGCGCCTATGGCGGCGTGTATGAAATCTGAGGTTCCGATTATAAATGCCGGAGACGGTGGCCATAATCATCCTACCCAGACTCTTACCGACCTTCTCACAATCAAAAAGGAAAAGGGCAGATTTGATAATCTCACAATCGGCCTTTGCGGAGATTTAAAATTCGGGCGTACGGTGCATTCTCTTATAAATGCAATGATACGCTATACAAACGTGAAATTCGTTTTGATTTCTCCTCAGGAACTCAGATTGCCTGATTATATCAAATATGATGTTCTCAACAAAAATAATATAGAATTCACCGAGGTTGAATCCTTGCAGAATTCGCTTGATGACCTTGATATACTTTATATGACCCGTGTTCAGAAGGAGCGTTTTTTTAATGAGGCTGACTACGAACGCCTCAAAGACAGCTGTATTCTCACACGTGAAAAGCTTAAAAATGCAAAGGATGATATGATAATACTCCATCCTCTTCCACGCGTAAACGAAATCACAACAGATGTTGATGAAGATCCGAGAGCGTGCTATTTCAAGCAGGCTATGTATGGAAAGTATATACGTATGGCACTCATATTAAAGCTTTTGGGGGTGGAAATATGAATATAGATTCGATAAAAAACGGTCTTGTTATTGACCATATCAAAGCCGGAAAGGCTCTTGAAGTATATCATGACCTTAATCTGGAAGCTCTTGATTGCCAGATTGCCATTATTAAAAATGCATCAAGTAAGAGACTTGGTAAGAAAGACATCATAAAAATTGATGCTGAGCTTGATATTGATGTTGATGCACTCGGCTATATCGACCCGAATGTAACTGTTAATGTTATTAAAAACGGCGAACTAATAAGGAAAATCCATCCGGAATTCCCCCAAACCGTAACAGATGTTATTAAATGCAGTAATCCAAGATGCATAACATCCGTTGAGCAGGAAATACAGCATATTTTCAAACTTGTTGATAAGGAAAGCGGAACCTACAGATGCATATACTGTGAGTCTCTTCCGAAATATACGCCCTGAGTAGCCTGACAGGAGTTATCCGAATCTGCCTGAAAACAAGTATTTTCGGTATCTTTCGGTTTGTCGTCCTCGAAAGGCGCAAAGCCTTACTTCGTTCTCCGTACCGAAATCTATCACAAAATACGTAGTTTTCAGGTCGAAGAATTTTCAGCAAAAAGATTTTTAATTGAACAAGGCAAAAGCGCAATGAATCCTGTCGGATTTATGAGCATTTTAACGAAGTTCAGGTGAAAATATTCCGCTATAAAATCAGGTTCGGATGACTTCTGTCAGGCTAACCGCAACTTCGG
>JAZSOL010000314.1:0-18677 GCA_045536915.1 Clostridia bacterium
TTCTATTAAATTTAGAAAGCGTTGCCGCAGCCGCAAGGCTGTGCGTACTGGTAGCAGCAGTTAGGGTTCGGAACAACGTATGCAGGAACCGGAATATCGCGGCCAAGTCTGCGGATAAGCTCTGCGGTCTGTGCTTCCTGGTTTGCGGTAATAAAAGCATTCTGTGCGGTCTGGGAAGCCTGGAATTTAAGGCTCTGATTTTCCGCAGTAAGAGTTGCGATTTTGTCACTGGTAAGGAAGTCGAGAATTGCTCTGCTGTTGGCGTTTTCGTTCTCGATAATATCCCTTGCAGTGCTGTGAATTGCGTTTGTGGTATCGCAGAAACCGCGTTCAATAAGACGCTGGGTTTCGCAGCAGCATTTTGCATTCGCCATTGCCGCGTTAGAAAAACCGGTGTTGATAGCATTGTTCAGTGCATAAGTTGCGTCGGTAATGCCTGCGGTAATGCCGTCAAGTTTTCCGATAAAAGTCTGGCGATCAACTGCGGTGGTAACATCTCCGGGTGTTGCATATACTGCGTTTGCGCCACCTCCGCCGTTGCAGCCGCCATAGCCAAAGCCGCGTCCGCCGAAGATAAGGAAGAGAAGTATAAGCCACCATCCGCCGTTGTTGCCATCAAACATCCCGCCGTTGTTATTGCCGGTTGCTGCGGCGATATCGGAGAGAGAATAACCGTTTTCCATCATTTTAAAAAAGTCCCCTTTCAGTAAATAAATTTTGTATATGCCAAATCACGCGCGCTGTGATAAAAGCCTTATTTGAACATTCCGGCAATTTGATTTGCCATCTGTGCGTAACTGTTGAATTCTTCCTGCGAAAGCTGACCGTTTTTCATCATCTTTTCAACTTCCGCCTTTGGGTCGCCTTTAAAACTGTTTTTAAACTGGTTAAATTCGTTCATAAACTCCGCCATAGGATTTTTCGGTGCTCCGAACATCTGGAACAAAGAATTATTCATCGTCTTCCTCCTCCACTCGTTTCATTATTCTTGATTTTGGTTTTGAAAGTGCTTCAATTCTTTTCGTTAAACGCTCGACTTCGCCCTGCAAGGCAGTAAAATCCTCTTTTGAAACAAACTTGTCGCCGCAGGAACAAACGTGTTCTGTGGGCTTTGTGGGCGCTTCTGTCTGGTCTTTGTATTCAATAATTCGGATATTCGGCATACCCGAAGCGTCTGCGGATTTTACATAAATAATCGGCTTTTCGCTGTCCCAAAGAATAACCGTGTTTCCCGGTGCGACAAGATAAGCCTTTGCCGCTTCTTCGCCCTGCACCCAAATAAACGGGTTTTGCTGTGTCTGCTGAACCGGAGGAACTTGCGGGGTCTGATACGGTGCTTTATAGCTGTTGAGCATATCCGGAACCGCGTTGTTTGCCGGTGCGTAATAATTCTGTGTCGGATAATATCCGCCCATATAATTTCCAAATGCCATTTTTAACCTTCTTCCTTAAACCAGTAATAAATGGGAACTTCGTCCCCCGAATCCCATGTGTCGTAAAAATCTCCGTCAACGATCGCAACAACGTGACCGGAAAGAGCAAGAATAAAAATTCCTCTTGGATGCTCGGCGCAAAAATCCCGAACCGTATAACATTCCGGGCAGTCATTTGAAATGATGTTCCTGCGGAAACCTTTGCTTTTGAGGTATGCTCCCCAAACGTGATTTGCGGAAGGGATATCGCAACGGATAAATCCTTCAATGCAAAGTCCGATATATGTTTTTTCCCAAGATTGATTTAATGCTTTTGAAATAGCTCTGACCGTGCAATCGCCAACCCTTTTGTTAAGCGGATTTGCGTTGTATTCAACCGTTTTATCACCCCCTTGTTTACAAGAAAATTGTATAAAAAAATAGAGCCGCTCACGAGCAAGTGAACGGCTGTCTTTGGGCTGTATTACGGCTGATTTTTGGTTGACTTTGCCAAAATACGCTATATAATAATTTGGGAGATGATATTATGTTCAAAGTAACTTTGGAAAGATTTGAAACAAAAGAGGATTTACAGATTTTGTGGGATACGGAAGATATCACCGAACAATATTTTTCCGAAAACCCCTGTTGCGAAGAATTTATTTTTGATTCTGATTCATATAAAGAAGCAAAGAACTTTTTTGAATGTGAAAAAACCGATTGCAAAACTTTTTCCGACGGAATTTATATAAAGGCAGACGTAATCTGTTTATACCAAAATGAGGAGCTTATAGAAATTTTTGCCGCTCCTCTTGAAAAATAAGTATAAAAAAAGAGCCGAGAGCAAAACTGCCCTCGGCTTTCTTTATATGTGTTTTATTAAAATTTTAATAGAACGCTGAAGAACTGTTTTTGTCTGCTGAACAGAAAGGCAAAATTCTTCTGCAAGAGGTTCGATTTTTATTCCGTCAAGAAACCGTCTTTTTGTAATGGCTCTGTTTCTTTCATCAAAAATCCATTCGTCAATAATGTGTTCCCATTCTGAATAAGAATAATTATATTCGTAAGGGTCAAATTTCAATTCAGATCACCCGAAGTAAAAGAATAAGATAAAAAATATTCGTTCCGACGAGTGCCCAAAGAAGCCATTTCATAGCTTTTTTATATTTTGCTTCAAGCACCGAATACACGATATAAGGAACTGTTGCCAGTTCTTTTTCATCATTCATTCTTTTTCTCCTTGTTAAGTTCAAGAACGGCGGCTTCGATAAGGTTGTCGATCGTATCGTAATCAACGGTAAAACCTTTTTTGTTCAAAAACTGAAGAACATAGGCTTTCTTTTCTTTGCCCATTCCGCTTTCGGTGTAAATCATTTCTGCCGCGCCGACCGCAACTTTAACCCATTTTTCAATGTTGTCAAATTTTTCGTTGCCCCATTTTTCTTTAAGATAAGGAATGGCATATTTCGCCGCAATTCCGATAATAACTGTGATAACCGCAACCAAAAGTTCGGTAAGGTCAATATATTCCATTATTCGTCCCCCTTAAAATGTTCTCCGGTAATTTCAACTTTGTTTTCTTTCATAAGTTTGATTTTGTTTTCCGCTTTTGCCTTGTTGTAATAAAACCCTTCTCCAACGGCAACAGCACCGCCGAGAATGGTAATAAGTGTGATAAGCGGCTCAACGTTTTCTGTTCGCCAAACCATAATCAAAGTAAAAACAATAACTCCGATAAAAACCCACCAACCAAAAGTCAGTATCTTTTTGGAGTATTCCTTTTTGCTTTCCTCAAAAATAATCTTCATAGCTTGACATCAACCTTGTTGCCGCCGACCGGTTTAACTTTCGGATAATTTCTCTTTTTGTTAAAAGTCTTTCCGAACCCCTCAACAATGGCTTTTGCGATTCCTTCCGCAATTTCTTCTTTGTGATTGATGTAAGTGTCAAAGTCCTTGCGGTTCGTTAAGAAACAAATCTCAATAAGGTCTGCCGAAAGTCCGTTTTCCCAGGCTGTGCGGATAAACCCGAAGTATTCCTTCTGCGAAGAAACAGCGTCAAACTTTTTTGTAGAAACATTCATTTTTTTATCAAAAATATCGTTTCTGTCGTAATAGCTGTTGCTTCTCGCATAAGGCTTTCTTTCCTTAAAAAACTTTGTAAGAACTTCTCTGAAACCAACTTCGATGTTTGCGGCCTTTTCGCCGTAAGGAACAAAAACTTCCGTTCCGTTTGCGCTTTCGCTTCCAAAGCCGTTAAAATGCACCGAAAGAGCAAAATCACATCCTGCTTTTGCGCAAGCCTCTGCCCTTTTTGAAACATTTCCGGGGTCAGCGTCCGTGTCCCTTGTAAGAAAAGTTTCAAAACCGTTTTCCCGAAGATGCCCGTCTATCATTCTGCAAAGTTCCAAAGTGTAATCGCTTTCATAAAGTCCGTCGATTTCTGTGTCGATGGAATAGGTTCCCTTTGATTTTTTGCTGTGTCCGGGGTCAAGTCCGATTTTAATTGCCATAAAAAACACCTCATTCGTGTGCCTGTTCGTTTAAGTATTTATCAAGCTCGTTTTTGGCTTCGGGGACTGTGTGATTACAGCCGAGCTGAACAAGTCCGTCAAGACAAGCCGAAAGACCGAAGCAAACAACCCGTCTTTCGCTTTTGGATTTTTTCATATCCGCTTCGTGCTTTTCCCGAAGTTCCTGGATTTCTTTTTTTAATTCTTTTTCAATATTGTTAAGTTTTTCGTCCTGCGCTTCTTGGTTAAGAAACCATTTGTGCGCTTTTAAAATCCAAAAAAGCACCGTTCCCAATGCCGAAAAAACACCAACGGCAGTGATAATGGTGCTTGATGTAATATGAATATCCAATTAAGCCTCCTCCCAACCCTGCGGATAAGTCGCAGGAGTGTAAACGTTCGCTTCAATAAGGCTCTTATAGGTCTTTCCGTCTGCTTTGAAATAACCGAGTTCTCCGAGAGCAAAAGCCGCCGCCGCCGTGATAACTTCGGGAATAATTCTGATTCCGTTGTGATATGCGATTTCTTCCCAAAGTGTCGGTGCGTTTTCGGGAGTGTTTGCTTCGGTGTCCCAAATGTCGACCGCCGCTTTAAAAAGTTCTCCACCGTGGTTTATTCTTGTTCCTGCTTTGATAAGAGAATTGTCCGCTTTAAGTGTGGGATAAAGAGCAACTCCCCTCGAAGCGTTTTTATCGTCTGTGTTTTCACGAACAGCCTTGACCGCTTCAATAAATTTCTCCGCTTCTTCTCTTGTCATTTAAAGCACCCCCTCAACCATTTCGGTAAATTCGCTGTCGGAAATTTTGGTGTCTTTCCAAAGTCCCCATTTTGCGATTTTTGCTTCAACAACGCTCTGTGTTTCCGCTCTGTATTCTTCGGGGATTTCATCAATGGTTTTCCTGCCCTTATAAACATCGGTTGCATATCCGCTCACGGGAGGTTCATTGATAATAGCGTCCCATTCTTCTTTTGTAATTTCTTCAAAGCCTTTTTCGTTATCGGCCATAATATAATAGCGTGTAATGTCCATAGTTCCTCCTGTTTATGCCGTAATAGTTATTGTTCCGTTACCGTTAATTACAAAGATTGAATTAGCTCCCATACTACGCTTTAATTGAACATCTCCACTTGTTTTAAACGATGTACCATACGCACCTATAATAAGAATAGTGCCTTTGGCTATTGTTAAAGTAAAACCATTCATAAAGTTCATTCCTGTTGCAGAATAATCTGTAACAGTCATATTTTCATTGGTATAAGTTACAGGATATTCAGGCATTACAGGCCCACCAGACGAAATTTCCACCATGCAAGTTTCAACACTTCCACCACCGCCGCTTCCTTCATAGTTTCCTGCAACGCCGAAAATGGAAACCCCGCTTTTGATGTTTCCCGCAACAAGGTTTGCGTCGCCTGCAACTGTAACCGCTCCTGTGGTATATCTGCCGCTTGCAACGGCTGTTTGCGAAGATGTTGTCGGAGTAATTGTTTTCGCCGCCTGTGTAGTAAGCTGTTTTGTTGCTGATTTTGTTCCCGCAGAAACATAGCCTGCGCTTTGTGTTGCCGAAGCGGTTATTTTACCATTGGTATCAACAACAATACTTGGAGTTGCCTGCGTTGCTGTCGGCATTGCATTAACAGTAACTTTTGAAAGACCGTCATATCCCGTGTCGGGAGTTACGCTCTGCGCCAAAGTGCTCGGAGTAACCGTCTTTTCCTGCAAGGTCGGTTCTCCTGCTCCTGCTTCGGGCAAAGCATTAACGGAAGCGAGTATCTCTTCAAGCCCTGTTGTATTTGAATTTAAAGACATTTAATCACCTCCGTTTAGTCGTCATCGACAATATGTACTGTTGCATTTTCCGTTGAAGTTACCTTGAAAAGCACTGTGTTATAATCGTAAGCACTGCCAAGATATGGTTCTATTCCACTGCCACAAGTAAAAGCTGGCCCGTAAGATGTATAAAAATGATTAATAAGCACTTCGCCAACCGCCGCTTGTACAGTTGCAGTGTTGCTGTTGTTAAAATATTGTTCTCCGTCAGTCAAATCTCCGTTGTTCCAATATTTATATCTTATTACTCTTATCGTTGCATTTCCGTCAGTTGTAAACGAAACAGTTGCATTTTCTTTAGTCACACCGCCCCCGCCGCCTGCCGCTTTTCCTTCAAGTGCTGTTTTGATTTGATTTATAAGGCTTTCCTGTTCGGAAACTTCCGAATTGATTCTTGTAATTTCGCTTTGAATACTCAAATAAAATCACACACCTTTCAAGAGCACCGCCGCTTAAATAGCGGCGAGTGCGTCTTCAATGTCGGAAGTAAGGGAAACAGTACCGCCCGAAGTATAACCCGCAGGAATGGTTGCGGAAGTTGAAGTAAGTCCGTCAATGGTCTGTGTTGCGCTTCCGTTGTTCGGCATAGAACCCGTAAGAACAGTTCCCGAAGCGTCAACGATTTTCTTTCCGTCAAGAACATCTGCCGCAACTGCGGTAACTGCTGTAACATCTTGATATGCAGCAGGAATTGCCTCAACGGAAACTTTGGAAAGCACCTTGCCGCTTGTCGGAGTAATGCTCTGCGCCGCTTTGGTGGGCGTTGCGGTCTTTTCTTCGGTGGTAATGGAAACTGTTCCTGTTCCGCTGTGATAGCCTTTCGGAACGGTATAACTCTTTGTGGTGGTGTTGAGTGTCTGCGAAACTGCGCCGACATTCGGCATAGTGCCTGTTACTTTAACGCCGCCAACGTATGCGGTTTCATCTTCGAGGATTTGGTCTGCGGTTGCGGTCGCATCTTCGGTTGTGATGTATTCCGCAGGAATTGCCGCAACGGTTACTTTCGAGAGAACTTTTCCCGAAGTGGGAGTTACGGTCTGTTCGGATTTGGTCGGAGTCACGCTCTTTTCTTCAAGAACGATTTTGACCGTGCCTGTGCCGCCGTGATAACCTTTCGGAATAGTGTAAGTAACGGTTGTTGCGTCAAGGGTTTTCGCAACGTTTCCGTTGTTGGGCATAGTACCTGTGGTTACAACGCCGTCTGCGGTAACGATAATTTTACCTGTAAGAACATCAGCCGCTCCTGCGGTAACGGAAGTAACGTCCTGATAAGCGTCCGGAATCGGTGCAACGGTTACGGCAGAAAGTCCGTAGTAACCGGAATCCGGTGCAATGCTCTGCTGTTTTTTGGTCGGTGTAACATTCTTTTCTTGAAGGGTATAGTTGCCGCCGCCCGCAATGCCCGAAACCGTACCGGAACCGTTGTGATAACCCGCCGGAATGGTATATGTATCGCCTTCCTGAACGGTAACGGAAACCGCTCCCTGGTTGACTATCGCTTCAATGGCCGCCGCAAGTTTATCGAGGTTATCGGTGTTCGTTGCCATTCCGAGCTCAACGAGTTTTGCTCTGATTGTGTTTTTATTAGCCTGGATACGGCTTATCTCTGTAGAAATACTCATGTCTTAATTCCTTTCTTTTTCAGATTGTTTTCAAAAGAATTTCGATATTTCCGACTGTTTCAAAAACCGCCGCCGAAGTAATCGGAAGAGTGTTGTCGCCTTCAACCCCGGTCGCTGTGTTGACCGAAAGAACGCCGTTTTCAAGATTAAGCGTTTCATCGGTGGTAAATTTTGTACCCGCATTTTTTAATGCTTCGTCAAGTCCTGTTATTGCCGAAATCGGGTGCTGATCGGGAAGTTCTCTTTCGGAAAGTCTGCTGTGCTTTGTGGTTCCGCCGCCGTTTACTGAAACATTTCCGAAGTTTGCAAAAACCGCAGAAGCCTTGTTGCTCAAATCCGCGTGCATTGCCGGAAGTTCGTTAACGGTCGCAAAAAGTTCTTTCATCAAAGCACCACCTTCGAAGTGGATTTTGTCAAATCAACTGTTCCTGCCGAAATTCCGATAACTTCGCCGTCAAAAAACTTTGCTCGAATTTGAACTTCAACCGGGTTTTTCTGTCTGAATGTTTCTTGCTGTGTAAGAGGAATTAAAAACATTTGTCTTTCGTCGTCATAAGTTATGTCGCCGTTTGATATGGTTTTTCTTATATTTCCGACCATAACTTCAAGTTCTTCAAATGCGGAAAAGTTTGCAATTCCATTTGATGTGGAAATTTGAATAGGAAGGTTATAGGAATCTCCCGTCATCATGTCAACCCCTCCTTTTTATTGTTTTTGCCAGTCGGTTGCATATTCTTCCGGGCTGAAATTTGTGTCGCGAAGTGCCTTATAAACAAATCCATCCGTCCAGATCATACATTCTCCCATAAGATAAATATCCGAAGTCGATGTGGGTTTAACCCAGGGTTTTGCTTTTTCGGGGTCGGTTGTGTGCTTAACTCTCCAAAGTGCTGGAAGTTCTTTCGGCCTTGCGCTGTAATGACTTGCGTTGTGCGGCTGAATAAGGGTGTAAACCTGTCCTTCGTCCTTAACCGGTGCTCCGATAACAACATCGGAATAATCCTTTGTTCCGTCCCAATCGGGAACATATTCTTCTTCCGCAATAATTGCCGTTCCGTCCATTTCTGGGGAACGCTCCCGAAGGTCTTTTGCCGCAAGTGCCGCCATTTTCTTAACTTCGTTAAGTGCGTCGTTAATCAATGCTGTTCACCCCTTCCGCAATAGCTTCGTTGATTTCTTTTTCCGTTGCGGAACTTTCAATAACCGCCTGCTGTTCTTCGATTTTTTGTGCAAGGCTTTCCGTAACGGCAACATCGGGGTTGTTAAGCCAAAATTCCGAATAAAATTCGTTTTCTTTTTCTTCAATAATTCCGTCAACGGTGTAATCATAGCTTTTGTCTTTTGTCATACAAAAAACTTTGTTTGCGGTTTCTGCAAATTCTTTTGCCTGCTCAAAAGGATAATCGCTTTTCGGAAAGCGAATAATCAAAACCTTATCCCAAACTTCGCCGTTTTCTTTGTATGCTTCGTTGACCGTAACGGAAAGAAGTTCAACATTTCCATTGATTGTTACCATTTTTCATTCCCCCTTTTAAGCAAGATTCGTGTTGCCACGATAAATTTTAACAAAAGCCGCCGCACCAGCTCCGGGTGTGCCTTTATTTCCATAACCAACGTCAGCACCTTTACCGCCTGTGTTACCACCGGAAACGCCCGGAGAACCACCCGTTCCACCGACATACAATTTTTGGCTCTGGGTGCCTTTGTCACCATCACCGCCCGGATTTCCGTTAACGTTTGAATAGTTTCCTCCAGAAGCCGTGCCGCCTGCACCTCCTGCCGCGTCGTTATCAGATAAAAGTTTATAAACTCCGCCCACTTCGCCGCTGACAGTTTGCATCGTGGAATAACTTGCTCTTGAACTTTTTATTGCTACAGTCGCTGTTCCTCCAACGGCAAGATTTCCGCCTATTATTACTGTGTCGCCTTTTTTCATCTGAACACGGGAACAAGCGTAAGCACCGCCGCCGCCGCCACCGCCGGAACCTGCGCCATAAATAATCGTAGTGTTGAGAGTTGCTTCACCGCCGTTACCGCTTGCACCCTGCAATTCAATCTGAAACCAACCGTCTTCCGGTGCTGTAAATGTTGCAGAGGATGTATAAGTTCCGATAAGCGAATAAGACGACGGTTCGGATGGAAAAAGCGAAACAACCGCAACAACAACGTCCGCGAGCATCTGTTTTGCCGCGCAAACAAGGGTCTTGCCGCCGACAACTACATTTGTAAGCATATATTTACCCGAACATTTAAGCGTTTTGGTAACGCCCGGAGCGATGGTCGCAAGAGTGTTTCCGTTATAAGTAACAGTAAAGTTTCCCTCTCGGTCTTCGGTCGAAATGGTCTTGCCGTTATAAGTTATTGTTGCTCTGTTGGCCATCAAGTCACCGTCCCGTCATAAGTAGAAACAGCGGCAACTTTAATTGCTCCTGTGGTATAAACTCCTGCCGCAACTGCGGTCTGTTCAGAAGTCGTCGGAGTAATCGTTGTCGCCGCTTTTGTCGAAAGCTGTTTTGTTGCGCTTTTTGTTCCTGCCGAAACATAACCTGCTGTCTGTGTCGCCGAAGCTGTAATAAGTCCCGAAGCGGAAATCGTAATACTCGGTGTCGCCTGCGTTGCTGTTGCCATGGCGTTGACCGTAACTTTGGAAAGGCCGTTATATCCGCTGTCCGGGGTTACTGTTTGTTTTGCCGTGGAAGAATTGACTGTTTTTTCCTGGAGTTTTGCAACTTCAATTTCGCCGATAACGTCGGGAAAATTATCCGCAATAATAGAAGCTGTGCTTCCTGTTTTTGCTCTGATTGCGTCCGCAATCGCTTTAAAAAGAGCCGTAAGGGTCGAATATTTGTTTGCCATTAATAAGCACCCCCGATTACAGAACCGATTGCGTTTTCAACGTATTCAATGCTTGCTGCTCCGATGGATTCGGGTGTAATCGGGTCTGTTCCGTCTTTAGCGTGTGATTCTGCGTGCGGCGGAATGTTTCCCGCAATGGTTTCTTCAAGGTGTTTTCTTATCTGTGCAATAAGTTCTTCAACCTGTGTATAAAGTGTTGCTGTCGGAATTCCGGTAACTGCGTCCCTCATAAGTCCGCAAACGTTTTCGTCAAGCATTGTGTTGGTGATTTGCGAAGCGTTAAGCGCAATGTTTGCCGCCGGAATTTCAATAACATAAAGGCCAAGTTCATATATTGTTCCGTCACGAACAATGCTCGGTGCTTCTGCCGCCGTTGCGGGCGTTCCCTGTTTGAGCACGATGTTTGTTGCGTTGTTTCCCTTGTCAAACTGAATAACAATTCTGTCTTTTCTGTTGAGCACGCTGTCCGCAATAGGAACATCAATGAGCACTGCTTCGGTGCTCAAAACAGATTTTCCCGCAAATTCTCCGTCTTTAATCCATGCAAGGCCTTTCCCGACGGAAACGCTTGAACTTCCGCTTATCGTTAAAGCAAAGTTATCTTCTGCGGAATAAACTCCGCTTTTTCTTGTGCAAAGGTAAGTTTCCGCGTCTTCGGCTGTATATTCAATGCCGTTGAGCGGATAAGTAATAACTGCCATTCTTTACCTCCGTATAATTGGTGTGCCGAATTCAAGGCTGACTTCGTTTTGGTTGTTTTGGCTTGTATAGGTAAAACCGATAATTCTTGTCTGGATTTTTATTCCGATATCATCAAGAAGGCAGGTAACTATGTCCCCAAGTTCATATCTTTTTCCAAAATCTTCATCGTTGATTTCGACACTTATGTTCTGAATTTTTATTTGTTCCGCAAGTTTTTCAAGCCCGTAATTGGAAAGCCTTGTTCTGTAATTCGCTTCTGTTTCTCCGTCCTCGATCTGAACGTTTCTTGCGTCAACATAAAGTTCCCGCCTTGCCGTTCCGGTGCTTGCCGTATCTCCCACCACAACGGTTATTCGGGCATCATCTTCGCCCGCTCCGGCAACAACAGCAACGTTTTTAAACTGGTTGTCGGTTTCGGAATAAACCGTTCCCGCAAGGTTTCCAAACTTCGTTGCAAATTTAAGGTTTTTGTCAATTTCCGGTTTATAAACCTCAAAAAGAAGTTTTCTGTTTGTTTTGTCGTGCCGAAAAATAAAACCTGCGTCTATTTCTGCGGCAATTTCTTCGCAATAAGCAAGAATTGTTTTGTCGCTTATTTGCCGGGTGAATTTGTCGGAAATCCCCGCAAGATTTCCAAGTTCAACCGAAGGCCATGCAGCCATGTTGGAAACAAGACTTCTCATCGCCGTTTCTGCATTTTGGTTTTTAATAACCAAAGTCGAAACTCTTTCCGCAAGAATGTTTATTGCCGGGTGTCCGTTTGCAACAATAAGGTGGTCTTTAACTTCAACAGAACGAATAAGGCAGAGAGTTTTAAAATCCCCTCTGCCTATGTAGTTTCCTATTTTAAGAAGTTTTGCAACGGCCTTTGTCTGTTGCACTTCAATAAGAAAATCGCCCTGCGTGTTATAGCCTTCGCTCCAAAGAAGCGAAACCCATGTTTCAATTGTCCCTATGCGGTCAAGGTTTTCGTTATAAACATTAAATGCCTTCATAAACTCCCACCACCGCCGCTTTAAATGTAATTGTTGTAACAAGAAGGCTTTCGTTTTCGTCCGCAGTCGCTCTTAAGATGTTGTCACCGACGTGCATAAAAAGAAGTTCGCTTTCTTCGTCAAGAACCGAAAACGCGTCTTCCGTAACTCCGCCGCTTTCTTTTTCAACAAGAAGTTTTCCGTTTTCTCTGTATATCGTGATTTTTTCGTCAAGATAAAGAGTTGTGTTAAGTCTTAAAAATTCCTGTGTGCGGATATTGATAATTCCGGGGTTGACAACTTCGCCTTTTCCCCGGAATTCAAGTTTAAAATAAGCTTCAACTTCTCCGTTGTTTATGCAGTTTATAAACGCTCCCGTTGCGGGAACGCCGAAGATATGTGGTTCTACATAGTTTACCGGAAAGCTGAACATCGGTTTAAAACCGCCGACAATATAGCTTTCGGCGGTCATTTTTTGCCAGTAAGGATATGGAGCCGTAACGACAAGTTCAAATCTCGGATCTCGTTTTTCGGGAGTTATAAGCGGAGTAAAACGAACAATACAGTCGATGTAATATTTTTCTTCGAAAATAAGCTGTCCGCTTTCAAACGGAGCAAACACCGAAAGCATTCTTTTTTTTGCCTGCGTTGCTTCGCCAAGAATCCTGCCTTTGATTTCAAGTTCTCTGCTTTTAATCGAAAGGTTTTCAACCGTTTCGCCGATTTGATTAAATCCCTGCGATAAAGCAACGTCCATTTCGTGCCCGGTAAGACCGTCTATATCAAAAATATTGCCGTATTGATAGCCAAAGAAAAATGACTGGCCTTTTGAGTTTGTAAATCTCGCGCTATACATTTAGTTGACCATCACCGCCCTGTTGTTGATATATCTTGTTTCTTTTATAACTTCCGTTGCCGTCTGTTTTTGAGCGTAAATGTTGTAGTTGTTGGTTGTTCCCATTGCAACTTTTCCTCTTGCCTGCGCCGCTTCAAGTCCGGAGTTTATCGTTCCGCCGTCAGCCATAACGTCAGCCGTTGCCGCGTTTGCTTCTTGAAGTGCCGCTTGAATTTCAGCCGCAGCCGCTTTTGCCTTTGCAACAAGTCCTTGAATTGCGCTTATAATTCTTGACTGAACGCCCGCAAACATTTCCGCGAATCCGTCGCCAAATCCCGTTGCAACGTTGCCGCCAATACTTGCAAAAACAGTCGAAGGGCTATGGACTCCGAGAATTCCTTTTACAATATCAATAAGAGAATTGAAATATTCTTTGTATTTTTGTTGAACTGTTGGAAACACTTCTACAAATCCATTTATAAAACCTGTAACTGTATCTACTGCCGCTTGAACAACAAGAGGAATTGACTGCAATATTCCATTTACGAGAGAAACAAGAAGGTCAACACCCATTTTAAGGAAATCTGGAATATGTTGCATTACTGCAAGAATAAATTCAGTAATAATTTCGGGTGCCGCTTCAATAAGAATCGGAAGTGCTTGAATAAGACCGTCCGCAAGTCCTGTAATAAGCTGAAGTGCTGCATCAATAACAAGCGGCATATTATCAACAAGCGTTTCAACGATTTGAACAACCATGTCAACCGATGCCGGAATAAGTTCCGGAAGTGCCTGTGCAAGGCCGATAATAAGGTTTGCAACAAGCTGAACGCCTGCGTCTATAATTTCGGGCAAAAGCTGAATAATGCCGTCCACAAGGGTCATAACAACGTTAAACGCCGAGTCAACAAGTGCCGCTTGATTGGAAACAATTCCGTCAACCAATGCTTGAATAACATTGACCGCCGCTTCCGCAAGTTTCGGCAAAACGTCGCTCACAACCTGCGGCAACGCTCCGAAA
Source organism: Clostridia bacterium (assembly GCA_045536915.1). Lineage (GTDB taxonomy): Bacteria > Bacillota > Clostridia > UMGS1810 > UMGS1810 > RGIG1828. The sequence continues at coordinate 13,766 of JAZSOL010000314.1, forward strand.
AGCTGTGGCAAAAGTTGGTTGATAAGGTCTGCCGCTCCGTTAAGAGCATTTTCAATAACCGGAATAAGGTTGCCGAATGCAATTCCGACGCTGTCAACAAAGTTTCCGATAAGAACTTCCATATCTGCGTTTCCGTCCGCAATTCCTGTCAAAAGGTTCTGCCAGGAAGCAACCATCATCGCAATACTGCCTTGAATGGTTGTGGAGGCTTCAAGCGCAGTCGTTCCTGTTATTCCCATTTCGGTCTGCACGGCGTGTATTGCTCTTACCATATTGGCAAAAGACATATCGTTGGATTTTACGCTGCTGTCAAGTCTTGCTGCCGTTTCAATAAGCCTTTCCATCTCGGCTTTTGTGCCGCCGAAACCGAGTTTAAGGTTGTCGAGCATGGCGTAGTTTCCTCTTGCAAGGCTCTGATATGTATTGATAATGGTCTGCATATCGGTGCCCATTTTGTTGGCGTTGTCGCTCATATCGCGAATCGCCATATCCGCAATGTCTGCCGCCGCCTGTGTATCGTTTTCAAGGCTCGAAAGAAGAGAAGCTGAAAAACTTGTTACAGTTTCCATGTATTGGTTTGCGGAAATTCCTGCCGTTTGATAAGCGTTTGCCGCATATCCTTGAACTCTGTCGGAGCTGTCTTTGAAAAGCGTTTCAACACCGCCCACAAGCTGTTCATATTCCGCATAATTTTTAACCGCCGCCGATGTAAGCGCGGTAATACCCGATGCCGCAACGGAAACCGCCGCAACACCAACCTGTGCCGCCGCTTTAAGCCCGTTGCCCAAACTTCCCGCAATCTGGCTTATTTTGGAAGTTGCTTCGTCTTTAACGCCGATTTTTACGAAAAGTTCAAATAAGTTCAATTAAGATTTCACCACCAGTCCGCACCGCTTAATAACATCAGCCGCAATTTCTTCGCCGCTTCTGTTATCTTTCGGTTTTCTTCGGTGTGCAAGAACATCGGCATATCTCAAATTCATATTGCAAAGTGCTTTCATCGCGTCCGTCATATAAATTCTGTATGCCAATTCTTCCTGCTCTTTTTGAAAAAAGGCGATTATGAAATTCATAACCGCCTTCCCGTCATTATAAAATCTTACTTGCTGAATTCCTCTGTAAGCGGCACTGCTTCCTCCGTCAGCACCGCAGAGGAAAAAAGCTGCATCAACGCTTTGTCACTTACCATTTCATAAACACCTTTGACAATTTCAAGAATGTTCAGTTTTTCAGGATCTTTGTTTTCAAGAATCCCCACAATCTGTGCAATCTCTTTTTTGTGTTCTTTAAGAAGATAAGGGACTTTTTCTTTGATTCTTCTGACAGCAGCTTCCTCGGCGGTTTCGCCGTCTTTAACTTTAATAACAAAAAGAGTTTTAAGGTTTTTATCAACCGCAATTGCCGAAAGCGGTTCAACAAGTTCCGCAATTACTTCAATGGCTCTTTCGCCACGGATTTCAGAAAGTTTCATTTTATAATCTCCTTTAAAAAATCAATTATTCGTCTTCTCCGGCTTTAACAAAAACTTCAAAAGGAACTTTTGTCTGGTCTTCAAGGCTGTAATGACCTTTGAATTCAAAAGCAAACTGTCCTTTAACATCTTTGCCGCTCTGAACTTGAAAACCGCCGGTGGAAAGTGCGTTAAGCATATGGATAGCAATAAAACCGCCTTTGGTTTCCCCGTTTTTGTCGGAATAATCGCCGATCCACCAAATTTCTTTAAAGTCTGTGTCTTTAAGGTCGTTTCTCGGAACGATTTTGGTAAGGTCGGTATCGTCAATGTCTGCCGCGCCAATAAGTCTTGCAACGCCGTTTACGTCAACTGTAATAAATGTTCCGGAAAGAAGAACATCCCAGAGGGAAAGTTTCATAAATTCCTTCATATTGTTGGGGCAGTTATCCACATCTGCACCGAAGTCGGTAAATGTGGGTGTTGCCTTAAAGTTAACGCCGCCGGAAGTTGCGCCGAGAATGTTCTGAAGTGTAAGTTCTCCTGTGGAAGGGTCAAACTCATCAACAAGAACACCTGCGTTAAGCTGAAGTTCTTTAAAAGCGTCTTCAGCGATTTTGGTATATTTCATTTTTCAGCCTCCTCATAAAGTAAGGAATTCCGCCGTCAATTGCATATAACGGCGTTTGATTAAATCGTCTGTTTCGTCCCGAAGGCTTTGGCAAAAAGGTGAGCCTTTTTTTATCCAGATAATTCCTTCGTCACAAAGAACTGTTGTTCCGCCGTGACCGATTGCTTTTTCGATTTCAAAAGCTTTTTCATTTGGAATTCTTTCACTTTCTGTGTAATACCAAAGGTTAACGGTAATCGAAACAGGCTCTCCGCCCCAGTCTGAAAAAACCGGGTCATAAGTAAGCCACGGAAAAACAGCATCGTCCGGAACAGATGTCGTCGGATATGCCGTAATTCCGAACTTTTCAAAAAACGCCTGAAGCGCAACATCTTTTGTCATTTGGGAATGCTCCATTCTTCGGCGTTGACTTGGGCGATCTGAAAACTTGCCCTTGCCGGTGTAACCACATCGTCACCGTCAGAGGTAACACGAAAAATTTTTCCGTCTCTCTTCCTTTTGATTACATCGTGATAATCAAGGGTGATGTTTTTTGCTGTGGTAATTGTGTAAACGCTTGAAACTCCCTGCTTTTCGGCAATCCTTGCTTCAAGGGAACTGTTAAAAGTAACCGCCGCAAGAAATTCAACGCCTTCTGTCCATTCGGTGTAGAAGCCGCCCGCTCCGTCCGGAGTTCTTTTCTTTTCAAGCATCACACATTCGTCTTTATAATCATCAATAAGGTTCATATCTTCCTCCATTGATTAAGTCGGCTCGCAAAAGCCGTTTTCCACGAAGGAACATTTTCTTTAAGGGTGTAGGTGTAACCGCCAAAACTTTCCGACTGGTACGGACTTTGAACAGCTTTTTCGTTTTCTTTCTGCCATGTGTCAATTTCATCTACAAGTTCAATAAACTCATCAGAAATCGCAAGCGTCCATATCGCCCCTTTGAAAACCTCGTCTTTAAGGTTCTGCGCCGGGTATTGATGAACACCGTCATTAAAAACCGAACCGACTATTCTGAAATATTGTCCGTCAAGAAGAAACGGCAGCTCAATGCTGCCGTTTTCTATCTTAAATTCACCGCCGTAAAGTTCTTTGACAGGCCATTTATAAACCATTGTTCCATAAAGATATCGCATGACTTCGTTAAGCATACAAAGCCTCCTCAATGGTCTTTAAGATATCCGCTTTAAGCATGGAGTTATCAACTCCCGTTATTCCGTTTTCCTGTGCAAACGCCAAAAGCTGTGCCTTTGTCATTGATTTAAGGTCAACTTCGGGAGCGGAATATGTCAATAACTCAGTTAACCCCCCACGGTATAAACGGCGATGCCGTCAATATATTCTGCAAAGAGGGTAAGTCCCATAAGTGCAAAACATTCGGAAACCGCAGTACCGTAGTTGCCCTGGGTGTGGAAACCGATAAGAGGAGTTTCACCGTCAACGGTATAAACAAGGCCTGCTCTTGCAAAATCGGAAGTGGAAGGGTCAACGTAATAAAGGTTGATGTTTTCAACAGGAGTTGCAATTACTTTGTTCCTTGCAATTTCTTCATCGGAAAGAAGAAAAACGGTATCGTAACCGAGGAAGTTTTTAACATACTGGAAACCGAACTCGCTCTGAATGGTAATATCCTTGTCGCCAAGATAATCGTAAAGGTCAAGAACGTTTGCAAAACCAACGATTTTGGTTGCGGTTTTGTGCATAGTTTTAAATTTGTTGATTACTGCGCCTTTTGCCATAGCAAGAGCTCTCTGCCAGGTGGTTTCGGTATCAGTAAGAGTGCCGGTGTTGAGGTAATCGTAAAAACGTTTAGTAACGTCTGCCTGAAGTTCTGCAAGGAAAGCATCGTCGGTCATTGCAACGGCAACGTCATAACCATAATCTTTGATGGCTTCGATGGATACTGCGGTGGAATATTTTTCAATATCCATTTCCTCGTAAGGAACTTCTTCAACGGTTGCTTTGGAATAAGGGATCTCTTCGCCTTCACCGATTTTTCCGTTCTGAAGAGTAACGGATGCTCTTTTGGATTTAAGAACTGCGCCGGGTGTTTTTTTGATAAGGCGCATAGTGCCGAGAATTTCACGAAGATGTTCCCATGTATCGCCAAAACGGGAAACAAAGTCGATTTCTCTTGCTTCGACATTAATGTCGGTTGTGATAGTAAGATTTGCTTTAGCTGCCATATTTTGTTATTCCTTTCTGAAAAGACTGATATTATCCGCAATAGCCTGCTGTCTTTTTACAGGGTCACTTATTTTGCGGATTTCTTCTCTTGTCATTGTGCCGCCGCTGTTGGAAGGGGGAGCGGGAGGATTAACACCTTTCTTTTCTGTGGTTACAATAAAGTCTGCCCATTCGGTTTTAATGTTTTCACGAAGTTTGTCTGCGTCTTTGATTTTTCCGTCTTCGCCGATTTCAACTCCGTCAACATCGCTGACTTTAATAACCGCGTCAATTCTCTTTTCGCTGATTCCTTCTTCTTTAAGAATTTCACGATAAGCCTTTTCTTTTGCGGATCGTGTTTCTTTTGCGGCCTGCGCGTTTTTGAATTCTTTGAATTCGTCTTTCAAAGCATCGTATTTGGTTTTCCATTTTTCTGCGGTCGTTGCGTTGTCCTCGGCGGTCTGCTGTTTGGTTTTAAGTTCGTCGATTTCATCAAGTTTTGCTTTGTATCTTGTTTTGTCAACAAACTCGTTTCCAACTGCTGTTTTGATAGCCGCAACAACGGTTCCGATAGCGGAAGCAGGAATATTCCCTTCTCCGTCAACGTGCTTTTTAATGATTTCTTCAAAGTCTGCCATAAATAAATACATCCTTTCTCGCTGTTTCGGGTGCTGCCCT
>JAZSOL010000111.1:0-8833 GCA_045536915.1 Clostridia bacterium
AACGATTACCTTGCAAAGCGCGACAGTGAGCTTATGGGCAAAATACACCGCTTCCTCGGTCTCACGGTTGGACTTATAACCCACGATAAGTCACCATCTGAACGAAAAGAAGCATATGCATGCGATATAACCTATGGAACCAACAATGAATTTGGTTTTGATTATCTCCGTGATAATATGGTTATTTATAAAAAGGATGTTGTTCAGAGTAAAGGCCATAATTTTGTTGTTGTTGATGAAGTTGACTCGATTCTTATTGATGAAGCAAGAACCCCGCTTATTATATCCGGAATGGGTGAAAAATCAACAGATCTGTATGCAATTGCCGACAGATTTGCCCGCACTCTTAAAAGCATGAAAGTTGTTGAAAGTGACGACAAAGAAAATAATGATGACGTTGATGCAGATTATATTGTTGATGAAAAAGCGAATTCAGCATCTCTTACCGCTTCCGGAATTAAAAAGGCAGAACACTCATTCAACGTTGAAAACCTTTCTGACCCTGAAAACATTACTTTGCTTCACCATATAAATCAGGCGATCAGAGCTCACGGAATAATGCAGCGTGATATTGACTATGTTGTTAAAGACGGCGAGGTTATAATTGTTGATGAATTCACGGGTCGCCTTATGCACGGCAGAAGATATAACGATGGGCTTCATCAGGCTATTGAAGCTAAAGAAGGAGTTACAATTGCTAGAGAGAGCAAAACTCTTGCAACCATAACATTCCAGAACTTTTTCCGGTTATATACCAAGCTTTCCGGTATGACCGGTACTGCCGAAACCGAACAGACTGAATTTAATGCAATCTACAGCCTCGATGTTGTTGTTATCCCAACAAATGAACCGATGGTAAGAAAAGATCATGCCGACAGTGTGTATAAAACGGAAGAAGCAAAATTCAATGCTGTTGTCAAACAGATTATTGAATGCCACGAAAAAGGTCAGCCTGTGCTCGTTGGTACGGTAACAATAGAAAAATCTGAGTTGCTCAGTAAAATTCTTAAAAGAAATGGTATAAAACATGAAGTTCTTAATGCAAAGTTTCATGAAAAAGAAGCTGAAATAATAGCTCAGGCAGGTAAAAAAGGCGCTGTTACCATTGCAACCAACATGGCAGGCCGAGGTACCGATATTATGCTTGGCGGTAATGCCGATTTTCTTGCTAAAAAAGAAATGGAAAAACTCGGATACACTGAAGAACAGATTTCCGAATCAACCGGTTTTGCCGATACGGATGATGAAGTTATTCTTGAAGCAAGAGCAAAATATAAAGAACTTACAAATCAATATAAAGAGCAGATTTTGCAGGAGCGAAGCGAAGTTATTGAAGCGGGCGGACTTTTCATTATAGGTACCGAACGTCACGAATCGCGTAGAATAGACAATCAGCTCAGAGGTCGTTCCGGACGTCAGGGGGATGTTGGTGAATCCAGATTCTACCTTTCTCTTGAAGATGATTTGCTCAGAAAATTCGGTTCCGACCGTTTGAGAACAATGGTTGATTCGCTTGGGCTTGGTGATGATGAGGCAATTGAGGCGAATATGCTTTCGTCGGCTATTGAAAGAGCGCAGAGAACCGTTGAAGGAAATAACTTTAAAGCAAGAGAACATGTTCTTCAGTTTGACGATGTAATGAATGTTCAGAGAAAAGTTATATATGAAGAAAGAAATAAGGTTCTCGACGGAAAAGATTTCAGGCAGACAATAGAAAAACATATTTCAAACTTTATAAATCTTACGGTAGACCAGTATGTTGCCGGAGAAACATATCCGGAAAACTGGAATATCAAGGGTATGTTTGAATATATGAATCAGTTCTTTTTAAAAGAAAATGTGCTTGAAATCTCCAATGATTATTACACATTCTCATATAACGGCAAAACGGAAGACCTCACACGCAATAATCTCGTTGATGCGCTTATTGAAATAGCTTTAGATGAATATAACTCAAAAGAAGCCGAATTCGGTTCGGAGCGTATGAGAGAAATAGAAAGAGTTATTCTTTTGAGAGTTGTTGACAATAAATGGATGGATCATATCGACGATATGGACCGTCTGCGTCAGGGAATAGGTCTCAGAGCCTATGCTCAGAAAAATCCGATAATTGAATATAAAGAAGAAGGCTACATTATGTATGAAGCAATGCTTCAGGCAATAACAGAAGATGTTTTGAGACTTCTTTTTAATATTCTTATTGAAAACAGAGTAGAACGTGAACAGGTTGCAAAACCCACATCCGCAACAGGTGGAAGCAGTGACGGTAGCCTTGAATCAAAGCCGGTTACCCGAAAGAGTCCGAAGGTTGGACGAAACGATCCCTGCCCGTGCGGTTCGGGTTTGAAATATAAAAAATGCTGCGGCAAGTAAAGGGGTGATTATATTGTTACAATATGACGAATTCAAAATTGAATTACAAAACATGGAAAGCAGTATAAATGATTTGAGGGATTCACTTTGACATCGCAGGTTCTTTGGAAAAAATAAAAGAGCTTGAAGAAATGTCGGCCGCTCCCGGATTTTGGGACGATATGGAAAACAGCCAGAAAATCCTTCAGAAAACAAAAATTTTAAAGAATAAAGTTGAAAAATATGAAAAGCTTTATTCACTCTATGAAGACACACTCGTTCTTATCGATATGGCAAATGCAGAAGATGACGATTCGTATCTTGATGAAATAACTGCGTCCGTTGAAGAAATCAAATCAACAACAGATGCAATGACGCTGGAGACCTTGCTTTCCGGAGATTACGACAAAAACAACGCTATTCTTACTCTTCATCCGGGTGCCGGAGGAACAGAAGCTCAGGATTGGGTTGATATGCTCTTGAGAATGTACACAAGATGGGCAGAAAGACGCAATTTCAGCGTTGAAACAATGGACTATCTTCCGGGTGATGAAGCCGGTGTTAAGAGTGTTACGCTTCTGATTTCCGGAGAAAATGCATACGGATATCTTAAGTGCGAAAAGGGTGTACACCGTTTGGTAAGAATTTCACCGTTCGATTCATCTGGCAGAAGACACACATCCTTTGCATCTGCTGAGGTTATGCCTGAAATTGATGACGATGTTGATGTTGAAATCAATCTTGACGATTTGCGTATCGACACCTACCGTTCAAGCGGTGCCGGCGGTCAGCATATCAACAAAACAAGTTCGGCAATCAGAATCACTCATCTGCCGACAGGTATAGTTGTTGCATGTCAGAATGAACGTTCACAGCATAAAAATAAAGATTATGCAATGAAAATGCTCAAAGCTAAACTTATTGAGCTTAAAGAAAAAGAAAATCAGGAAAAAATGGATGACATCAAAGGCGAACAGAAGGAAATTGCATGGGGAAGTCAGATACGTTCCTATGTGTTCCATCCATACAATCTTGTTAAAGACCATCGAACAAATTACGAAATGGGAAATATCGGTGCTGTAATGGACGGCGATATTGACGGTTTCATCAACGAATACTTAAAAAAATCAAGTCTTGGGACTTTAGGAGAATAAACAAGGGAGGAATTTTTAATGAAAAAATTTATATCTTTATCACTTGCCGCTCTGCTCACCGTAGCAGGATGCGGTGTTGCATCTGCTGAAAATGTGAATATTGATGCTGAGCGCAACACAATCAATGTTGTTGTTAACGGAAAAGCTGTTGAGGCAGATAATTATCTTATCTTAGACAGAACCTACATTCCGCTCCGCGCAGTTTCTGAAATGCTCGGCAAAAACGTAATTTGGGAAGAAAGCACATACACGGCGTATATCAATGACGATTTTTCCGTAAATGTTGGCGGAGATGTTGTTGGTAAAATCAACAATATTGACGTTAAAAGTAATCTTCTCAACGGTTATGTTAATTATTTTAAAACACTTGAAAAATATAAGGATATGAGTGTTGAACAGATAACGGAAGAAGCTAAAAAAACAATTGCTGAAGCATATGCAGCACGGGAAATGGCTTCAAAATATGATATATTTGTTGATAAAACATTTGAATCCAATTATGCAAACCAGGTGTTTTTCATGCAGATGCAAAAGGGAGGAGAAGCGGCATACAGAAATGAACTTCTCAAATACGGATATACCGAAGATTTCCTTAAATATATGCGTGAAGTAGATTATCTTAAATCCAAACTCACCGAAAAACATCTCTTTGACGTGACCGATGAAGAAATTGTAAAGTATTATAACGATAACTATGATGCTTTTGCAATGGATGGCTACAGCGTAAAATATCTCCGTGTTCCTTTTGGCGAAGATAAAACCGCTGCTAAAGCATCAATTGATGCATATTATTCCAGACTGCAAGCCGGAGAGGATTTCGATAAGATTGCAGATGAAATCATAACCCTGACACCGGCAAGAGCAAGTAAAAATGCAATGTTTTCAAAATCTGATAATCCGGATACTTTCATCAAAACGGTAATGGAACTTGAAGACGGAAAATACAGCGCACCAATTGAATATAACGATTATTACTTAATTGCATACCGTATAGGTGAAATTGACCATATGGATGTAAACAACGGTGATGTGAGAGATATGATATATAACATTTGTCAGACTCAGAAAACATCAGATCATATAAGTGCAACAGCATCTGCGTATGCTTCTGAATGGAATTAATCTTGAAAATCTTTTGAATTGCGCATAATATATACTTTGATTTGAAAGTGTATGACAACAAATTCAATAAGAAAATTTCAGGAACATTGCATTTGGTAAATAAGCAAATGCGTCATTATTAATTTAATATGTTCACACAGAGTGCTGATTATTCCGTAAAAGCCTATGTGCAAGGTGTAATCGGTGAAAAGGGAATGGGGTGAGAATCCCCTGCGATAACTGTCGGTGTATGCGTCGAAGTTTTTGTATCCGTTGGTGAAAGCCGGTCATTGGGAAACCGAGAAGACAGGATATGAAAATGCAGACTTTTAAGTCTATATGGTGCAAGTCACAAGACCTGCTCTGATGTTGTCTTTTATGTATTGGTTTGCATAGAGTCAGCATTTTTGTTTGCGTTCGGATTCTGAATTGATATTTGGTTATTGAGCGCAAATGATTTGTGATTAATCGCAGAAAAACTCAGCTGTGGTAATTTTTTTTAAAAGAATTACCGCAGTTTTTTTGTCTGAAAAAATGAATGAGCATTGTTTGGCAAGGAGGTGTTGTATTCGGATATGAGTGAATTTAAAACATATCATCCGATTGTTAATTTTGTGTATTTTGCATTTGTAATAGGTTTCAGTTGTTTTTTTATGCATCCGTTGTGCCTTTTGATTTCTCTTGTATGCGGTTTCACATATTCCGTGATGCTTAAAGGAAAAAAAGCAATCAGAACCAACTTAATATATATGCTTCCGCTGATTGTTGCAACGGCACTTATTAACCCTGCTTTCAATCACGAAGGCGCAACAATTATAAGCTATCTTCCAAGCGGCAATCCGCTCACTATGGAATCGGTAATCTACGGAGTTTGCGCGGCAACAATGATAGTAAGTGTTATATGTCATTTTTCCTGTTATAACGAGGTTATGACAAGCGATAAATTCATTTATCTTTTCGGTAAAATAATTCCGGCAATGTCGCTTATTATTTCTATGACACTTCGCTTTGTGCCGAGATTTGCCGCACAACTCAAAGTTGTTTCAAACACACAAAGGTGTATGGGGCGTGATGTGAGTAACGCAGGCTTTATTAAACGTGCAAAATACGGGCTTAATATTCTTTCGATAATGACAACCTGGTCGCTTGAAAATGCCATCGAAACTGCAGATAGTATGAAATCACGAGGCTACGGCATTCCCGGACGGACTGCATTTTCAATATTTACATTTGACAAACGAGATAAAAAAGCTCTTGTTTGTATTTTGATTTCAGCAATATACACACTTGTTGGAAATCTTATGGGGGCAATGCATTTCAGATATTTCCCGTCAATAAAAGCGGCGGATATTTCTGCGTTTGGTGTGAGTGTTTTTATGGCATATTTAATTCTTTGTATGTGCCCTGTGATAATTGAATTTTGGGAGGTGAGAAGGTGGAAAGCTTTAAGGTCGAAAATTTAAGTTTCAGCTATCCGGACAGAGCGGATAAAACGTTAAACAATATAAATTTTATGGTTAATCAGGGTGAATTTGTTTTGCTGTGCGGTAAATCAGGATGCGGTAAAACCACTCTTTTAAGGCTTTTAAAATCCTCATTATCGCCTTTCGGTGATATAAGCGGAAGCATATATTTTAACGGAAAGCTTCTTGTAGAGTATGATACCAGACAGCAGGCATCGAAAATAGGCTTTGTAATGCAGAATCCCGATAATCAGATTGTGACCGATAAGGTTTGGCATGAGCTTGCATTCGGGTTGGAAAGTCTTGGATACAAAACACCCGAAATCAGAACAAGGGTTTCTGAAATGGCTTCGTTTTTCGGCATACAGAATTGGTTTTATAAGAACGTAACTGAGCTTTCAGGCGGACAGAAACAACTTCTGAATCTTGCATCCGTAATGGTTATGCAACCGTCTGTTTTGATACTCGACGAGCCCACAAGTCAACTTGACCCAATTGCATCGGCTGAATTTTTGAAAACTCTTGAAAAAATCAATCGTGAACTCGGAACAACTGTTATTCTCACAGAACATCGCCTGGAGGATGCTTTCCCAATTGCAGACAGAGTTATAGTAATGGATGACGGCAAGATTATTGCAGATGAATCTCCGGGAGAACTCGGCAGAATTCTCAGAACAAAAAATCACGATATGTATAAAGCACTTCCGACACCTGTGAGAGTTCACGGCGAAGTGCCAAACTCTATGCAATGTCCGCTAACTGTTAGAGACGGCAGAATATGGCTTGAGCAATATTCAAAAGTGAATACACTGAATTCTGATGTTGTTTCCAAAGATAAAGAGCAAAATATAAGTGATGCTGTAATCGAAATTAAAGATGCATGGTTCAGATATGAAAAGGAATTGCCGGATGTTGTAAAAGGTTTTGATTTGTGTGTCAAAAAAGGTGAGATGCTTGCAATAGTTGGTGGTAACGGCACCGGAAAATCAACGGTTCTTTCTCTTATATCAGGTATCAATACTCCATACAGAGGAGATGTGTTGATTAACGGACAAAGCATTTCAAAAATCAAAAACTTATATATAGGCTTGCTCGGTGTTCTTCCTCAGAATCCGCAAAGTGTGTTTGTTAAGAAAACTATTTATCAGGATTTAATGGAAATTTTGTCGGAAAGAAAATTAACAAAAGCAGAAAAGGCGAAAAAAATACATAACATTTCTTTTCTTTGCAGAATTGAAAATCTTCTGGATTCACACCCTTACGATTTATCCGGCGGCGAACAGCAAAGAGCCGCACTTGCAAAGATACTTCTTATGGAGCCTGAAATACTTATTCTTGATGAACCTACAAAAGGTATGGATGCACATTTCAAAGAGGAATTTGCAGGCATTCTTGCAGATTTGAAATCAAATGGTGTAACAATCCTTATGGTATCCCACGATATTGAATTCTGCGCTGAATATGCCGACAGATGTGCACTTATGTTTGACGGAAGCATAACCTCAACCAACACTCCAAGAGAATTTTTAAAGGAAAGAACTTCTACACCACATCTGCAAACCGTATGGCACGAACAAAGCTTCCGGATGCGGTTCTGGCAGAAGACATAATACTTGCTTGCGGAGGCAATGTACCCAAAAAAGAAAAACCAATCCGGAAATTTCAACTGCACAAAACAGAATTCAAAACCGAACATCAAAATAAGGGTAAACAAAAGCTTACCCCGGCAAGGATTATCACCGGAAGCATATTTGCTTTGATTTTCACACTTATTCCGTTACTTTTTCTTTTTGATACGGATATTCCCGCTATTTCAAAAGCAGGTTTGCCGGGAATAAATGCATTGCAGATTATAAGTTTTATTGTTGCACTTGGGTGTTTCCTTCCCCCGAGGGATATACGAGCTGAAATTGCTCAGATTCCAAAATCAGAAAGAAAGCTTACCAAAAGAGCTGTTTGGGCAACCTTTATGATACTTCTTCTTATTCCTTTGACAATATATACCGGTGTTTTGTTTTTCGGCGGAAGAAAGTATTATTTTATTAGTCTTCTGATTATAATTGAAACTATGATTCCGTTTTTCATGGTGTTTGAATCGAGGAAACCAAAAGCAAGAGAACTCATAATAATAAGTGTTTTGTGTGCAATTGCAGTGGCGGGCAGAGCGGCATTTTTTATGCTTCCGCAATTTAAACCCGTTGTTGCGCTTGTGATTGTTGCCGGAGTGTGCTTTGGAGGTGAAACAGGATTTCTGGTAGGTGCGGTTACGGGTTTTGTTTCAAACTTTTTCTTCGGACAAGGTCCGTGGACTCCGTGGCAGATGTTTTCTTTCGGTATTATAGGGTTTATTGCAGGAATTCTTTTTAAAAAAGGATTATTAAGAAAAACGAAGATGTCGCTTTGCGTATTTGGTTTTTTGGCAACATTTCTAATTTATGGAGGCATTATGAATCCGGCATCGGTTATTATGTGGCAGAATAAAATCAACTTGCAAATGATTGCATCTTCCTATGTTGTGGGAATACCGTCTGATTTGATTCACGCAACGGCAACAGCTTTTTTTCTTTGGTTCATTTCTGAGCCTATGATAGATAAGCTTGAAAGAATAAAGGTTAAATATGGATTGGTGAAAAGATAAAAAAGGGGGACTGTAAAAAAAGTCCCTAAAACAGACAAAGATCTCACTTGTTGAGGTCTTTGTTTTGTTTTAGGGAAAATCTTTGTTTTTTGTGTATGAGAAATAAAGCCCCTTGTTTTTGAGCG
>JAZSOL010000072.1:0-8979 GCA_045536915.1 Clostridia bacterium
TTAATATAATTTATAATTAAATTATCACATTTATTTTGATTTGTAAAGAAAAATTTTACATTTTGTGACCGAAAAACGTAAATTGATGAACGATTATAATATAGACATACAAAATTCGCTGTTGTATAATTGAATTATAAATTATACAATACGAAATTATAAAATTATATTAACGGAGGTTTATTGTGGATAAAATAAAGGTTGTTTTAGTTGGCGCAGGAAGCCGCGGAAGTGCATATACCGATATCATGGCAAGAATGCCCGAACGTTTTGAGGTTGTGGCTGTGGCAGAGCCGGTGGAAAGCCGCAGAAATTATATAAAGCAAAAGCATAATCTCCCGTCAGATAAATGCTTTAATGACTGGAAGCCGCTTTTTGAACTTGGCAAAATTGCCGACCTTGCAGTTATTGCAACCATGGACAGAGACCACTTTGCCCCGGCTATGAGAGCAATAGAGCTAAAGTATGACCTTATGCTTGAAAAACCCATTGCTCCAACCGCCCATGAGTGCCGTCTTATAACTGAAAGTGCCGTGGCTAACGGTGTAAAGGTTGTTATATGCACGGTTCTTCGTTATACCGATATTTTTAAAGGTCTCAAAAATATGATAGACAGCGGCAAAATTGGCAAGGTAATGTCTGTTAATCATGAGGAATGCGTAGGAAATGTTCATCAGAGCCACAGCTTTGTGAGAGGTAACTGGGGAAACAGCGAGCGAAGCTCTACGATGCTTCTTCAGAAATCTTGTCATGACATAGATATTCTGCAATGGCTCATAGGCACAAAGTGCAAAAAAGTGACTTCTTTCGGCTCACTTTCCTACTTCAAAAAGGACAATGCACCCGACGGTGCTCCCGAATATTGCATAGACGGATGCCCCAAAAGCGAAACCTGCCCATACAATGCCGTAAGACTTTATCTTGACGATAAGGAAAATATGTGGTTCAGAACCTCATGCACCAAAGAGGTTAATCCGACTGATGAGCAGGTGGAAAACTCACTCCGCACAACTCAATACGGAAAATGCGTATACAAATGTGATAATGATGTTGTTGACCATCAGACGGTAAATATGTTCTTTGAAGGTGATGTAACCGTTACCTTCACCATGAATGCCTTCAACGAGGGTGGCAGATTTATACATATCGTGGGCACAGAGGGCGAAATACATGCTTCAATAGACGGCAACAACCCTGTTGAGGTGTTCAACTTCAAAACACGTCAGAAGGAAATTATTCCACTTGTGGGAAGTGACGGTGTGGTTGCAGGACATGCCGGAGGCGACGACGGAATAATTCTTACCCTCCATGATTATCTTACCGGAAGCTACAGCGGAAATTCAATTCCTGAAATAGAAGAATCCTGCTATAGCCACATGATTACATTTGCAATTGAAGAAGCCCGTGAAAATGGCACGGTGGTTGACGTTGACGAATTTATAAAAACTAACATGGCATAATTAGCTTTTTAATTTTTAAAAGTTTTTGCCGGTTGCAATATAAATTCTGCTTTATGTACCGTTACAATATGCTGTAATATGTTAGCACCAAAATTTGTGTTCGGAGTGAAATATATGAAAAACGCCAGATGGATTACATATCCCACGCAAAATAAAAATGTTGTCAGCTTTACAAGGGAATTTGAAATAAAAAAAGAGCTTAAAAGTGCTGTGCTTTCTGTTACGGCTCTCGGCGTATATGCCGCGCACATAAACGGAAACCGCATAGGCAGATTTGTGCTTGCTCCCGGATGGACATCATATGATAACCGCATTATGTATCAGACCTATGACGTGACTTCATACATAAGCCGGACAAACAAAATAACGCTTGGTCTTGCACCCGGATGGGCAGGTCAGTTCGGATATGTGGGGAATAATTTTAATGTTAAAAATCGTATGGCAAAGGATCCGGCAATAATTGCAGAGCTTACTTTTAACTATACTGACGGAACATGCGACACACTTGTGACTGATGAAAGCTGGGATGTATATTCCTCCTTTGTTAAAACCTCCACCATATTCGGCGGCGAAACAGTTGACATGACATCGGTGCCCGGGTACATTTCAAAGGCACACACCGTGTGCATAAAAACAAAGCTTTGTCCGCATGACGGAGAGATAATATGCGAGCATGAGCGTATTGCTCCTGTCGGACTTATCACAACACCCAAAGGCGAAAGAGTAATCGATTTTGGTCAGAATCTTTCGGGATATGCCGAAATCAGAATAAAAGGAAAAAGAGGAGAGCGGATGGTGGTTCATCATGCCAAGATGCTCGACTCTGACGGTAATTTCTATCTTGCTAATATGCGCAGCGCCCAAAACGAAAATGTGTATATTTTAAGCGGCAAAGAAGATGTTTTCAAACCCACCTACACATTTCAGGGTTTCCGCTACATAAGGCTCACGGAGTACCCTTTGGATACAATTGATTTAAACTCCATTCGTGCCGTAGTTGTTCATTCTGATATCACGCGCACCGGAAGCTTTGTGTGCGGAAACGAAAAAATAAATCAGCTTTATCATAACATTATCTGGGGGCAAAAAAGCAATTTTACAGATGTTCCAACCGACTGCCCCCAACGTGACGAGCGTTCTCCGTGGACAGGCGATGCACAGGTTTTTGCACGCACGGCAATGATTAATTTTGACACATCAAAATTCTTCCGGAAATGGCTTCGTGACCTTATGCTGGAGCAGTTTCCAAACGGAGCTCTGTGGAAGATTTCGCCGAGTATTATGAGAGTTGACGACAAGTGCAAGGATTCATCTGCCGCATGGGGTGATGCGGCGTGTGTTGTGCCGTGGCAGCACTATATGGCATATGGTGACAAAGAATTTTTAAAAGAAATTTTCCCTCTGATGAAAAAGTGGGTTGACTATCTCCACTCGTGCGGAGATGAAGAATATTTGTGGCTTGGAGGAATTCATTTCGGTGACTGGCTTGCCATGGATGCAGGCGAAGATTTTTACACGGGAGCAACCTCCTTTGATTTTATTGCTTCGGCATATTTTGCATATTCAACGTCGCTTCTTTTAAAAGCCGGAGATGTGCTTGGAATGGATATGACCGCATACCGTACACTCTATGACAACATTAAAAATAAATTCCGCAGTTATTTTATGAAAGACGGTCTTCCGAAGGAAAATGTGATTGACACGGCAGGCTTTGCCGACCATCATGAAAAACCGCACACAAAGGCAATGACGCAAACTGCTCTTGTGCTTATTCTGAGCTTTGACCTTTGCACAGATGAAGAAAAACCAAAGGTTGCCCAAAAGCTTGCCAATCTGATAAAGGAATCCGGCGGCATTATGCAAACAGGGTTTGTGGGCACTCCGTACATACTCCACGCTCTGTCTCAAAACGGATTCACAGCTCTTGCATACGACCTTTTACTAAGCGAAAAGAATCCGTCGTGGCTCTATAGCGTGTGTCACGGTGCAACCACTATGTGGGAGCATTGGAACGGTATTAAGGAAGACGGCAGTTTCTGGGATGATGATATGAATTCATTTAATCACTATTCATACGGTGCGGTGTTTGACTGGATTTTTTCGGTATCTGCCGGCATAACACCGGTTAGCGGAGGCTATGAGGAAATTACTCTTACACCTCATCCCGACAGGAGACTTGGTTTTGGTGACACCTCCATCAACACAAAATACGGCTTGATACGCTCCTATTGGTACTATAAAGAAAACACGGTTTATTATGAATTTGAAATTCCCGACGGTGTTAGTGCAAGGCTTACACTTCCATCGGGACATGCTGAAATTCTGAAAAAAGGAAACTATATTTTTTCGGAGCAGGAGGGTTTATTATGAAAAAGATTGTTGCATTAATGCTTACTACGGCTTTCTGTTTTCAGACTGTTTGCGCTTCACCGTTTATAACGGTTACCGACTCAAAAACAAATGCTGTATCTGTAAGCGGACAACAAAACGGAAACGGCAGATGCTCTGTTCTGATTCTTAATCCGGGCTACACTTCATCTGATGCCGACAGCTCAAAGGCTGAAACCATTGCAGATTTCAGAAGCGGAATGTTTGAAGAAGATTACCGCTTCGATATAAACCTCGCACCTTCAGACGGCGGTGTCTACACCGTTATAGTAAATGACGGAACAAATGTGCATGAAACCGGATTTGCATATTATCCTGAAGAAAAAAAGCTTGAAGCAATAAATAAGCTTAATTCTTCAGACAGTATAGCAGACGTTGCAGATGAGGTTATTGAAAATTTCGGACTTTCCTATGCCTCCCTTTACACCGAAGGCAAAAAATCTGAAATATACAAAGCAATTGAAAATGCAGTTTCTGCGCTGAATCCATCGAAGCTGCCCGATGATGTTGACCTTGCCTACGATATTTTGTCGGAAGCACTTTTGTGTGCCGCATACAATTCGTCAGACGAAGCACTCACGGTAGCAAATGATAAAATTCTTTATGCCGATACTGTTTTAAATATTGTAAATACAGACGAATATGAAGACTACATCAAAAATCTCTCCGTTGACGGAAGACGCAAAGTCAATGCTCTGTTGCTTTCCGGACGCTACAAAACACTTGACGATGTGCGTGAGGCATTCAATTGCCTTGTTCCGGTTTGTGTCATAACAGACTACAAAGAATCAGGTTTCGGTCACGTTATGACATATCTTGAAAAGTATGACGAATATTTTGAGGAAAACGGAGTGGATATCTCAAAAATAAAACGTGCAGCTAATGTGAACTCACTTCTTTCAGAGCTTGCAGGTTCTGATGCCGAAGCACCGTCTGATTTTATATCCATAATCAAATCCTACACTAAATCAGACTCATCCGGTTCAACCGGCGGCAGAGGTTCGGGCGGTGGCGGAGGCGGCTCGCTTCAGCCGGTTGTTGTTAACCCGGGCATAACATCGGGATTTCTGCCGTCAGAAAAGGCTGTGCCGTTTGAAGACTTAGACGGAGTTGAATGGGCTCTTGAAGCAATAACTGAGCTATATGGCAGAAAGGTTATAAACGGCAAAAGCTTTAATGCTTTTGATCCCTCATCTCCTGTTACAAGAGCTGAATTTGTTAAAATGACGGTGCTTGCGTTTGAGCTTACCTCAGGCAGTGAGTCGGCAGGCTTTACGGATGTTGACGAATCGGCGTGGTATGCACCGTATGTGAAAATTGCATCTTCTCTCGGAATAGTTTCGGGAATGGGCGACGGAAGCTTTAAGCCCGATGAATTTATAACAAGAGAACAAAGTGCTGTTATACTTTGTAAGCTTGGTGATTACGCAGGTTTTGAATTTAATGAATCCAAAACGGTTTTTTCTGACGAAAACGCCATCTCCGAATGGGCAAAGGACAGCGTAAAAAAGCTTCACGGTTCGGGCATCATAAACGGAAGGGAAAATAATGTTTTTGCTCCCTCCGACAATATTACAAGAGCCGAAAGTGCAAAGCTCATATACGAAATGACACAGGCAGGAGGAAATGCAAAATGAAAAAGCTTATATGTATTATATGCGTTATCTTATTACTTTCCGGCTCCTTTGGTGTGTCTTATGCAAACGAAGAGGCTATGCAAAGCGGAGATATGATTTTTCTAAAATCCCTTGGCTTTGTTGATTACGACAAAAACGAAATCGATCCGCTCACACGTATTGAGCTTGCAGGTATTTATTACAGCATTCTGGCAGGAAACGAAAATCCTCCGTCGTTTTCGGCATCCGGTAAATTTTCCGATGTGTCGGGAACAGATGCGGCAGTTGCAGATTTTGCTTCCGATTGCGGAATAATGACCGGAACGGGGAACGGAATGTTTTCCCCTGATGATAATGTTACGTATATTCAGCTCATAAAGACTGTTGTTTCCTTTCTGGGATATGATGCGGTGGCAAATCAAAGCGGAGGCTATCCTTCGGGATATTATCTGACAGGCTCACAGCTCGGACTGTGCCTTGATCCTCCCCATGACTACAACACAGAGCTCACCTTTGCAAAAGCGGCAACAGTTCTGAAGCTTGCCGTAAATTGCGATCTTCTTACCGATATGTCATTTGACGGTACGTATACGAAGGAAAATGTGAACTGGCTTGAAAGATACTGCGGTATTTTACGTTATGACGGCATAGTGTATGCCAATTATCTTACAAACATAGCAAACGACAATAAAATGGAATACAACCGTGTAACTGTTGGAAATGAAGTTTTTGATATAGGTGAAAACGCAGGCTCAATCCGTGATATGCTCGGCTTCAGAGTTGATGCGTATTATCGCATAAATTCAGGCGGAAGAAAGGAAATCTGCTATTTTGATAAAATTTCCGGTGAAAGCCGTGTGATAGAAGGAAAAAATATAGTATCGCTAAGCGGCAGTAAACTGGAATATGATGACGGAAAAGAAACCAAAGCATTGAATCTTGATAAGAACGCTATTGTAATATACAACGGTTCTGTTTTAAAAAATTATACAGGTGATATTTTTGATGTATATCAAAGTCAGAATCTCGATGGCTTTGTAACCTTCATGTACAACAACGGTGATTCAAAAGCCGACATCATAAGCATCGATGCTTACGAGAGCTATGTTGTTTCGCAAGTTATTGATGATGTGATATATAATGAATACACTCCCGGAAAAACCGTGGATATTTCC
Source organism: Clostridia bacterium (assembly GCA_045536915.1). Lineage (GTDB taxonomy): Bacteria > Bacillota > Clostridia > UMGS1810 > UMGS1810 > RGIG1828. Next base: position 6,640 of record JAZSOL010000072.1, read on the forward strand.
CGTTATGAAGACGGCGAAATCCTCATAGAGAGCATTCTCGGAGAAAATCTGAAACCTTCCGATATTGAAAAGGGCGATATAATAAATGTATCCCGTGATGCATACGGCGTATGCAAAAAAATAACCGTTACAATAGATACCTATGTGGGAACTCTCAATTCATTTGAAGCAGGAGAAGAAATTTCTCTGACGGTAGACGGTGCAGTATACACATTGAGCCGCTCCCTTGGTGCAGTAATAGACACCTCAAAGCTTGTGAACGGGAATAAGATAAAGCTGTTTTTTAACAAGGATGCCAGAATCTGCGGAATTGAAACCGAAGATTATGATACGTACGACATAGGCTATCTTGTAGGGGTAAAAAAAGAAAAGCTTAAAGATACCTACACACTCAAAATTTTCACATCGGGCGGAAGCTTTATAGAATTTGAAACTGCCGATAAAATTGCTCTTGAAAACACAGGCACCAAATTAAAGCCTGAAGCTTTGTTTGATGTTTCAAATCCGTCTAATCCCGGTCTTATAACCTATACCTCCGGCGGTGATGTTGTGCGTGCTCCAATATATTATAAAACTCTCCCCGGAACCTCAAAAATAAGCCGTATGTGTCTTTATGACGAAACCGCCGTAAGACCGCGTGACTGCACGTCTGATACATATGTAAAGGATAACTGTATATATATGCACGAGGGCTTTGACGGAATAGGCTCTCACGGTCTGTATTACCGTTCAAGCACAAAGTCATTTGGTGCAAAGCTTCTCTTTGGAGGGTCAACGGTAATATTCTATGTGCCTACCGAGGAAAACCGTTCTGACGATTCTGGATATTACGTAGAGGATACTTCATTTTTCGGAGACAATTCAACTGTCAAGTTTGAAGCATACGGTTCAAATTCTGAAAGCCCGCTTATTGAAGTGGGAGTTATCAAGGCAGGCAGATGGGTATTGGGAAGTGAAATCGGATTCGACAGTAATGTTATGGTAATAGGAAATATTTCAAAGGTTATTGATGAAGAAACCGGTGACGAAATGTATGCTCTTTCGGGATGCCATTACGGAAGCAACGTGAAATATCTTGCCTTTGATGATGCCGTGAGCTATGTTGAAGCATCTCCCGGAAAAACCCTGGGAAATGGCGACATAATAATGTTCAATCCGGACAAAAACAATAAAATCCGTAATATTGATGTGCTTTTCAGGCTGGAGGGCAAAACATTTGAATTTAATTCTAACCCATCCGATGCGAGCTACAGTGCGAGCAAGCGCTTTGCCTACGGAAAAGTAATATATAAAGACGATAATTTTCTTACCATTGAAATACCCAAAGCTGATGGTACATCCACAACCGAAAGCTTTCCGCTTTCAAGCTTCAGATTTGTGGAATGCAAGGGCGAGGGTGATAAATTGACTGTATCACTTGCCGGAGCCGATAAGATTTTTGATGAAAAAAATTTTGGTGACAGCGCATCTTACGTTTTTGTTCACACACGCATAGGTGACGGAAGAACAATTGTCATATACAATAAATAGGGAGGTGCATTTATGAAAAAAATTACAGCATTATTATTGATATTTACGTGTTTGTTTTCTTTTTGCACTATGGCTCTCAGCTTTGATGAAGGAATTGAATACGGGAAAAAGTCAGAAAATCCCAATCTGATACTTCCTCAGTTTTCACGTTTCAATATCAGAAACGGCACAATGGTTCTCGAATGTGAAGAATTTGACAGAGATTCCAATATTGCCTACATCGAAGATGAAGATGCATCCGGCGGTGCTGCCTTAAGAGTTTCGGCAGCTTCACCTGCAATGACAATTGATGCCGCAACTTTGCAGGCTAATCTTTCGGTAGATTTTATGAACGAAGTGCCCGGCTCTTTTGCCGTGTGGCTGAGAGTTAAAGCACCCGATGAAGGTTCGGATTCGTTCTATTATGCCGTAAATTCAAAAAATTACAACATGCAGTCGCTGAAGGCCGGTGCAGATTACTACTGGATAAGTCTTGGCACGGCTCAGCTTCCCTCCGGTAAATCGAATATAGGCATAAAATACCGTGAGAGGAATGTTCATTTTGACAAAATAATCATAACATCAGATATGAGCTTTACACCATCGGGCATAGATGATGCACCCGAATCAGGTTCTTTGCAGACAGGGGGAACAGGCTTGTATAACGAACCGCCAATTAAACCCATAACGGAACATCCCAGACTTTTTATTACAAAAAAACATATTCAGGGAATTAAAGAGAACATAAAAACACCCGAGCTTACAACTGTGTACAGCATTATGAAAAGCTATGCCGATGAGGAATTTGAAGCAAAGCTTCAAAGTCGGATC